>NZ_OZ034788.1:1292148-1615186 GCF_964028515.1 Wolbachia endosymbiont (group B) of Hofmannophila pseudospretella | reverse complement strand
AAACCACCCTTGTTCTCTATGGGCTAGACAATCCAAAGGGAACTTTTTCTGGTTAATAAAATACGGAAGGGAGCTGTGCAAAGAGTATACTTGGCGATATAAAAGAAAACATAGATCAGAAGAAGTTATAGATTGGTGTGATAGTAATAAGAATTTGCTTGTTTTTCAATCAACCGATATAAAGCCTTTTGTACAGGCGTTACCAGATCAATATAAGTCTAGTCATTCAGTAAAAGCTTACAGAGAGTACTACCTAAAAGAAAAGATGAGGTTTGCTAAGTGGGAAAAGGGTAGAGAAGTACCGGATTGGTTGCTAAGCAGAATCGTACGTCTGAAAAGCCGCAAATAAAAAGAACGCCTTAATTAGTAGAGAGGAAGGTGCATAAAAACTAAAACATCTTCTCACTTTAACTCTTAATTAGATTTGAGGTAAATCATTAAAATCTCCACTCTTTTAACTGAGTCTGATAAAATTTAAAAACGGCAGTTTATTGAATACTTTACATGATTAAACCATTAAAACTCTTCAATTTTACTGAATTGATGGTAATTTCAAGGTATTTGCTGCTCAAATTTAGATACATGCTAATTTCTCTATTATAAATACTTAAATTATAAACTATTTACTCTTTAATTTTGGTTATTAGTACTGCGATCCAGAGGTATTCCAACATCACTCACTTCAGAAGAGCAAAGTACTCTGATAATCTGGAATTTCAAAGTAAGGTCTCGATATTACTTCTTTTATAACCTAACGAAAATCTGAGTTCAGAACATAAAACCAGTCCCTTAATATAACTACTTTGCTGTTCCCTTACTATCATTTACAAAGAAGCCCTTATATTTTTCTACTAAATCTGGTCTTTTCTTCATCTATATCTCCTTCTACACCTAGAACTCTATTCGCCAATTCCCTATTCTCTAGAGAAATAAGTAATGCTCTATATCACCGTCAGAAATTAATCTGCCGCACCGAGAACTGATAGACCTTTTTATCTTTCCCATTATCTCTTTTCTTGGGGTGAGTAAAACAATATATTTTTCCACATAGTTATAAGCTGGGAACCATAAAAACAGCTTCATGATCAGCCATTTTAAAAGTTCGATCAAGTTCAATATTCCTAAGCGTTGTACTTGCCTTATATGAACAATAACATCCCAATGTAAGGAAAGTTAATGCAGTCAAAGCAAGTGAAATAGATATTCCTAAATGAGACATTGTTAAACTTGTGCCAACAGCAAATACTCCAGATAATATAAGAGAAGCAGAGGCATAAATTATTTGCTTTCTACTCTGAGCTCTTGCTTCTGAGAATTGAGATTTTACTGCTGAACTTTGTTCAGAGACTCGAGATAGGTTGCTAGTCCTTTTACTATAACCTTGTTTTACATTAACACCCACAGACTCAGTGGCAACTTTTGAATCCATCTCATCCTGGATTGATATATCAATATTTTCCGGCTGTTCATTAGCTAGAATAAGCTCATCATGCAAATTTTTTACAGAGCAAAAATGTGAGGGATCGATACTAAAGCTTTCTTCAATGCCTTCTAATCGTTTATTCTCTTCCTTTAATCGTTCTATATTTCCTCGTAATATACTATTTTCTAATAGCAATTCCTCACATTGTTTCCCTTTTGCATCTATCTCTTGTTCCAGCTTTACTAGTTTAATTTCATAGTCTTTACATAACTCAGCTTTTCCTTCCGGTATATCTGCATCCTCCACTTGTATACACGAATCTTCGGTTTCTCTTTTTGTCTTTTCCGCTCTTAACAAATACTCATAATCATCTTCTAACCCATTTATTTTTTGCATTAATCGTTGATTGTTCTCATTCAGCCCATTTATAACTTCCTGCATCTTTTCTTTTTTATTAAATAGCAATTCCTTTTCTTCTTTCGCTGTAGCAAGTTTTTCCTTAAGTTCATCATTTTCTGCTAGAAAATCTTTATTCTCTTTTTCAAGTTTATCTACTTTTTTCTCTAACTCTTGAACACTGTTATCTAAGGATTCATTCATCTTTTCCAATCCCTTCAATTTTTGTTCAAGATACATGCTTTTAGAATCACTTTGTGGTAATCTTGTACCAATATCTACGAGAATTTCTCCTACAAAATCCATAAACTTTTTGAAATGTCTCTCATGAACTATCACTTCTTCACTTAGTGTAGTATTACCCAGCTTTTCCACAATTTCTTGGATTTTTTTTAAACTATTGGATAATAGCTCCATTCGTTCAACAATTTTAGTTACTTCACTTACGTTCAATTCATCACTCAGATCTGCATTACTAGTATAATTCTCACCAGTGGTAACTAGGTTAGATGGATTGGCAGGTTTAATCGGGGTACTCGTATCAACAGAAGCTCCAAATGGCATAAACAGTGCACTTCGGCTGCTCTTAATCGATCTACCTAGTGAAGGTATATCACTATTATAAAGTGTTCTATCACCACTAGAGGCAACTTGCTCTTGTCTATAATTTGTAGAAGTTCCTGTTGGACTAGTACCATTTTTCTGATCTTCTCTACTGCTTTCATTCGTAAAGCGCTTCACTCCCATTACCCTCCTAATATTCTCTCCAAGTTCTTCTCTTTCGATTATAATACGAGATTCATTTTTTTCATAGTTAATTTTATCATATAATTGTTCACATTCTTTGTAGGACAATATTGGTTGTAGCGTCTTCTTCTTTACTTCTTCATCGTAGAAAGCTCTCAGCTTATCATTTGATAATATTGCTATAGCTTCTTTTACATCAGGATGCAATTGAGAATGCCCATTTTTGCATGAATGAACACGGTTCAGTAGAAAAATCTTAACAGAGTGTTGCTTGTATTCCATAATTTCCTCTAATGTAATCCCCATAACTTTTTCTTGTGATTCTATGTATCCTAGAGCTTCTTCAAAGTCTTGTCTGTTAGAGGTGAGAGGTTGAGCTTTTTTTAACTTTTTGATCTCACTATCTTTTGGATGCACACCATTAACTTCAATAACAGGGATAACACTTGCAGAGTCAATCGCATTTAACACAATACTACAATCATCTTGATTTTTTAGGAAAGCTTTTAGCTGTTTTTTAAAGTTCAATAAATTACTTAATTTATCTTCATTAGTTTTAGATTTTTTGATTTGATCATAAACGTTTCTGGCTGCTTGGTTATTCTCTTTATCAGTCCTTATTTTACTTTCTAACTTACCAAGGAGTTTGCTCAGTGGTTTTTTAAGTTTCTTATAATCGTTAACAAGCAGTTCTCTTATCCGTCTTTCAAAATCTCCTTTTTCTTTGAATCTCAAAACAGTATATAGATCATCTTCAGCCCTCTGCTGATCGGATTTTGTATTTACAACCATAACCTTACCTAACACTAACAGATACTGCTGAACAGAACTTAAGGGCGAAGTTAAAACACACTTAGTTAAAGTCATAAGCACTTCTCCAATTAATCTTACTAATATTCTTCTGGAAAACAACATATCTACTGACCTTATTCTTGGGAATATAAATAGAAAAAGTGCATCACCTATAGTCTCCAGAAAACCTGGTGTTAGCTGTCAAATTAAGATTTCTAGAAAATACTCAATAATTCCAGACAGATTTCTCTAGGCCTGACCAGAACGTTTGGGTATCAAATAGGTCTTTCTGGAGTAATTAGGTGTTGTAACTTAGTTACAAACTTAGTACCATAGCGTTGTTTTCATGATATAGGGAGGTTTAAATGCCAATAGAAACAAAACGTCAGGCTGAAGTGCTTAAAAAGCTACAAGATGTGATAAAACATACAGATCGTGACATTGCGGCTGGAAGAAAGTTAGCTATTAAAAGGTGGGTCGAGACCTATATAGAGTATATCAAACTTTTTAAGGATGATAAGCTGGAATTCTTATATAATGTTTTTCGAGATGAAGGTTGTTGGTTAGGTACAAGGTTAAATAATACTGTTTTAGGTCAGAAATTGACTGAAGAGAAAATAGGAGAAATCGATAACCCACTACCAAGGTATGGTATGGCATCTAGGTACTGTATAACGGGCAAGATAGGTGATTTTTTCAACAAACAGTTTGTACTCTCTAGAGGTCAATTTACTTCAGAAGAGGTAGATAGTCAAGGTAATCCGATCAGTGATCAATATGTAAGAAACATTCTGCTATCATCCATGAAGAGAAATGGTCCTGTGTTTGATTTCTGGATCGATAGAGAATCTGGGGAATTAAAGAAGTATGATGCAGTAGAAGGTTTTGACAGTGCTGTAAAACTTAAGTGGAGCGAAGGGGTAGAGTATTTTTATAATCAGTTAGAGGAAAAAGATAAGGAGAAGAAGCTTACAGAAGCTATTGTTGCTCTTTCTCGTCCTCAATCTGTTGAGAAAGACGCTCCTATTTTAGATTTTTGTGTAAGGAATATAGGCGATAAAGATACTCTTTTACAGAAATTATTGCAGAAAGATAAGGGAGTATATTCCCTTCTTGCTGAATTAATAGAGTCATGTTTTTTTGATACGGTTCATGATTTGGTACAGTGCTGGTGTTATAAAGGCGTTTCAGCAGGAGGAGACTGTTCGGACAAGATATTCTCACAGCAAGACTATGAACTTTTTCTTTATTCACTTTCAAATGTGATGTTGAAAAATCCTGAGTTAAGTGTTCAAGCTAGATCCCTTATTATGGAGATTTGGAAATGTGAACGCTTTGCTGAATACAGAGAGACCTCTGTTAATACTTCTAATTATACAGTTCCTATAAAGAGTGTACTTGGGGGATTAATCATTAATTGGAAACGAGAAGATGTTTGTAAGCCCGATAGGGAAATAGAGAAAGAAGAAATATTAGATATGATTTCATTTGCCAAAGGTTGCTTTCCTGAAAAGTTTGACCTTTTTAAAGAAGTCATGATAGAAAATCTTAGAATATGTGGTAGGGAAGGAAAGAGGAAAGGTGTAGATTACGGCAAGTTTGCAGAAGAGTTATTTCTTCAGTTAGAGAAAGTAACTTTACCTTCTGTAGGTGATGGTCCTTGGAATAATTTGCGGTCTCAATCTAAGGTATCTTTGCCACTTGATGGTTCTGGTGATGGCCCACAGTCTGAGTTTGAAGCTCCTAGTGTGAGTGGTATTTCTGGTTCTCATAAGAAAAGAAGAATCTAGTCTACTCATTAATGTGAGTGGTTTTTCTGGTCTTAGCAAATAGAGAGGTGCTTTGTGTCTTTAATAAGAAGTTTAGTGGATGGAGATCTTGATGGTTTTAGACAAGAGTTTGAATCCTTTTTAGATCAATGTCCATTTTTCTTGTATCATGTAAGTACAGGACGTTTCCTTCCTGTATTCTTTTTCAGTATGTTTGCTACTGCTCATGATGCTAATATCTTAAAAGCAAATGAGAGAGTGTATTTTCGTTTTGATAATCATGGTATTGATACAGGTGGTAGAAATAGAAATACAGGGAACCTAAAAGTCGCTGTTTATCGTGACGGACAGCAAGTTGTCAGATGCTACAGTATTTCTGATCGTCTTAATAGTGATGGGTTAAGGTTCAGTACAAGGGAAAGAAATGCTCTAGTGCGAGAGATTAGAGGGCAAAATCCAAATTTAAGGGAAGAAGACCTAAATTTTGAGCAATACAAAGTATGCATGCATGGAAAGGGCAAGATTCAGGGAGAGGCGATTGCAACAGTATTCGAGGTGATTCGTGAAAAAGATTCTCAAGGTAGAGATAGATTTGCTAAATATTCAGCGTCTGAGATTAGCCTTCTTAGGCATATAGAACGCAATAGGCTTAATGGGATTAATGCGCCTGCGCCACGCAGTTTGTTGACAGTTAAGGAAATAGGAAGTATACGACTCAATCAAGATCAGAGAGTACAGCTTGGTCATTTGGTCAATTTTGTGCAAGTTGCACCGGGTCAGCAAGGGATTTTCAGTTTTATGGAAGTGCTAGCAAGTAACCAAAGAATAAATATAGAACGTGGAATAAATGAAGGAATTTTGCCATACATAACTCGAATCTATCGTAGTTACCTAGGCAACCTACAAAATGACATTCAAAATCGCAGTCAAAAGTTTGAGAGTCACGGATTTTTCTTAGGTTTGTTGGCAAATTTTATTCATCTCTACACAATAGATATTGACCTTGACTTGTCTCCTGGAAATTCATATGTTGCTTTTCTTATATGTCATCAGGCAGAGAGAGAAAACATTCCTATCGTTATTAATGTTACTAGATGGAGGACATCGTCTGATATTGCATTAAACCGCGCTAGAGCTGATGCTAAAAGATTACATGCTTCTTCATTTATATCTATTCACACTGAATCAAGAAATGCTGTTTGTATTGGATTAAATTTTAATCTGAATATAGATCCTTTTAGTATTGATACAGTAGAGTTTTTAGAGAATAGATTTCCTTTGGTACAAAGATTATTTGAGTGTTTGGAGGATGAAGGAATTAGAGAAAATATTAGAGATTTCTTGCTTCAACATCTTCCTAACGAAATACCAAGAAATGCAGAGAATTATAACAGAATATTTGATTGCATAACTGGTTTTGCTTTTGGGAATAGTATTTTAGAAGAGTTCAGATTAGTAAACGCAGTTCAACAACGTGTAAGAAAGTATATATTTAGATATGGTGATGAGAATCATGCTTTAACCATGGTCTTCCATACTCAAGGTTCTGATATAGTTATACTTCATATTAGAGATAACAACGCTGTACAACAAGGAGCCATCAATTTACAAGATCTTAATGTTGACGGAAATAATGTTCATGTACGGGAAGTTTCATGCACACTTAATAATCAACTTGGCCTTAATATTCATACAGATAACCTTGGTTTATATCACAATTACCAAAATAATAATGCAAATAATTTTCTTGGTGGTAATCTTGTGCAAGTGCCTAATGCTGGAAATGTGCATAATGCTTTAAATCAAGTTATGAATGATGGCTGGCAAGATAGATTTCAGCATCAAGAATTATTTAGAAACATTTCTGCAGTATTAATGCCAGAAGATACGCATGGCAATATGATAATAGATGTAAATAGCAAAGATAAGTTTCGCTCTATACTACATGGTACATTTTATGCTAGTGATAATCCTTATAAAGTGCTTGCTATGTATAAAGTTGGTCAAACATATAGTTTAAAAAGGTGGCAGGAAGAAGAAGGAGAAAGGGTAATACTTACAAGAGTTACAGAACAGAGACTAGGTCTTCTATTATTAAGACAACCTACAGCAGATACTCACCCAATTGGATATGTATTAGGATTTGCTGATAATGCAGAAGAAGTAGAACAGGAGCAAGACGAGGCAAGGTACAAAATAACAGAATTGATGAGCAAACAAAGGGGATATTTGCCTATTACTTCTGGAAATGAGGTGGTTTTGTCTTATGCTGTATTTAATAGAGGTGCACAGAGAGCAGAAGACTTTATATCTCTTCCACAACAAGCAGTGTATGTACATAGACTTGATCGTCGTGGTCATGACTCAAGACCAGAAGTATTAGTGGGACCTGAAAGTGTTATTGATGAAAATCCACCAGAAAATCTATTGTCAGATCAAACTCGTGAAAATTTCAGGCGCTTTTACATGGAAAAAAGACCAGGACAGAACTCGATTTTTTTGCTTGATATAGATGATAATCTGCACGTTCCATTTAGTTACTTGCAAGGTACTAGAGCACAGGCAATAGAAACATTAAGGTCAAGAATAAGGGGAGGTGGTACTTCTACAGCACAAGGAATATTACAACAAATAAACACTATCCTTCGTAGAAACAACGCTCGTGAAATAGAAGATGTGCATAATCTACTTGCACTAGACTTTGCAACAGAAAATCAAAATTTCCGTTATTGGCTACAAACTCATGACATGTTTTTCGCTGCACGACAATATACTTTCCATGATGATCGATCTAATCCAACTAATGATCGTCATGATTTTGCAATAACTTCAGTAGGAGTCGATGGAAATCAAAATGATCCAACAGGTAGGGACTTATTAAGTAGTAACATAGATAACTTTAAACAAAAAGTAGATTCGGGTGAAAAAGATAGATTAACTGCTATTATTAATGTAGGTAATCGTCATTGGGTTACATTAGTTATTGTCCACCAAAATGGAAATTATTATGGGTATTATGCTGATTCACTTGGTCCAGATAGTCGTATTGACAATAATATTCGAGGAGCTTTAAGAGAATGTGATATTAGCGATGATAATGTCCATGATGTTTCCGTTCATCAGCAAACAGATGGCCATAATTGTGGCATATGGGCATACGAAAATGCTAGGGATATTAACCAAGCTATTGATCAAGCTTTACAGGGAAATAGTAACTTTGGAGAGAAAGGTGAAGGTATTATAGGTTATATACGTGGTCTTCTTAGTGCAGGAATTGGAAATGACACTAGACAACCTCAAAGAAATGAACAATACTTTAGAAATCGGAGAAGAAATATTTCACAATTATTCCAAAATGATTCTCTATCTTCTCCTAGGGGTAGATTGATTCAAGGTCGTCCAGGAATTCAACATGAAATTGATCCATTACTATTACAATTTTTAGAACTCCAATATCCACAGCGTGGAGGTGGGGGAGCATTGCAATTAGGCGGAGAAAGAGTGATATCAATTGATTTTGGTCCGCAATCTGTATTGGATGAAATTGATGGAGTGAATAGAGTTTATGATCATAGCAATGGTAGAGGCAGTAGGTAGAGGTTAATAGGTGAATGAAGTATTTCTTTACTCCATATTTACGCGTTGGTTGTAATGGGTCTTTTAATTTATTTCTGCATATTTTTTTTGGGGGGTTGTTTATTAACAATAATATAGAAGATATTAATAAAGCTTTTGTCCGTAAAGCACATTCATGAGAGCGATATTTTCTTAAAATCAGCTAGCTTTAGATGCTGAAGTTGTGTACCGTTTAGAATAACTTCCTTAATTTTGGATATAAAATAATTTAAACGTAAGATCCACTGTAAAAGATAAGATTTAATTTGGAAGAAAAATTGATGTGATTAGAACTTGACCTTACATAGTATAGGAATATTTTTTATAAAAAGAACAATATCCATTTGAAATGTAAAATTATCATAAATTTTTCTTTTTGTTCTCAAATGAATTACTATTAATTTAGTATTATATATTGCTAATAACTTAAATAATCCAACCATTTCCAGCAACAAAAACCGCTACCCGTGAGAAGAGTTTGTTTTGGGATGGCATGGTCTACCACTCAATACATACGAACTTTTTAATATAGTGATTTCATTATACGCTAAAACTAGCCATATTAGCCCATTTGATCCATATCTACATACGAACTGTTTTACCTAAGCTTATTAAAATAATTTAAATCTTCTATTTTTATAACCTTATTTTTACGCGGCTTGTTCTCACAAATATACGACCCTTTTTGCAATCTTAGGAAGAGTCAATAATTCAAATTTTTGTGGCACTAAAATAGGAATTTCTTTAGTTACAGCAAGGTCTATTTTTCCGTAAGTAAAAGTGTTTTACAATTAATTATTAGAATGAAAATATCATACTTGGCTCTCAAGAAATTTCCTCTTGTGCAGTGGTAAGGTTTGGAGAAAAAGATTGGCTTGGCAACGATAATTTACTAGACTAAAGTTTATATTAAAATACAAAATGGAGTTGCGGGTATGGAATCTGGTTTGGATCACAATTACAATAAAATACTTGATATATTAAAAGGTGCTATTAAAGGCGACGATAATCAAGTTAAAGCGAGAAAACACCTTAGAGTAGAAAGATGGCTAAGGGTTTATATTCAATTAATTGAAGATTTTGATGAGGGAAAATTAAAATTTTTCTCTGATATATTCTCTGATAATTCTTGTTGGGATGGAATAAAATTAAAAAATAAAGCTGTTGGTGAAAGGCTAACTGAAGAAAAAAATAAAAATGGAAAAGAAAATCCGCTTGATCTTGCAGATAGATATTACTTGGCATGTAAATATTGTCTAGAAGATAAGATTCCTGGATTGTTTGAACAAGTATTTATGAGATTTAAGAGAAGTGCCTTTGAAGAGGATGGATCTGATGATGATCTGAGAAGAGAATTATTGGAAAATATCGAAGAAACTAGCCCTATAGAAGCTTTCTGGTCTTTTCTTATTGATAAGCAGATTGGAAAACTAAACGAATATAAATCAGTTGAAGGTTTGCAAAAATCCATACAGATAAATTCTAATAAAAACTGGGAAGAAGGTATAGAGTTCTTCTATAATAAATTGCACAATGATTCCAGTATTTCTAGTCAAGATAAAAATAATTTGTTAATTGAAGCAGCTTTATCTGCAGTAAAGGGTTACAAAGAAGTAGAAACCATAGAGTTTTGCCTGTCTAAAATGGATGATGAACAAAAGAAAAAATTACTAAATAGAGATTATAAGGAAAATACTTATTGTGCAGTATTAAGTGAACTGATCGATGAATACTGCTTTGACTCTTTTAAGAATTTATTTAACTTACTTGAATCTAATGGTCTTTCGTTCGAGCAGTATGGGGTTATCCTATCATCATTATCAAAAAAGATGCTTCTAAATTCAGATTTAGCTGAGCAAACTAGAGAAACTATTATGTATGCTTGGAAACATAAAAATTTTGAAGAGTGTAGAAAGTCTGTATTTAAGGACTACTCTTTTATTGTAATGGTAACGAATTTAATAGCAGAATTAAGAAAGGAAAGTCCAAGTAATGAAAATAGAAAGAAGGAAATATCAGGAATATTGGAGTGTGTTGAACATACACAAGTTAAAGAAATGCAGGATTCTTTAATAAATAGAATGAGTGCAGTGCATGGAATTGGTGAAGAGCAATTTACTCAAGATCAACAGCTGATAGAACAGCTCTTTTCTGAACTAGATAAGTCCTTTAAGCACAAAAAAGAGGATCCAGTTGTTCAAGGTAATGATGGGGCTGGTGAACCATCTGGTTTACCACAATCAAGTTTTAGCCTGACTGATACCCCGTATAACGTAAAATCTTCAAGCCATAGCAAATAGGAGATTATATGCCAAATATTACAAAGCCACTTGAATTGGTGCAGCTTCTATTGATAGAAAATACATCAAGGGAAGAGTTTTTAGATTTTCAAAAAAGGTTTCAGTCATTTATTGATCAGTCTCCTTCTTTCTTACACTCAGTTGGAAAGGAAGGCTTTTTCCCTAGTTTCTTCTTTGGCGCTTTTGCCACTTTGTTGGATTCAGATCTTGCTGACTTTGAAGATGTTAAGGTTAAGGAAATTCACTTTCGTTTTGATGATCATGGTACTTTAAAGCTAGCTGTATTAACTGAAGATTCTAAGGCAATAAGTGAAAAATTAATCTATATTGCAGTATCCGATAAAAAGAATCATAAACCAAAATTTGATCCAGAAGAATTGGCAAATATACATTCAAGATATGAAAATCTCAGAGAAACTATATATAGTATAACAATTGAAAAGGAAAGAAAGGTTGCTTGTGACGTGACGGAAAATCCTAAAGTAGGTCCTTATGATTCAGAACAGGCAAAAAAATTTACTTTAATAAAAAGCAAAAAAGAAAACTTAAAAGATTTAATTGGAGGGTTAGCAAATAAAAGCCATGAGCAGGTAATGAATACAACTGAAAAAGTGCTGAAATATATTACTGATGTCTACAATGAATATAAAGGTGATAAAGGAGTTAAAAAACAATTTGAAGGTAAAGAATCAAGTTACCATGGCTTTTTAGCGGGATTCTTAATGAATTTTAAATATCGTTTTCACCTAAAACTTTATCTCGAATTATTTGCTGGAAAAGGTTATGCAGACATTATTTTACTTGTACGTGGTTCTGATAAGTCGCTAAGCTCTATTCCCATGATTATTGAGCTTAAAGCAAAAACAGATGAAAAGAGTACAGCACAAAAAGCAATAGAGCAAGCGCAAGATTATGTTAAAGGCTACTTTTTCAACTCCATTAGAATGGTTACTACAGCTAATAAAGCAGTTTGTGTAGGGTTAAATTTTGAAATGAACCACCATCCTAAATATTTACTTTTTGCACAGCAATTCTTGAACAGAAAAGGTAATTCTGTAATAGAAAAGTTACTTGGCACTGAAGCAGCGAATGCTGAGGTGATAAGAACACAGCTAGAGTATCTTTACTATGGAATTGTTTGGAGCAATGGTGGAAGTGATAATATTAATTATGTCAGCAGAATGATCTTAGGTCAGCTAGTACTTATTTCTAATATTATTAAGCGTGAAAAGTTAGGTAAACATATTTTTATTTATGATCAAAATGATAAAATGGTTACTGGATCACAGAAACGCCCAGAAGCAGCAAAAGAAAGTATTGAGGATTGTGTTACAACTATAGTGCTAACTTTAGGTAAGAAGGTGCTTATACTCAACATAAATGAAAAAAATGAATTTGCATTGAGAGTGCCAGATAATAAAGGAATTCCTATTGAAAATATTAGGGGAATTCAAAACGTCAATGACATAAAGATACAAGAAATAACCTGTAACTTATACAGTACACCTAGTAATAAGAATCCATTTGATCAGTACTGTAATAAGAATAAGGGAATTACAGTAAATACGTATGACTCATTGGACAAATACAAAAGAGGTAAAGAAATTTTACAAGGTAATTTTACTCGAATTGTGGAAAATAAAAAATTTAAAGCAGCTTTGAGCAAAGCTATAGAATCTGGTAAATATGATGATTACAAAAAACTATTTGAAGAAATTTCTCATATACTACATCCTTTCAAATCATTAATAAGCAATGAGGCTACATTTCAAGCTGTATTGCATGGTTTATTTAGTAGCTACGGAGAAGATAATATAAAAGTTATTACTGAATTTCAAATAGGTGGTGGAGAGAAGTTGGATGTTATGTTGGTTATAAATGCTACTGATCAAAAAAAAGAATACCCCCCAGTTGGAATAGAGCTAAAATTTGCTAAGAAAGGAGAATTGGATAAAAAAGAAAAAGATGCTAAGGACCAGTTGAAAAGATATAAAGAAGGTGAAGCGTATAAGGTAATTACTGATGCTGGCAAAGTGAAACTGATATATGCTGTTTTTAATAAAGGTGCAACAGATGAAGGTTCCCTTATAAAAATTGGTAATGAGTTTGTAGAGGTAGATGTAAGACATAGCTCTGTGGTTGCTTTTGGTCAACAGCCAGGTAGTCTCCAACAACCTTATGTTCAACAAGCAGGTCTATCTCGAGCAGTTAATCAGTGATCTAGTCTTAAGAAATAGTCATCTTAAGTAGGTTATGCTGTCGAGAAGTTTTGTGACAAAGTTATAGAAGGAAAACAAAATGATCCTGATACGAGTACATGGAGTGCTGTTAAAAGTTCGTTTTCCGATACATTTATTACTAAGCATAATATGAATTACATTTATAGTAATCAATCTCCAGTGAATTCCTTAGATAGCTAAGAGCTAAAAGTATGTATTGTGTAAATAGTTACCAAGGCTGGAAGGTTTTGAACTTTTTTTCACAACACTGATGTTCTTGCTAAAATATTTTTGAAAAAGTTAGTTGACTTATAAATAATTCTCTACTAATACTGGCATGTGTTTGTTTATTCTGCTGAAGTGGCTCCGCAGGTTACTGTATAAGCTTCAGCAGTTTTTGCACTCCTTTAAAGCATAATCCATCATGCTCTTATAGTAGTGATATCAAATATAGGTCTTAACCATGTTAATTTATAGTAAAATTAGCTCAAATTTGGAGTCATAAGCAACTTTTAACCTATCTACATACTCCATTGTTACTCACCATAAAAACTTAACAAAAGCTTAACAACATAAGTAGTAAAAAGATTATGGTTGTTGATTTAATGTTACATATTGCATACAATATATTATGTATCTTAGCTTAAGGGGTAAGTATGGGTGAATCTAACGGAATAGTAAAATCTATCATCAATCTACTAAAACCAAAATCCAAACCAGAACCATCTGATTTTGAATATGAATCCATTATAGAACATTTATCATCTAAAGAGCATTTATTAAATGAACTGATGAATGATATGTGGTACTCAGGAGATTTACCATCAGTTAGAAACTATAATGAACCATCATCTTTAATAGATAGCAAACTTGCACTAAGAGAACAGGTTTGTATTTGGTCTGCTCTTGAGTATGATCTCACTCCAAATCAAAAGAAATTAAATGAAGAGTTATTCAAAACCCTAGAATGTTTAACTTCTTACTATAGCTCATTTGATAATACTGAATCTCTTAAGAAGTTTTTACATGATAATAAAAATAATAAAGATTTAAAAGTAATTCTTAATCTCAAAAGAGGAACATCTGAGTCAACAGTACTACATGCGATTGCAGGAGCAAAGATTGATGAGGTCTGTCCCCTAGGAAATCGTGCTATAGATCTACTTTTAGATGCAGGTTCAGATCCTAATATAAAGAATAATGCAGGAAAGACACCATTACACCTTGCTGTTGCTATAGGGTATGGATATAGCATAGACTCTCTTCTCTCTAAAGGTGCTAACCCTAGTATAGTAGATAGAAAAGGAAGAACTCCGCAACAAATAGCAGTTAATAATCATCGCTACGACATTGAAGTGTTCTTTTTAACTGATAAACAGAAAGAGTTGATGAGAGAATTGTATAACTTAGATAGATTTGATTTAGACTACACTAAAAATTTAAAGAAGTTTTTAAGTAAGCATGAAGGAGACTTAGATTTAAAAGTGGTACTGAACATTCGTAACGCAAGAGGTGAATCAGAATTGTTTTCACATCTTGATGGTTGTTGGGACAATGAAGATGGTATGAAAGAAGCAAAAAAGATCTTGCTAAAGATGGGAGCATTAGATTATCGTGTAAATATTGATTATCCTAGCAAAAAGAAAGAACAGATCAGCACTCTACTTGTTAAATTAACTTTACAGCAGAAGGAAGAGCTGCATAAGTCTTTTTTTGATAAGGTATTTTATGCTCAAAACATGGTTGAACTTGAAAAGATTGTAAACGATGCTATAAAGTCTGGTGTACGATTAAACTATTCTCTTTCACAAGATTTCTTTTCAGGTAATGAGTACACTTTTACCGATTATGTGATGAAAAAAATCAGTGAGTTGGAAAAAAATCCTAAAGTTGCTAGTAGTATAATATGTCAATTAGTATCAAAAGGGGCAGTGTTTGGTAATACAGTTGATGCTAACACACTGACATCAGAATTTAAAGAGCATAAAACTAACCTAAAAAAAGCTTATAGAGATTATATTAGCAATTCTCATAAATTTATTGAAATCGCAAAAAGTGCAACCAATAGCGAGCTAAAAGATGCAAGAGTAGACAACTCCGTTTTTTACTTAGAATATTCTAAAGATAGTAAAATAGACATTATAAAGATAACAGATGGGGTAAGGGATTTAGGTCTAACCGATGGAGATGTAAAGTGTGGAAGAAATATAGTAAAAATCGGTAAAAGTGAAGTAGAAATTAAAATTGAAGATGGCATAAGGAATTACACAGATCTTACAGAAGGTAGCAGTATAGTATTAACTTTCTATACTAGTTTAGGAGAATTAGAAGTTAGGTTATATCCTGATGAGAAAAATGAAAATTGGATAAAAGTAGAGGTGAGTGAAGAAGGCCTACTTCTACTCGATGAAATAGAAGATTGCAATGAAGGAATAGAAAATTATGAAAAAATAGGGCAAAATTGCTTATTGGGAGGTTTATCAGTTATTGAAGCCATAGACCGAGGTGTTTTTGCTAGATCTGGTGGATTAATTCGTCCTGAAGTAATAAGCGAGTCTAACAACAAATGGACAGAACGTGAAGAGTTAAGAAGGACTTCTGATCCTAGGAGAGAAGTTTCTAGGTAGATTAATTTGCCAAAAAAGTTAAAGATTATTATTTAAATATAAACTTCTATAATTTATAGATTTTGGATCATTTTCTACCACTGTTGCATCCAGTATGCTAGAATCTTCATTGTTTATATTGATATTTTCATATAATTGATTCTGTAACATTGATTTACTTTTCTATATCAATCTCAACATCTTTTGGCATGGCCCTTTTCTGTTGCTTTTATAAATCAAGACCGTAGAATTTCTCCAATTGCTCACTCCACAGCATCGGTATTTCCCTCAAGTTAGCTAACTTCAAACTCCTTGGCTGCCTCCCATTTACTATGTCTTCTTTAATCTTTGGTGCTAAATAGTTCAATCTCAAAATTTGCTGTATACGTCTTGTACCTATATTAATTTTGGCACTCAGCTCTTTCACACTTTCGTATTTTCTCTCTTCTAGTTGCCGTTTCCACAGATGGGCTCTTACCACTGCTTTCAGTAATGCATTGTTTGTTTTCCCCTCTGGCTCTACTACTGTGCATTTATTTCCTTTCTTCTTTATTGATATAAATTTTTCCTCCGATTCAGAATACACCTCTATTCCATCCTCTCTCACCAATACTGCTTTTATTAACTTTTTCACTGCTTCTTTCTGTTTTCTGAAACTTAAATTTTTCCACTCTTCTCCCCATTTTTCATATATCTGTTCAGCTTTCTTCATCACTTCTTTTTCCACTTCTCCAGCAATTACATTTCGGTTTTCTGATTCACAACTTTTTCCCCTTAAATGATTATTGCATACGTAATATCTATACCTTTTATTCTCTTTTTTTGCGTACGTCAGCGTCATATTTGCATTACAGCTCTTGCACCTTAATTATTCCCTTTAGCAATGCTTCCTCGTATTTCGCCTTTCTATATGGTTGATTCTTTATCAATTCCTGCGCTTTTTGCCATTTTTCCTCTTTTATTATTGCTTCATGCTTTCCCTCATACTCTTTCTCATAATGTCTTATCTTTCCCATATATATCGGATTTGTTATTATTCTTCTCACCGTTGCTTTTTTAAAGATATCTGATTTTGTTCTATAACCTTCTCTATTTAACTCCCTTGCCAATTCTGCCATTGATTTTAGCTCCAAATATCTTTCAAATATATGCTTCACTGTCCTTGCTTCTTTTTCATTTATTATTAATTCTTTATCTTTTACATCATATCCAAGCGGCAAAGTTCCCCCCATCCACAATCCCTGCTCCTTTGATGTTGCTATTTTATTTTTTACCCTTTCTACGATCATTTCTCTTTCTAGCTGTGCTGCTCCTGACAATACCGTTTGTACAAACTTTCCCATTGGCGTATTATTATCAAATATCTGCGTTACTGCTATAAAATTTACTCTATGCCTTCTAAAAAATGATGTCACTTCTATACTATCTTTTGTTTCCCTTGATAACCTGTCTAGCGTATATACTACTACACAATCTACTTCTCCTTTTTTTACATCTTCAAACAACTCCTTTATCGCTGGTCTTTCTAAATTCTTTCCTGAGAAACCTCCATCATCGTACCTTTTTGCCAATGCTACCCAACTCTCTCTGCTCTTTATGTATTTTTCACATGCTACACGTTGCGCATCAAGACTATTAAATTTTTGTTCTAGACCATCTTCATTTGACTTCCTAGTATATATCGCACATCTTACCTCTTTCAGCATTCTTTCTCCTTATCTCTCATTCCAAATAGAAGCGGCCCATTGTAACTCATTCCCATTATTTTTCCGGCTACTGCTGACAATGACGTAAAAAATTCTTCTCTGTAGATTAAACCCTTATCTGTTACCATTACCGCATGCATCTCTTCTCCTCTCTCTAATATTAGCTCTGTTCCTGCTACTGGAAGTTTGTCACTACTTATTCTTTTTCCCTTCTCTAGTCGATCTGCTAGATACTCTAGTCTTTTTGCTCCTTTTCTTGACATTTTTCCATACGCTTCCTCCTGCATTCTATAAGCTAATCTCGGTATCAGATATTTCTTTGAGTATCTAGGCGCCTCTTCCCCATATACCTTCTTCCATATTTTTCTCAGTTCACCCAAAGGTTTTTTCTCTAAATTCATTACTTTCTTTTCTATTTCTTCCTCCATATTTTTAGCCTTTCATAAATAACTTTTCAATTCTGTCTGTTTCTTTCTTTAATACCTCGGTTATCTTTTTGCTATTTTTCGCATAATCCATCGCTGTCATTCCAAATTTATCCGCTTGCTCTATTTCTCCTCCAGCTTTCACTAGCTCCTCCACTATTTCTTTTTCACCTACCATGCACGCAAGGTGTAGAGGTATGCATTTATTTCCATATTCCTCAGCATTTACATCTGCTCCTGATTTTATCAATTCCCTCACGATTTCTAGACGTTTCTCCGTTACCGCTAGGTGCAGTGCTGTATATCCTCTTGCATCTGCTGCATTCACATTCGCTCCTTTTTCGACTAATAACTTCACTGTTTTTGCTTCTACTGCATAATGCAGAGCTGTTCTTTCCTTTTCGTCTCTTGCATAAATACTTTTAAATGAGTTCTCTAATAATTCTTTTGCTGACTTATTAAATTTGCCAAGCTTTAACATAATCCACCTCACCTTTTCTTTAAATTTAAATCCCTCTTTTAAGCATTCCTTTTCGCTACCTCATCTATCATTTCGTTCACTTGGTTCATTATTTTGCTTGCTAAATTTTGACATTCTTTCTTTATTAGCGATTTGTCTCTCTTCCTTATTTCTTCTATCTCTATTATTTTTAACTCTGGTAAATAACTCCCATTCAACATGTCTGCTATTTCTCCCACTAGCCTCTCTATTCCATAGCAGGTCAGTTCTCTACTTTTTGTTACTCCACCTTTTTCTCTTAAAAATTTACTTGCCTTTTCACTCTCTTTGCTATCACATAGACGATACTTTTCACTTTCCCAGATGTAATACATTGGCGTTGCACCATATTTATTCAGTTGATTAACCTCAGCTCCTGCTTTTACTAGCTCTTTTATTATTTCAACTCCTCCTATTTTGCATGCAGAGTGGAGTGGCGTACATCCAGTGACATATTGAGTGGCATTTACTTCTGCTCCCGACCTTAGCAGCACTTTTACATTTTCTAAGCTTTTCGCAAATACTGCACAGTGTAGTGGCGTATAACCATTTTTATCTCTTGCATTAACCTCTGCCCCTTTTTTTATTAATAATCTCACTGTTTTGTAATCAGAGATTTCTACTGCTTGATGCAAGATCGTCTCTCCTTCTTCATTTCTTTTATTAATGTTTTTAAACCCGTTACTTGATACTTCTTTAAAAAACTTACTCTTGCTAAAACTCATTTCATACCTCACAAAATTAGCTTTTCTAGCGTCAGATAAATTTCTTATATTTATACCAATTCCCACTATATAAAGAACAGATAGACAATAATGGGAAAGAAGTGATACTAAAGTAGATAAAATAGAGAGGTATAAATGGCATTAAGGTCAAAACTATTAGACGAAAAAGTTGTAAATTTGGCGAAAGAAATGTTAAAAAAGGTCAGAAATAACGCATATGTTTCAAAAAAGTTACAAGCGGTGATAGCAGGAAAAGAAAGTAGTATAAGCGCTGTGGCAAGAATATGTAAAATTTCAAGGACTGCTTTGACTGAATGGATAAAGCATCTAAAATTTGGTAGAGTAGAAAGATTATTTTCCCCGTCTCAGCGGCGAAGAAAAAGCAAATTAAACAAAAATCAACGTGAGCAAATTGAAATATGGGTAGAAAGAAATCCAAATATTACTATTAAGGAAGTGCAAATAAAAATCTCAGAGGAATTTGGCCTAAACATTAGCAAATCAACAGTGCACCGTGAGATACAAAGGATGAAGTTTTCTTACATAACACCGAGGCCAATTCACCATAAACAAGATAAAAACAAGCAAGAAGAGTTTAAAAAATACTTCAATAAAATAGTCAATTCCCACCCTGAAAAGGAGGTATTTTTTTGATGAATCACGATTTGGAACTCATTCAAAAATCGGACACGGATGGTTTAAAAAAGGGGTCAGAACACAGGTTAAAATGAAAATTGGTAGACAAAATTTCTATATCTACAGTGCGGTAAATCCAAGAAGTGGTAAGAAAATTAGCCTACTTGCTCCATATGTAAACACTGATTGTATGAATATATTTCTGGAGCAGATGTCGAAAGATTTAGGCACGAAAGAAGCCTTTCTTGTAATGGATTGTGCAAGTTGGCATAGATCAAAAAGTTTGAAAATTCAGGAAAACATTACCATCATATACTTGCCTCCTTATTCACCGGAACTGAATCCTGTTGAAAGGTTGTGGCAATATATCAAATACAATACTTTACGCAATAGTATCTACGATACCATAGGTTTACTTGAAGATGTTTTGTGTAATTTTATTGTCAATATTTCCAGTACTACTATTAAACGAGTTTGTAATGTTTCTTATTTGTTCGGTCAGTAATGGATTTTGGTATTACAACTTCAAGTAGCTCTTCTGGCAGTGTGGATAATTGTGTTGATAAAATCGAGATCTGTACTTTCCCTGGTATAGGTGATTCTACTAGTGCATCTTTTACTCTACTATCTGCTGACAGTGCATGATATTTATAATATTCCTTACTTCCTCCTGTTGACCAACCTGCTATTTTTGCTTTTACCCTCTTTCTAAATCTTTCATCCTCTTCTTCTTTTTCTCTCTCTACTCCATAAAATTCAGCCAAATTATCAAGATCTTCTCCCCTTGCAAATTTCAGTAAATTACTCTTTACTGCTTCGTTCATCCTTTGTCTGAGCAAAAGTTCTCGCCAGGCTGCTACCTCCAGAATCTTTATCGCTGGATCGGATTCTACTAACGCTGAAAAGGTTTCATCTCTACACACTAACTCCTCCTTCATTCTGGAAAAGATTTCCTCATAGCTTAGTTTTTCAATAATATTAGATGTCTGCATTTCTAAACAACTATTCCACTAATACCTATGAATTTGCCTTCTGAAAGATACATACCTTCAAGCACAAGAGTCATTTTTCCTTCTTTAGCTTCAGCAATCTTTACTTTTTCTAACTTAAATCTCTTTTCCCATTTTTCCAGTGCTTCTGCTGTTGCTGCATAGATTTCCAAAGTTAAATCTCTATTTATTGGCTTATCCACTAACTCAAATAATCTCGACCCATAATCCCTTCTCATGATCCTACTGTTAACAGGAGTGGTCAGTATATCAATTATTGATTGCTTTAAGTGTTCTAAACCCTCTAGTTCTTTACCTGTTTCTTTGCTCATTCCCTTCATACTGGCTCTGTAAAAACATCAGAACTCCCTCTAATTACTTTAAACCCACATGAAACTATATCTTCTACTCTTCCTATACCAAGACCATTTGCAAACACTGTTTTTGATCCTTGAATCATTACTTTTCCTTCACTAAAACTGTCTCCTTGTCTACATATTGACTTACCGTTTACAAAAACATTATTACTTCCGCTAATGCAGAAATGTGGTATAGCTTCTCCACAGTAGTCTCCTAACCTCACTATTCCTTTGTTCAATTTAAGTCGATCCTTTCTGCTTTCAGTTTTATTCCACTTTTTGTCATTTCTATACTTGATCCCCCAGCCTTCAGTGTTATTTTGTCCACTACTTCAATCTCTAAATGATGTTTTTCCTTATCATATGTAAACTTCGTCCCATCTTGAAATTTTACACTATTTATTTCTTTTTTATTCTCTGGTGCATGGTATTTTTCCTGATATATTCCTGCTAACACCACCCCTAATGATAGTTCACCAAGAGGAGAAAATACCACAACTTGTTCATCGATATCTGGCGGAGACCAATCTCTATCTTCTCCTGCTTTGCTTGTTATCCATGGCAACCAATCTGTTAAAAATTCTCCTATTTTCACTCTTACTTTTGCTTTTTCATAATCTATTTCTTTTACAACTCCTATACGAATCATATTCGCTACTTTTCTCTGTAACTCTGCAATGGCAAAATTATTTTCCAACATGCATTTCTCCCACTTCTATTTTATGTGGCTTAATTTTCCCCTCTTCCCATACTGATTTACCTAAATGAAGCTGATGACTCCAATCAACCATCCACACTAAATATGCATCTAATTCTGGTCTAAATCCGTCAATTTCCGCAGATATAAATTCTCCTGGTGAAACATTTTTCACATTCCAAGTATTTTTATTTACTACTTTCGCAACTTCGCTAGCTAATGATCTAACAATAATAGCTGCATTTTCTATTGTGCTATCAATCACAATTCGTGCTTCAAATCTTGCTTTCATGGCTAATTCCTCAGTACCTGCATCTTTACCTGGTTCTAAACTTGCTAATTCTACAAACACCGCTGGCGCTAATAATTCTTTTCTTATCGATGGATAAATTTCACATGTCTGTATAGACGGTATTTCTTCCTTCAGTGTGCTGCAAATTGCTTGATGTAAATCTTTCCAGAACTTTGTCATACCTTTAAAATATAGTTTAGCTCATGCTTAAAGTATTTCTCAAACTCTCTCTCACTCTCATAATTAACAAAATTCCCTATTATCCTTGAAGCCTCTGGTTCTAGTGGCAACTTAATTTCCTTTATTGGCAATGCTGCTCTTCCTTCACGTTTAAACATACCGCTATTTCCTTTTGGCATAACTGCTGCAAATCCTCCTATAAACTCATGCTTTCCTACTTTCGATCCTCTTCTTGTTTTTTGTATTTTACCAATTGTCGATGCTCTAATGTCATAGAGATTTGCTCTAATTAACACTTCTAATCTGCTAGTTTTCGCCTTAAAAATTCTTAATCTCTTTCTTATCAAACTTTTCTTTTCCTCACTAATTTCTTTTGCTGTCTTCAATTTTAGCCATAGTGCTGTTCTGTTTAACGCTCTTACTATTGCTAATTCTATTTTTTTTCTTTTAGCATTTACACTTTCTATTACCTCAACTTCTATATGCACAGACATTTTACACCCCATACGCTTCGATTCGCCAGACCATTCCAGATTTATCTCTAAGTGGTGGTGTGTGTATTTTGTATTTGCAATCACCTATAACAAAAATATCTCCTACAATTGGCCTCAGTATATCAAAAATGCTTACCTCAAGAAAAAGCATCTCTCCCACAAATTGTCCTTCACCAATCTCGTATAATTTATCTGGCTGTTGCTTTAGTACTTGTACCATGTACGCCTTATTTTTCGACTTATACAAAGCTACTTCTCCTAAATGGGCAAAACAATCTTTTAGTAATCTCTTAATATTCTCTTGCATTCTTTCATAAGTATGCTAATAAGTTATATACTAGTAGAGTCCTCTTGTACCTCACCAACTTGTAGTTACTCTACCAGTATTGTTATGCTGCAACGACTTTTACTAATGTTCCTGGTCTGTGGCACATTGGCAATGGATTCGACTGCGTATGTAAATCAGTTCCTCTATCAAATCTCCTTGGCTCTTGTTTTGCATATAGTGGCTGTCCTAGTGTATTTACTGTTTCATTAAAATCTGCTGGTGCAAAATATGTTGTAAATGTGCTCGCTGTTCCTACTGGAAAACAGTGCCCTGTATCTTTCTCAATAAATCTTCTTACTGTTCCTTCAGGGTCAGTTGCTTGCCCTCTATATTCCTCAAATGTTATGCCACAGAACGTAAATCCTGACCTCATATCATTTCGAAGTGCTGCTCCTTCTTGCCATCTTTCATATGCTTCTTTTACTTTAGCATGAGAAGTTAATGCATCAAAAAACTCAGGGCTTACCAAGGCATGAATTCCAGTCATATATTCACCACTTAGATTATCTTCTATGTGCCGGAGTACTTCCAGACACTTACGTTTTACGTCAGTTGTTGCTGTTCCAAGGGCAAAATTTACTACTTTCGGTGTGATTTCAAATTCGTTGTACAGATTTAATAATTCTGACCCATCAGCATCTAAAATTATTCCTTTGAGCGCTCCCATTCGCAAATGCTCTAATGTTATTGCATGTTTGTTCCTCATCAATTGCAAATGATCGGTTATTACATCTGCCAGCGCTTTAAGTTCACTCTCTGATCCAAATGCCCTTATTCCTTGTACTTCTTCTGGCAGCACTACATCATCATGCGGAATGTGCGGAATCGTAAATGTTCTTACCTTTCTTTTTCCTCTTTTTCCTACTGTTGCTGGTGCTCCGGGTACTTGCGTTGGTAGTAAACTTAACACTCCGTTGTGTTCTTCTATCGTAATATGTCTAAATCTTACTGACCTACTTGGAAACAAATTTAAATTTTCAACACGTCCATAATTTATCGGCAATATATTCATCGCATTTGTTAGTGCCGTCATGCTAAATGCTGTATTTGTAAATGGATTTTGCATTTTTTCTTTTCCCCCTTTTGTATTTTTAATAGTTTTTTTAAGCTCCCTTGCGGATAATGATCCCTCGTGCTTCAAGTTGCTTTATTGCTGCATTTTTCTGCTCTTCAGTGATATTTGCTGGCCACACAATTGCATGATCTGCTAGCATTGCTATACGTGTAATGATTACTGCTTTGGCATTTTCTGTCGCATTTACATCACTTACTATCGCACCTATTGCTGTTTGTGTACCATCTGTTGCAGTTGGATTTATTATCTTAATCATGTTATCCTTATCACTACCAACAACTGTACCAAGTTTAAGATTTTGTCCCTTGGCTACCGTTATTTGGTCTCTTGAATATAGACTTGATGCCTCATACTTTAATAAGTCACCTAGATTATTTTGTTCGATTATACAACTCATAAAATTTCCTCATTTATTTTCCCCTTTAGTTTTACCGCCATGTTTGTAATTGTTGTACGCGGCGGTTATAAAAAAACTTAAATACTTGATTGCGCTCTAGTCCTTGCTACCTCCGTCATCAACTCTTCTCCTGAATTCTGCGGTATTGCACTCAGTATCTCTGTCTTTTTCGTTCTCTCTGCAAGTAATTCCATTAAAACCTCCCTGGCTTGCTCAATACTTACGCCTTGCTCTATAAATTCTCCTATCTTTTCTGGCATCTTTGATACATTACATAATCTTATTATCTCTAAAATTTCTCTACGACAGTTCTCGTAGCCTTCCTCAGTTAACTCATTAGTTGTCATACTAACACTCCTATGATTATTGATAAATTCAAAAAATGTTGTAACTCCATCTGCAAGATCTATTTCTACTGCTTTCTCCCCAAAATATAGCCCTGCTTCCGTTGATTTGATTGCTTCTATAGAAAGGTTTCGATTACGTGCTATTAGCTGCACAAACATTTCATATAGTCGGTCTACTTCTTTTTGTAAGCTTTCCAGACTTTCAGACGTCATTGGCTCATGTGGGTTTAAATCATTCTTTCGACTACCAGCAAAGATTGTGGTGTACTTAATACCTTGCTTTTCATCAAATCTACTTTGATCTATATGACTTGCTATTACTCCTATACTCCCAACCCCTGAAGTGCGGGTGAGAAAAATCTTTTCAGCGCTTGAAGCTATAGCATATGCAGCAGAGTATGCATCATCATTTGCTATCGCTATTATCCTCTTTTTTGCTCTTGATTCATAAATAAAATCAGCTAGGTCAAAGACACCGTTTACTTCCCCTCCTGGACTGTCTATGTCAAGTAGAATCGTCTCTATGCTTTTATCTTCTAAAGCGCTCTCTATCTCTTCATGAATATTTTCATATGAAGTCATGTCTAAAATATGATCAAAAGCTTCTGTTTTTTTTGTCAAAACTCCATAAATACGTATTATTGCTATTCCTTTTGGGTTTATATGAAAATGCTTTAAGTTCTTAAAGATAGGTTGTTTGCTGTTATATAATGATAGTAGTTCAAAGCTTCTTCTCTCTACCATTATTGGTTTATTTATCCACATCACCTTCTTCCCCTTATTGTATTTTATGGCACATTAACGTCACAATCGAAACAAAGTCCAAAAGAATTAGCACGCTTTTGATCTTCTGCTATTTCTTGGTCAATTTCTTCTACATCATAACCCATTTCTGATACTACTTCCGATCGACTCTTAAATCCATTCCTTACTGCCATTTGCTGTGCTTGCTGGTCTTTCAGTGGATCTACCCAATCAAATCCCTGTGGTATCCATTTTACTTCTTCTTTCGCTGCTTTTACTACTTTTTCATCTATACTCAGTTCTCCACAAAGCACTGCTAATTCTAGCCATCTACTCCATACTGGTCTGCAAAATTGGAATACTATAATGTTATGTTGCAGCATAGCGCATCGACGACGAAACTCTATCAGCCCTGCTCGAATGGATGAATAATTAACACCGGTTAAATCTCCTGTTAGCTGTTCATATGTTATCCCTGTACCTATTGCTATTGCCCTTAGCTGCTGTCTCATAAACGCTTCATAACTTCCTCCAACATCTGACGGCTCTGAAAATTTTATATCTTCTCCTGGGTCTAAAAGCTGCATTGTTCCAGGTTCCAGGCCAGATAGTGCTACTCCTTGCTCACTTGCTTCACCTTCTCCCATGATATTTGCTTCTGGATCGAGTCTCGTAATAAATCCAGCAAACATTGCTGCAGTTTTCTTTCTCACCAGCTCTGCATCATCATATTGATCAAGCTCATAAAGCTTCAGCAGTATATTAGAAAGCCAAGGCTCCCCTCTGATTTGCCCAGGTCTTAATGGTCTATAAATATGTAAAACATCATTTGCTGGCACTCTCACTGATTCACCAAACGAACCTTCACCAGGGTGTTCTTTAAATAGGTAATATGCTTCTCTTTGCCCAAGCTTGTTAAACTCAATCCCGTTTCTTATTACATTACCATTTCCTAAAGTTTGATTTGTTTTATTATCTAAATGTTCAGACTCAAGTACTTGCAGTTGTAATGGTACAGAAAATCTATCTTCCAGCTTTCTCGTTCTTAAACGTACAAAACATTCTCCTCCCTCTATCATACTTCTGCATACTAGAGCCTGCAGACCATAAAAATCACTTACTCCGTTACTATCTGCTTCATCTGTCCATTTTAGCCATAATTCTTGCACTTTCTTTCTAAATTCTGCATTCTTTGCTTTTGATTGCGGCTTTATTCCTGTTCCAATAGAGTTACTTACTATTGTATCAATAATATTTGCTGCATATGGATTTTTTCTCACCATATCACGTGATCTACTACGTAAAGTTTCAAGGCTTTGAGACAGCAAATTGTTTATACTTCCTAACTCTGGTTGAAAGTGAAAAAATCTTCTTCCTGACCCTGCTGCATCCCATGCTGAACTTTTGATTTTTGGCTTGCTAAATAGTTGTTTGAAATTTTTCAGCATCATACTAACCAAAATTCTCTTAATTCTTTTAATGTGCCGTTAAATTTATTTCTGTCACATTTTCCGATTCCACTTACTTCATGTGGCTCTGGACCATTTTTACCGTCGGTGTATTGCCATAAAATCCACTTATTCCAGCCTTGCGGTAAAACAGGTTGATCTCCATATCTTGCTATCCATAATGGACATTTAGTCAAAATTGGTGTGGCAAAATCTTTCAAAAATTTAGCACCTCCATACACTAAAGGTGAACGCCCTGTTTCTTCTTGAACTTTTTTAATAAAATCTTCTGCTTGTCTTGGTTCTATATTTTTTCCACTTTCGTTCTCTTCAATATCAAGAGCAACAATTGTATTTTTAGCTTTACCCACTGTATTCAAAAAGTGATTTGCCTGATCCTTTCCATCTTCCCCTACACCGAAATGATATGAACCCCATAATAGACCCAAGTCTTCAGCTTCTTTTCTTCTTTCTTTGTATTTTGAATCTATGTACTCTGTTCCTTGCGTTGCCTTATGAATTACTCCAACTATACCACTCTCTTTAGCTAACTCAAAATCCACATTTTCTTGCCAATGTGACAAATCTATTATTCCATTTACTGAACTCTCTCTATTGTCCCATAGTTTTATGAAAGTTTTTAATTGCTCTAAAAATTCAGAATATTCCTCTTTTACAACTTTTCTCAGAAAATTTTCCCTCATATAACTCCTTTATTTGTTGCAAAAATAATCTTTCGTTTAGGCTTCATACCTGCAACTTTCAGTTCAGCCTTAATACGTTGCCGTAAATTCAGCAAGTCATTTGTCTGAACTTCAGCATATCTCACCACATGGTCACCATATGCAATTGATACTACTCGCTCTCCGTTTTGTAGTTTCTTTATCGCTTCTTCGACTTGAATTAAATACTCTTCGCTGTACATCTTACTTCTCATTCAACCATTTGCTTTGTCTCACTTTTTTAGGTTTTTTGCTTTCTGGCTTTTCACTTAAACTATTCCATTTACTCTCTGGCCAACGATCGATTCCAAGCGCAATAGATGCTGCTCTTGCGTAAATTCGGCAGTCTAGCACTTCATTTCTTTCTCTTACCTTTTGCCACTCCTGTTTGGTGTATCCTTTTACTACCTTACTGACTAATTGCTCTGCCGTTAACTGCTTAAAATATTCGGGTGCATACTCAGGAAAATGACAATATCCTGCTGGCACTTTCTCTTCTTCTTTTAAAATATTAAGTAGCTGAAAAAGCTCTGACTTTAATATCGATACTCCTACTGGCCAGAGCTTTATTCCTCTTTTTAGCTTTTGACCACCAACTGTTATATCAACTCTACTTGGGCTGCTAAGTGGCACTAGGGCTTTATTTACACCTTTAACTGCCATTACTCTTCCAGATCCTTGATGACCTCTTACCCAGTTGTATACTTCTTGCGTTGCATATCCAGCATCTACTGCCATCATGCTTATCATATATTCAAGCCCATTTTCACCGATAAAATGATGACTCAGAAGCTCCGAAAGTTTTCCCCATACTTCTCCACCTCCTGTATCTCCTTCAAATACTCGGTAGTCTATTGACCAACTTTCACGGCTTTTTCCCCATGCTACAACTTCCACCTCTAGACGATCTTTTTGGACATCTACTCCTGCAGTAAGTACCACTTCTCTCCTTGGTACTGTGCCAATCTGAAAAAATTCTCTCCTGTTAAATAATTGCTTCCAATCAGGTACTTCTCCTTTATCTACCCAAGTTTCTCCAAGCGTAGTATTTATCCATACTTTTAGTAATTGTTCACTTTCTTTTGCATGAAGAAAATCTTCTACTGCTTGTTGCCAACTATACCAACCAACTGGGCTATAAAGACTTGAAAGATGAAATCCTTTTTTCTCCCCTTCTTTTGCCTCTGTAGCTCTCCATTCTCCACGCTCAAGCATCTCTGTCTTTTGATGATTTTCTATTTTGCCGCTACATTCAGTGCAGACATAATGTGCTGTTCTTGAGTCGTTGTTTTCCCATTTTATTTGTGACCATTTTAGAACTTGATAGTAATTACAATGCGGACATGGTACAAAAAAATATCTCTTATCTGTTGCTTCAAATTCCTTCTCAATTCTGCTTATTCCATGAATCGTTGGTGTTGATACTAAAAAAATCTTTCGCCGTGCAAATGTATTGGTACGAGCTATGCTGAGTAAAACTGGATCTCCTTCTCCTCCTGAATCTCCTGGATATGCATCTATCTCATCAAGAAAGAGATATTTTACTGGCATAGAACGAAGTCCTACACTGCTATTTGCTCCGGTTATTACTACTATTCCACCTGGAAATTCCTTACTTTGTACAGTATTGCCTGAGTCTCTTGACCTTGGGTCTTTTACTTTACTCTTTAAACATGGCATACTCTCTATTAACGGCGCAAATCTTCCTTTTGACCAACGCTTTCCCATTTCAACTGTTGGCTGCACAACTAACATTGGACCAGGAGTCTGATCTATAATATAGCCTATCCAATTGTTACCAGCTTCTGTTCCTCCAATCTGCGCTCCTTTCATGAATACTACTTTTTCTGCTGGTGAGGACGGAGAAAGTGAATCCATGATTTCTTTTAAATAAGGAGTTCTTTCTGTTCTCCATTTACCTGGCTCTGATGCTGCAGTTGGCGCTAAAACTCGATACTCATTCGCCCACTCTGACACTTTAAGTAGTGGATCTGGCTTTAAACCTTCAGAAAAAGATGTAGCATATATCATATCGCTAGCTCTTCACCATCATTAGATGATACCTCAACATCACTTAAAATAGAACTGCACTCACTTGTTTTCTCACTTTCGAGTTCAATAAACATTTTCTTTTCAAGTGCTTCTTCTATGTACTTCTGAGTTAAATTACTCATTGCTATTGCAGCTATGAGCGCAACTATTCCCACCATTACCGCAGCTATAATGTTAGGGTAAATTCCCACTATCACTATTGCACATACTGTTATAGAAACACAGACGATATTGATATATTTCTTTATTTTTTTGTCTGCTATTTTCCTTTCTTCAAAATATTTATTGCTCAATAAATGAAATGTTGGAAAGTTCTTCTGTCTTCCAAATAACACTATTTCCTTCTCTTTGCTCAGTAATTTTATTAATTTTGCGTTGTTCGTTATTATTGCATACTGAAAAACATCCGTGGCATCTGCTCCTCTCTTTAGCAACAACTTTACTACGTTAAAGTGACCATGCTTTACAGCAACATAAATTCCCGTTTTTCCACTCTCATCTACAGCATCTATTTCAACTCCTTCACCAAGAATACCGTCTATTAGGTCTTCATATCCTTTTCTGGCAGCTAAATGAAGCAAACTGTTTTTATCAGCTCCGTATCTATTACTTGCTAAAATCTTTACTATATCTAATCTATTTGCTTCTTTTGCATAACAAAATGGTGTCTTGCCATTATCATCCTTAATTAAAGGATCTATATCTTCTCGCGTTAGTAAAACTTCTATTGTTTTCAGCCTTTCAGCATAATGTAGTGGCGTTTTATTTTCATAATCTTGTAAGTTAACCCCAGCATTAGGAACATTTATTAAGCATCTTACAATATCTAAACATAAGTCCCTTTCGTCGTAATTACTACTACTTATAGCTACGTGCAAAGAAGATAATTTCATTGCATTTCTGCCGCTGCCAACTACATTAACATTCGCACCAAGATTTGAAAGTAATTTTACTACTCCTAGCTTCTTGTTGTTTACTGCATAATGAATTGCTGCATGATTTCTCGCATCAAGAACATCTTTGTCCGCATTTCCTTCTCTAATTAAAATTTCTACTATTTGTTCATGCCCAGCTCCTGCCGCTAAGTGTAACGGTGTATGTAGTAAAGCATTCTGCTCATTAACATTAACCCCTTTGTTGAGTAAAAACCTTACAGCATTTGCTTCATTCAACATCGCAGCTAAGTAAAGCAAACTATCTTCCTCTGATCCGTATTTATTATTAATTAGCGCTTGTAATATTTCTTCTCTTGCACAAGAGAGCGCACTTTTACCATCATCATCAGTGATTAGTGGATTAATATTTTTTCTGTTCAGTAAGAGTGCAACCATACTAAGCTCGTTAATTTCTACTGCATAATGTAGCGGTGTCTTTCCATTTAATCCTCTAACATTTACATCCACTCCTTGCTGATTAATGAGACACTTTATTAATTCTAAACTTAAGTTAGCAGACATTATTTAAAACTTAATATTAGATAATTCTTGTAATGAGTTTGTAATCTCTTCAGTTAGCGCCATATGAATCTTTTCAGTGTCACTCAGTGATGCAAGTAGTGCTGAAACTCTATTTGGAATATTAAGCAAATTATTACGGACAACTCTTGCTACGTTAAATGCATCGCGCTTTACTTCCTCTACTGCTACAAGTTCTCCTATCTCAGCCTTAGCTTTCGCCTCAAGTAGTTTACCTCGTTCCATTTCATTTTTTATTCGAGTTTTAAGCAACATTGTGGAAAGGTTACTTGTATTTTCGTTTTCTGGATTTTTCCTCCTCAGTGGCTGACTTGGATCTCTTATTGCTGCTACCGCTTCATTTGCTTGCTCTCTATTGATCAAACCATCCTCCAACTCAACTATTCCTTTTTTTACTAAATAACAGACATATTGCTTTGAAACTCCTAGTTCTTTTGCCCATTCCGTTTGTGTGATCTTTTCCACTTTTTTTGCCCCTTTATTGCTGTTTTTCTTCTTGAATTTGTGCAAAAGTTTTGTCAGTACCAGAAAGAATTGCCTTCCTACCTGTGTATATTTGCCAACGTTTTATGGTTATACCAATTCCCACTATATAAAGAACAGATAGACAATAATGGGAAAGAAGTGATACTAAAGTAGATAAAATAGAGAGGTATAAATGGCATTAAGGTCAAAACTATTAGACGAAAAAGTTGTAAATTTGGCGAAAGAAATGTTAAAAAAGGTCAGAAATAACGCATATGTTTCAAAAAAGTTACAAGCGGTGATAGCAGGAAAAGAAAGTAGTATAAGCGCTGTGGCAAGAATATGTAAAATTTCAAGGACTGCTTTGACTGAATGGATAAAGCATCTAAAATTTGGTAGAGTAGAAAGATTATTTTCCCCGTCTCAGCGGCGAAGAAAAAGCAAATTAAACAAAAATCAACGTGAGCAAATTGAAATATGGGTAGAAAGAAATCCAAATATTACTATTAAGGAAGTGCAAATAAAAATCTCAGAGGAATTTGGCCTAAACATTAGCAAATCAACAGTGCACCGTGAGATACAAAGGATGAAGTTTTCTTACATAACACCGAGGCCAATTCACCATAAACAAGATAAAAACAAGCAAGAAGAGTTTAAAAAATACTTCAATAAAATAGTCAATTCCCACCCTGAAAAGGAGGTATTTTTTTGATGAATCACGATTTGGAACTCATTCAAAAATCGGACACGGATGGTTTAAAAAAGGGGTCAGAACACAGGTTAAAATGAAAATTGGTAGACAAAATTTCTATATCTACAGTGCGGTAAATCCAAGAAGTGGTAAGAAAATTAGCCTACTTGCTCCATATGTAAACACTGATTGTATGAATATATTTCTGGAGCAGATGTCGAAAGATTTAGGCACGAAAGAAGCCTTTCTTGTAATGGATTGTGCAAGTTGGCATAGATCAAAAAGTTTGAAAATTCAGGAAAACATTACCATCATATACTTGCCTCCTTATTCACCGGAACTGAATCCTGTTGAAAGGTTGTGGCAATATATCAAATACAATACTTTACGCAATAGTATCTACGATACCATAGGTTTACTTGAAGATGTTTTGTGTAATTTTATTGTCAATATTTCCAGTACTACTATTAAACGAGTTTGTAATGTTTCTTATTTGTTCGGTCAGTAATGGATTTTGGTATGAGAACTTTAATCTTTAATCCTCTTTAAAAAGTTATCTGAAGAAACGACTTTCACACCTCTAGCTTTTTCGAATGCCTCTCTTGCTGTGCCTGCGTTCTTACCTCCTTCCTTTGCCGCCTCTAAATTTTTATTATAGCCCTGTGCATCTTTATCTTTTATTTCATCAATGGTAGCCTGTTCTCCTAGCATGTTAAAAATTAATTCAATTGGTGTCATATGGTCTCTTAGTGGTTGTTTCCTCAAGCCTTTTATTTCCTTATGGTGCTTTGTTTTTACTCCAAACGTTCCCTCAGAAATTACGTCTGTCAATATTGCGTATTCTCTACCTTCAATATGCTTATTATTGTGGTCAGATATATTTCTGTTACCCCATTCTTTTGTTAGTTGATTTCTGACAGCTATCGACTCTATTCTCTTTTGTATCCATTCCTGAGGGTACCCTTTTGCAGCATAATCGGCATAGATTCGTTTGAGTGCAAGTTCAGGGTTTTCATATTCTTATAGCCTTTCATATCCAACTTTTGCAAGCCAGCGTTTAAATTGTTCAACTCTTTTGGAAGGAATAGACTGCAAAATACGAAATAACCCCTCAACATTTGTACAATTAACATTCTGTTTACCACCTTTTGTTTTAATTTCAAGGGGGGTGACAAATTGTCCCCATCCTTCAGAGAGCCCTATATCTCTGCTTTTTATCTTTTTTAGATAGTCAGATGGGTTCTTACTACCTGTCAGAAAAGCTATTACTTCTGTTATTACGTACCACCATTCTCCATCGTGTAATACTCTAGTAAAATTGCTATTATCAAAAGCAGTAGTTTCAATATCTCCCTCTTTTAAAGTTAAAGTATCAGTCATAAGCAACCTCTATAAGTTAAGAATAAACATAAAAACTAAAAAGACACTATTTTTAAGTCAGAAAAACCATTACTTACAATTTAATAATTTTCCAAAATCAATTATGTGTGAAAAGTAATCACTATCTATAACATCATCACTTACATCATTAACGTGGATAAGGACTGGACGACATGAAAAGCCTTTTGGACGATTTAGTGCATCTATTTTCTTTTGTACCTCTTGTATTATTGAATGACCAATTTTATCTTTTGAAAATTTGATTTCGCAAATGTAGAGAGTGTTAAACTTCGTTTGAATCATATAATCAATTTGACAACCTGCACTATTACGTGTTCTTTTCTGAAAAAATGGATTCTCGCTTATTATTCCATCAATCCCTAAGATATTATGTATGCTCTTTCTATTGTTCAGCACCAAATTTTCAAATTGAAGCCCAATAATTGTATACCACTCTGGTAAGAACCCTATAGAATAGGTGTCACGACTAATTTTCCCTAGATCTTTTTCGATATATTTTAGATAAAACCTTAAATAATTATCTTGAAGTCTGTATCTCCTGAGTCGTGAATCAGTACCAGTTTTTATACTCCAAGTATGATCTTTTGCAATAAAACCAGCAAGCTCAAGCTCATGTAGATACTCAGAAATGCGTCCATGTCTTACGATATTTAAAGTAGCACAAATTTCTTCTTGTTCTTTAGCTCCAGTAGAAAGAGCTCTGACTATTTGCTTATAAAAAGCCGTTTTTCGCATGAATAAATCTGAGAATATTTGATTAAATTCTTCAACTAAAAACCCACCTTTTCTAAAACAAAGCCTTTTAATATTTTCTTCAGCGCTATGCTTAAAATTTACCTCTTCTAAATACTTTGGAATTCCGCCAGTTACTGCAAGCACCTTGAACTTTTCATATGCTGAAATATTTTTTGGCCAAAATTCATTGCAATCAGAAAGTGATAATTCTCCGAGTGTTAAAGTTAACGATATTCTCCCTACGAAACCAGTACTACTAAGTATATTTTTCTCGATCCATGATGAAGCTGATCCACAAACAACGAAAATTAGCTTGTTATTATTTTTTAGCTGCGTATCCCAAAAATTTTTTATTTTGCCTAAAAAGGTTGGATCTTTTGAGCCCATCCAAGAAATTTCATCAAACAGCAATAATGTTTTTCCTGATAGTAGACGTTCACCAACTGCCCATAGTAAATCGCTCCAGTCATCATACCTAGCAAAAGATGTATTAAATTGTCTAGCAACTTGTCTAGAAAATTCATTAAGTTGGTAGGACATTGTAGTATGCTTTTCTGGTGGCAAACCTATAAAGGAGTAATATTGTTCAAAATACTTACCAAACTCTTGAATTAAACGACTTTTTCCTATACGACGCCTTCCTTTGACTACTACAAAAGATGCAGTATTTTTTTCTGTAAGCTCCAGTAGTTGTTTTAACTCAGTTTTTCTACCAATAAATAATGGAGACATAAAACACAAAATATAAATCTTTGTCTCCGTTATACTAGATAAAATTGGAGACGTAAATAAATAAATTTAGATCTTTGTCTCCATTCTGAACTATTAAGCGGTACATAGGTTTTAGATGCAGAAAAAGCTCAATAGAAAAAAATGATCCATTTCTGTAATTTTAGGTACATTCTTTCACCTATATCCAAAGAACCCCTATCAAACAAATCATATCCTCTTTTTCTGGAATACTCCCAAATTGGCTGAAATCTTGAACGGAATACATATTGTAATTTAATTGTTAGGACATTTATATTATAAGCAAAACAGAAATTTAATAACTATAAGGAGAAAACCTACGTTTTAAAGCTAGCTACAATTTTTAAGTAAAGCAGTAGCCACCTGATTAAAGATCGCTTATAAAACAACTCTAAACTCAACTAAAAGGTATTTTCAGTAGTCTTACTATCACGAAAGAAACTTACATGTAAGTTTAACACGATTTTCATGCCTTGTAAAGAAAATTTTTTAAAAAGAATTTAACGTTTCCTGTCTCAGATCTTTTTTTAGAGAGCTATCTACAAGGGTTAAAGAATAAATAAGAATGAAAAATATAAATAGGGTATTATTATATACCTTATTTTTATTATTTATAATAATAGGTTTTTCCTCTAAACTAAGAAACACTCAAAATCAGCCAAGGAGCAGCCTTTTATGATATTATAGTAGTTTGCTTGACTTGTAACCTTAAATTATGTTAAACTCCTCTACAGTAGCCCACTTCTCAGCTTAATGAGATTTCATTTTCCAATCTAAAATGGCTTAAACTGCCAAAAATCTATGTAATCCCGAATCTAAAGCACTTAATTCACAAACAATTATTATTAATAGTTTTACTAATGCAGCATTTTGTGGCTACTTCTTATAGATGGAAAATCTCTCACCTGGGTATATTGTAAACACGTTAAGCTCTATTAAAGTTTAATAGAAAAATCGTAATGAAAAAAATTTTAGAGCAAATCATATTTCGGACTGGTCAGGTAAGGAAGCAGTATTACTACTACCCCCTCCCTTAGAAACGCAGCATGCAGGTTTCCCAACACTACGCTTGAGCCCCTTATCTAAGTTCTTCTTTTCTAGAACCGGCTTGTCCTTCATGATTCCTCAGGAAACATCATTCTTAATGGTGACACCAACAGTAGAGAACCTTCTCTTGAGAAAGAGCTTGCTAACATTCTTGTTCGTTTCACTCTCTCATCAAAATACTTTTTCCATTTTAAGTCAAGGGGATTTGCATCCGCTCTGATTTTAACATGTCGTCTGATAGGTATATCAATCAGCTTAAGCAGTCTTAAATACCGTATCTCTTTTGGTTTGTTCTTGCATAGGGGTGCAGCAAAAACCCATTGGCGTTGACCCATTACTTTGAAGTAACGATTCTTTATCCAACGTAATCCTTTACGAGGATGTCTTTTCTTTGCCCATTTCCATAAACTATGCCAAATTTCATTGTCGATCTTTCTAAACGCTTTTTTAGCACACACATGGTGATAGTAATTTCCCCATCCTCTCAGTAGAGAGTTGAGTGACTTAATTACTATAGCCTGAGTGTTCGCTATATTTGCTTTTATCAATGTACGTGCTTTATTAAGAAGTCTTTTAATACTTTCTTTCGAAGGTTTAATAATTAACTTCTTATTATATCTACGTACATTACAACCAAGAAAGTCAAACCCTGTTGTGATAGATGTAATCTTTGTCTTCTCTTCTGACAGAATTAAACCTCGCTCATGAAGAAAAGATGATACTAAAGGCTTAACTTCCTTTTCCAGTACTTCATGTGTGAAACCTGAAATAATAAAGTCGTCTGCGTATCTGATTACATTCACTCCACTTCTGATTTTGTTTCTTTTTCTACTGCCGAGTTTACCAAATCGACTTTCCAATAACTTTTCAAGTCCGTTTAAGGCTAAATTGGCTAGTATTGGAGAAATTATACCACCTTGCGGGGTACCTGCAGTTGTGGGATACAGAGTTTTTGATTCTAGGAAGCCAGCTTTTAACCAACTATGCAGAATTTTTTTCTCCATAGGAATATGCTTCATAAGCCATTCATGATTAATGTTGTCAAAGCATCCTTTGATATCACCTTCAAGTATCCATTGTAGTTGATTACGACTTGCCAGTAACAAATGACAAGCTACTGTAGCATCTGCACAGGATCTTTTAGGTCTAAAGCCATAGGAGTGACGATCACTGATCGTTTCAGCTATCGGTTCCAGAGCAAACAGATATAATGCTTGCATGGCTCTATCTTTTATCGTGGGTATTCCAAGAGGTCTTCTTTTGCCATTAGATTTACTGATATAAATCCGTTTTAGCGGAGAAGGTTTATATCCTCTTTGCTTTAACTGCTTTATTCCTTGAAATTTAGCATTGCAAGTTGACCATAGTTGACGATCTACACCCGCTGTGTTTTTTCCTTGGTTTTCAGTTACTCTCTTAACAGCCAAAGCTTTTCCGCTAAAAGAGCGTGTGAGAAGATGTTGTAAAGTTTTTACCTTACCCCATCTTCCTTCTTGGACAGCCTTAACAATACGTCTTTGTAGCCTCACAATAACTTTCTGGCATTTCTTCCATGGCAACTGCTTCCATGCTTCAAAGCTTTTGGTAGATGCACTTACAGGTTTACTTGTAATCATCTGCTTTCCTACCTTAAGTGGTTAACAAAGTTTCTTGTCACGAGGGACCAAACGGAAGTCTGCTCGTTTTCACGCGAATTAATGTTACAAATTCTATCCATTTCGTTACAAAATGGCATTCGCTTTCTCCATTCTCCTTTACCTGCACTTCCATCAGCATTCCTTGCGGTTTGCTTGCCATGTAGGCGAAAATACAGGCTTACCCTGTTTCTCCAGTCATACAATAGTGGGTTAGGTGGCTTCTCTATACCGGTGGAGTTATTATTTGCGTACATCTAGAAATGAAAAAATGTAACTTATCCACATTACCTTTTGGTCAGAGCTTATCAGCATCTTTAGCTCTTTCATCGTATCGGTACTTATAAAGCTTCACTTACGTTCACCATACCACTAGCCTAGCCCTCCAACCACATGATGCTTGCAGTTTATGCCCCTCTCACGATTGAGCATCTTCTTTTTCAAGAGGAGGTTCATTGTCCGCATCGCTTGGCACCAACCGGTTGCCCGATTCGCACTGATGCGTAGACTCAGACGGCAAAACATCTGGTTTAATAAGTTTTAGAATCCTTTCAGTTTCTTTCTGAATGAATTCCTCTCCTTTTAAACAATATGACCGAAGACTTTCAGGTCGCACCATTTCTAGTATATATCTGTTATGGAGGAGAAAAAAGGATGGCTTATTTGGTTATTCTCATAAGCAAAGTGTAGTATATTTTGCAACATAATGCAGATGCAACTTATAGGCGGCTTTTTTGTTTAAAGTTAAAATGAAATTAAATTTTGTAATTTTTTTGAGGAGTGTAAGTTGAGAGCAGAGTTAAATTTTCAATATCACCATTTACCTCTACAGAAGAGAACTTTTTTAGTGTTGCCTATATATTTTTGTAGTTTTTCGGACGAATTTGAAATTGAACGTATATATATACTACAGGGGCATATGAAAGATAAGAGAACGGAGTTGTGCAAAATTTTCTAAAAAGTGACCAGTTTTTGTAATTTTGTTGAACTTACTATAGTAAGACCTAGCAGCCTGGTCTTCTGAATTGTAAATATTTGGGGTAAATATGGACAGTGTCAACTTACGCTTGAAAAAAAATTTCTCCTCTCTTCCGGAAAAACATGTGAGAAATCCGGTATTACTATAGTAAAAGGTACAGAGACATCTCTCTACCCACTTATGACTGTATTTTAAATTACCAAACCTTTAAGAACATCATCATGAGCTATGTAACAGAAAAAAAGACATTTTGTCAACAAACATAGCTTATTTTAACAGGAGAAAACAATATGCATGACAAGCAAGCTTTATTTGAAAGAGCAGCAGAAGTAAAAGCAGAACTACTCTCAAGAATAGAATCATCTTTATCCTACTTATTACCAAATGGTACTTTCCACGGAGGTAAGTTCTATGTTGGTAATATTAGGGGAGATAAAGGGAAAAGTTTAGTAGTAGAAACAAGAGGAGAAAGAGCCGGATTATGGGTTGATTTTGCTACGAGTGATGGTGGTGACATCTTTGATCTCTGGCGGGATGTTACTGGCAAGACGAAGTTTCTTGATACCATAGAAGATATAGAAAAATGGCTTGGCCGTTCAACATTTCAACCAAATCAGTTGGAATACTTAAATCAATCAGAAATACATTGGGATTACCACGATGAAAACAACCAAGTAATAGCTAAAATTTATCGTTATTATGATGCTGCAGGAAGAAAACGATATAGCTGTTTTGATGTAAAAAACTCAAGTAGTACTGCACCAAACCCAAGACCTTTATATAATATTCCAGGTATAATTAAATCTGACAAAATTGTTTTCGTTGAAGGTGAAAAATGTGCTGAAAGTTTAATAAATAAAGGCATAACGGCAACAACAACGATGTTTGGGGCAAATGCACCTATTGAGAAAACAGATTGGACTTTACTAAAAGGTAAACATATTATCATTTGGCCAGACAATGATGAAGCAGGCAATAAATATGCCAAAAACGCTGAAAAGAAACTTTTAGAACTTGGTGTTGCATCACTTGCTGTGCTTGAAATTCCTCGAGGTAAGCCTGAGAAATGGGATGCTGCTGATTGTGTAGAGGAAGGTATAGATGTCAAAGAGTTTTTAGCTTCAACTCCGTTGCTTACTATTGATACTCCAGCTACTGATACTTCAAATATGAAAAGTTTAGAAAGATCCACAAAACAGCCACTTAACATTTTAGATTGGAGTGCAGAGCGCTTTGTAGGTCCGGTACCAGAGCAAAAGTTTCTTGTTGAAGGTCTATTTCCTTTAGGTGTTACTTCAATAATAGCAGCAATGGGAGATACAGGCAAAGGTATGCTTCTTCTTGACCTAGCGCTTAAGGTTGCAAGTGATAAGGATCAGATGTGTGGCTTTGGTTCACTTGTTACTGAACATGGATCAGTAGTGATTTTTTCAGCAGAAGATGATGCAAGTGAGATACACCGCCGCTTAGAACGACTCGACCCTAAGTGTGAAAGGTTGAAACATAAAGATAAATTATTTATTGTACCACTGCCAAACGTCAGAGGATCACTTACAATACTCAGAAATGTTCGTGGTAAAATCGTCGAAGTTTCTCCTGAATTCGAATCCGTAATGAAACAGCTCGAGGAAATTAAAGATCTGAAATTGATAGTATTTGATCCACTTGCTTCATTTATCCATGCAGATATAAATGCTGATCCTGCTGTAGGGGATTATCTAATGTGCTTATTATCTGATTTAGCATGTAGTACTGGAGCTTCGATAATTACTGCTCATCACATGAGAAAGCCAAAAGGAGAAAAACCAATATTAACTGCTGAACAAGCACGCGATGCAATTAGAGGTACCTCTGCTCTTGTTAATGGTGTTAGATGCTCATACGCTTTTTGGCCAATAGAAAATACAGCTAGGCTAGAAATCTTTAAGGCAGTAGGAGAAACACCAAGACAGAATGCTTTGTTTCATGGGGCAGTTGTGAAGGCCAATGGTTTAGCTGATCGCACTGTAAGAACTTACCTAAGAAATCAGGAAACAGGGCTACTAGAAGATATAACAATACAACTAACAGTTAAAAATGCTAGTGAAAAAGACCTTAAAATATGTCTTACTGATGCAATTACACGATCTGCTGTTGCAGGACACCCATTTACTCACACAGGAAGCACAGGAGTATATAAACAACGGCATAGGCTACCTGAGATTTTCCACAGTATGGGAAGAGATCGACTAGAGCGTATAGTTCAGGAACTTTTACAAGCAAAGCAGTTAGTTAAAGGAATGTCTACAGGTGCAAAAGAGGATAAGTGGCTTGACATTCCAACTGGACCATTTGCTTGTGGTATAGGAAAGTTCACTCTTGGAGCTGAAGATTTTAGCTATAGGCAAAATTTAATGTTAGGATAAGTCTTTCTTTATGGGTGGCTCTTTAAATATTTTAGAGTTGCCCTATTTTCTCTATTCAATCTACCATCTACTCAATCTAACTTCGGAGCCACAACCCTATTATAAGTTATGATTTCAATTAAAAAGGGATAAGACATCAAATGGTTGAATTATATTCCTGATTCCTTGGTTACTAAATAAGTAATGAGAAACTAGGAAGCTAAAGATCGCTTGAATCCTAACCTTTTGCCCTCTATTCCTAAAAGTGTTCCTAGTTATTATGTGTCTGAAGTCAGCCAGTATAGCGGATTCTGCGTTCCTAAAACCCTTATATATTATATATATATAATAGTAATAAATAATAATAGATAATATAAAATAATAGTAAAATACAAATAAAGTACAATAACTTAAACAGCAAAAAGAAAGAAGTCCAGAAAGGCTGCCACAAAATATTATTAAGATATTTACATTTAATGAAAAATACAATTAGTGCGTTTTTAAAAGGCTCTTACTCTCATCTTTTTTTTATGCTGATAAAACTCAAATAAACGTTGGTCTGCTAATGCGGTTTTAAAACGATTCTACGACTTCAGGGTACAATTATACCACCAAGACCTAAGTTGCTCATGTAAGGTAGCTTAAAAATCGATTATGAGGCATTTCTAAATTATTTTTTATCTCAAATTTTTATTTATTACAAAAAACCCTAAAGCTAGTCTATCATGTTTTTTTGTTGGTTGCAAAGAAAATTTTTCAAAAAAGATTGAACAACTTGTGGTGATACCAATTCCCACTATATAAAGAACAGATAGACAATAATGGGAAAGAAGTGATACTAAAGTAGATAAAATAGAGAGGTATAAATGGCATTAAGGTCAAAACTATTAGACGAAAAAGTTGTAAATTTGGCGAAAGAAATGTTAAAAAAGGTCAGAAATAACGCATATGTTTCAAAAAAGTTACAAGCGGTGATAGCAGGAAAAGAAAGTAGTATAAGCGCTGTGGCAAGAATATGTAAAATTTCAAGGACTGCTTTGACTGAATGGATAAAGCATCTAAAATTTGGTAGAGTAGAAAGATTATTTTCCCCGTCTCAGCGGCGAAGAAAAAGCAAATTAAACAAAAATCAACGTGAGCAAATTGAAATATGGGTAGAAAGAAATCCAAATATTACTATTAAGGAAGTGCAAATAAAAATCTCAGAGGAATTTGGCCTAAACATTAGCAAATCAACAGTGCACCGTGAGATACAAAGGATGAAGTTTTCTTACATAACACCGAGGCCAATTCACCATAAACAAGATAAAAACAAGCAAGAAGAGTTTAAAAAATACTTCAATAAAATAGTCAATTCCCACCCTGAAAAGGAGGTATTTTTTTGATGAATCACGATTTGGAACTCATTCAAAAATCGGACACGGATGGTTTAAAAAAGGGGTCAGAACACAGGTTAAAATGAAAATTGGTAGACAAAATTTCTATATCTACAGTGCGGTAAATCCAAGAAGTGGTAAGAAAATTAGCCTACTTGCTCCATATGTAAACACTGATTGTATGAATATATTTCTGGAGCAGATGTCGAAAGATTTAGGCACGAAAGAAGCCTTTCTTGTAATGGATTGTGCAAGTTGGCATAGATCAAAAAGTTTGAAAATTCAGGAAAACATTACCATCATATACTTGCCTCCTTATTCACCGGAACTGAATCCTGTTGAAAGGTTGTGGCAATATATCAAATACAATACTTTACGCAATAGTATCTACGATACCATAGGTTTACTTGAAGATGTTTTGTGTAATTTTATTGTCAATATTTCCAGTACTACTATTAAACGAGTTTGTAATGTTTCTTATTTGTTCGGTCAGTAATGGATTTTGGTATAAGTGGAAGACAGCCAAGAGATTTGAAATTGGTTGATTTGAAAGAAATACCGATGCTATGGAGTGACCAGATGGAGAAGTTTTACAGGTTTAAGCAAGCTGTCTGCCAATAAAAAATAAGATAATTTCTTTAGAAGAATCTATAAATTATTAAATCTTTTGCAATTCTTTAATCTCACTTACGGAAAGATTAGTAAATTTAACACTCCCACTAAATTGGATAAATTGATTGCAAAAATAAGGTTTTTAATAAATTGCTTGTAGAGTTGGCCTTTTAGTTAGCTATGTAATAAAACCAACCCTCCTGCTATTTCTACTTACCTTAAGAGATATCTGCCACTGTTATTTGATTCACTACAGCTTCAGCATTGCTATTCTCAAGTGACTTTGAAGGCTTATTACAATAGTATATGATTGCAGCAACAACTAAGCAACAGGCTCCAACTGCTATTCCTACCGCTAACATTCCTGAGTAAGCTGCAATAGCCACACCTAAAGCAACTCCAGCCACTGCTAGTGTAGAAGCAACTATGATAGAAGTATTACGACACTTAGCATGAAGCTCATTTAGTTTATCTAATGCAGAAGCACCATCCTTGTATTTTAGCTCTCTTAGTATATCTTTATTTTCACATTTGTTAAGCAAATTCCAAACATAACTTAATCTTCGTGCTTGACCATAAAACCCCTTCTCAACATATTCAATCAGGAGATCAAAAGGAGTTTCACCTTTGTCATTTTTAACGTTAAGCTTTGCGCCTTCACTCATTAGTAATTCAACATAACCTTGATAGTTTGATTTATTACTAATCAACAATTTTAAGGTATGATGCAAAATTGTATTTTCACCTTCATCTTGGTAATCAATCCTATTTTTATGCAAAAAGTAACTAAAAATCTTTTTATTGAAATCATATTTAACAATATCTTCTAAAATAGTACTTAGAATCTTTATGTCGTTTTTAATCAAGAAATTTAAGATTTTTTTATTATTAAGTTTAACAGCAAGTCTTGCTAGCTCATTTAATGAAGAAGTACCATTTAGACTTTTTAGTGTACCTTTAATTGTACAATTGCTAAGGATCCTTGAAACATGATGTAATCTTTCCTTTTTAGTATAATGCGCCTTTGTAACATATCCAACCAAGAGATCAAATGGAGTTTTACTTTCTTTATTTTGAATATCAAGTTTCGCACCTTCATTTAGAAGTAATTTTGTAATATTTTGCTCCTTCCATTCATCATCTTCTGAGCCAAAACATTTAAAAGCGTGATGTAAAACTGTATCTCCATTTTCGTCTTGACAATTGACATTCATACCACCTTCAATTAAAGTTTTTAAAACTTCTTCACTACAATGATAAACAGCAAGTTCTGCTAGTGTATTTAATGAAGAAGTACCATTTAGACCTTTCAATATGTCTTTAACTGTACAATTGCTAAGAAGCTCCTGAATATTATTTAATTTCTTTTGTTGATTAATTGGATAGCTAACATATTTAACTAAGAGATCAAATGGGGTTTCACTTTTTTTATTTTGAATATCAAATTTTATACCTTTGCTTAGAAGTAATTTAATAATACCTTTGACTTCTGGTTTATCCAAACACAAAAGTTCTAAAGCGAGATGTAAAACTGTATTTCCATTTTCATCTTGATGATTGATATCTATCTTATCTATGTGTTCATTTACAAGGTAATAAGCAACGTTTATAGAATTATATTCAATAGCTGCATGCAAAACAGTATTTGATAACTTTACTCCTTTTTCCATTAAAAGATTTAAGAATTCCTTTTTATCATACAGAATAATAAGCTCTTCTCGATATTTCGAGTAATTAGAAAAATTTATATCTTCTATCTGAACGGCAAAATCCTTAAGTCTATCTAAAATCAGACTAACACTTAAACTGAAAAAAGTTTTTTTCTGCGCATCTTCTAATTCATCAAGTACACGTTTTAATGATTCTTGTTTCAGTGTACGTCTTGATTTTTCTTGCAGATTCAACTCCTTCGTAATAGAAGTCAATCCTCTGAGATTTCTCATAGTACGTTTGTATTGTGCACTACTAATCTCATCCATTTTTCCAACCATCTCATCAAGCTTCTCTTGGAAACTTGAAGATTTAGATGTTCCTGAACATTGATTACCATTCTTTTCTTCATCATACTTTTCCCTTTTTTCTATATCCGATAATACTGTATGTGCCTCTTGTATTTTTTTGAACTTTTCCTCATTCTCTTGAACTTTTTTTTCAAGTTGAATTAGTCGATTTTCTTCTGCTTGTGAAAGGTTCGTCTTTACTTTTAACATATTGAGATCTTTTTTTTCAGGAAATTTATCTGGATGATACTGCTTTGCTAAATTACGATATGCTTGGGTTATTTCATATTCAGAAGCTTCTTCATCTATTCCTAGTACTTCATAATAATCAGGCATCTATTTCTCCACTACTTTGATACATTTTTCATGACATTACCAATACTACATCTTTATGAAAGCAAGGTACTATTATATGAACATTTTAGCAAATATTGTAATATTTGTCAATTTATTAGTAGATTAAATAAAAATTTATAGAAAATACTAGACTCTGTAGCGCTATAATGAATTTGTTTATTTACTCCTTCGGAAATCGCAAAAAAACTGCCTACCTTTGTGAGAACACGTTGCATAAAAATAAGGTTATAAAAATAGAAGATTTAAATTATTTCAATAAGCTTAGGCAAAACAGTTCGTATGTAGATATTGATGAAATGTGCTAATATGGCTAGTTTTAGCGTATAGCAAAGTCAGAATATAAAAAAGTTCGTATGTATCGTTTGGTAGACCAATTGATTCCAAGAAAAACACTTCTCACCACCATTAGTTTTGAACACTGGAAATGGTCATATTGTTTAGGTTCTTAATAATACTTAATATTAAATTAACAGTAATCCATTTGAGAATAGCAAAAGACCTGCTGCAAAAGGTAATTGAAAAAGTGATGCGAGAGAGGTAGAAGAAGAATAAGCAGATCGAGTAAGGTAAAAAATGAGCTTTAGTTACTATAAAATGAAGAAGCACCCAAGAAACTTTCGTAATATAACAGGTTTAACTATAGAGGAGTTTGAAAAGGTGGTGGAAAAAGTGAGGTCTGAGTGGAAAAAACTTGAAAAACAGAAAAAGTGCCATGGTAGAAGATCACAACTACCAACTCTGGAAGATAAGTTATTTTGCGTAATTTTGTACTATCGCACTTACATAACACATAGATTTTTAGGGTGCCTGTTCAATATGCACAACGCAAATGTATGTAGGTTACTGAAGAAAATAGAGCCATTACTTGCCAAGAAAGTTACTATAACAAAAGATAGAAGTATGACATCAGAAAAAATACTAAAGATTCTGGCTGATGTTACAGAACAGCAAATACAGAGGCCAGAAGATAGTAAAAAACGGAAGAAGTCATATTCAGGAAAAAAAAGAACCAACACTATGAAAACTGAGATTGTTATCGAAGAAGATGGAAGAATTTTATCAGTGTCAAAGTCATATCGTGGTAGAATTAGTGATTTTCGCATAAGGAAACAAGGAAAATATCTACCACTCGATAGCATAAAATATGCCGATTCTGGATATCAAGGTTGGCAAAAATTGCAAAGTAATGTCATATAAAAAGTACCGTAAAAAGCCATTAACTTCAGAGCAGAAAGAGCATAATAGACGATTAGCATCATTTAGAATGAGAGTAGAAAATAAGATCCGTGAGGTAAAGATATTTAAGATTATGTCCCATGTTTACCGCAATTTTCAGAAAAAATATAACCTGAGGTTCAATATTATTGCTGGTATTGTGAATCTTAAGCACTCCTTTTAGTTAACCTTGATTTTAGTCACCCTCCTTCCCTTTTTTTATCGCTTGATTCGCAGCAGGTCTTATGCTATAGATACTCAAATTTATATAATTTAGTAACAGCTTTATAGTGTAAAGAAAGGTTAATATCATTGGGGGGTTTATGCAAATATCTGAGCTTACTACAGAAACTTCAACAACTATAACAGAGGTTTCTATTGAGAACCCAAACAGCGAATTATTTGATGCTGTAAAAAAGTTAACCTTGATAGAGTTAAGGAGCTTATAGAAAGAGGAGCCAGCATTAACACTAAAGGTAGTGATGGCAATACTCCTTTACACTTAGCTGCTAAAGTTGGTAATTTGAGTATAGTAACCTATCTTGTGGGTGAAGAAAGAGCTGATATTTATGCAAAAAATCAATACGGACAAACACCTATATCTCTTGCTGCTAAAAATAATCACTTAGAGCATGTCTTCAAACCAAAAAATGAGCTAATTTGTGAAGTATAATAGTGATCATATTAAAGAAGATATTAGTTTTTGAAGTGAGGGGAGAATGCTCATAATCCTTGTTCATACGTCTAAAATTGGAAAGCCAGGCAAATGTCCGTTCTACGATCCAACGTTTAGGAATAATCTGAAATCCTGTATCAACCAATTTCTTGGCAATTGTTAGCAAACATCCAGTTTCCAATAAACATCGATTTTGTAATTTACCTGTGTACCCTTGATCGGCAAAAAACTTTCGTAAGGTTGGGGCTTTGCATTTAGCCTGAGCAAAAAGATCTAGAGCACTATCGCGATCTTGAATACTTGCACTGTGTACTTCAGCAGCAATTACAAGACCCACAGTATCTACAATGATATGGCGTTTTCTGCCCTTTATTTTCTTTCCAGCATCGTATCCCTCTCGATCCCCTTTTTGAGTCGTTTTTACTGACTGGCTGTCTATTATTCCCACTGATGGAGTTTCATTCTTACCGATTATCTCTCTTACTTTTTTAACTAGAAAATCATGAATTTCTTGCCATATTCCACTTTTTTTTAAGCGCGAATCACAACTATACACGGTTTTCCATGGTGGAAAATCTTTAGGCAGTTGTCTTCATTGACATCCTGTTCTCATCATATAGCGGATTGCGTTAACAATTGTTCTAATACTATGTTTTCTTGCTCTGCCGGTCTTTTAAGGTTCAAAATATGGCTCTATTATCTTCCATTCTTTGTCACTTATGTCGCTTGGTACATCTTAAAATATATCTTATACCATACTTCTTAACTTCTTTCTACTCAGTTTCAAGACGGGCTCTAACAACCCCAACTTTGATTTTAGTATTTTTTCTTGTGTTGTACTCATATCTGACACTCCTTTAAAATTTGTTTATATTTTTATCTTACTTTATTACCCTGTCAGATTAAGTTTAAACTATTACATCTGCAATCTCTCCTATTTGACCTACCAACAATGAGTATTGGTATTAGCAATGGGATAAAAAACAAATAGCAAACACTGAAATTAAATAAGTACATAAGCAAAGTGCTCTAGTTCGTTTGTGTATCCCTATAACTATCAAGGGCTCTCTCTGCTTTTACATTATTTTGAATATTAGAGCTAGGTTTATCTCCTTTTTCTTTCTCATATAATGACCACCCACATAGTCCAATTACTGCAGGTACAATAAGTGCTGCTAAAAATATATATGTTTGTGTCACAAATGCTAATGCTATAATCAAAGCTGAAAGAGATGCTGATAAAGTGAAATACACAGTTGACCTGTGACGTTGAATGTTTTGTGTCTTATTTTGTACTCTGTCAGATTTCACATTTTCTCCCCTGTAACAATTTTTATCTAGCACCTTTTCATTAAATGCTCCACTAAACATTAACACAGTTTCTCCTAACGTTCTTCTAGTAAGATTTTCCTCCACTGCAATATTACCTCGTGCGGATAATGCACCATTACCAACGTATCCAACTCCCTCACCCATTATAGATTCTGCAAACTTTCCTTCTTTTGATACCCTACTTGGCGCGCTAAGATCACCATAATTAATAGCAATGCTTTTGATGCCACTGTCGCTTATCAGCTTATTTAAATCTTGAGTATTTCCAGTATTGACAAATATCCCACAAAATCCTGAGTATTTTCCACTATCTTGCTCTATTTCCTTAGCAGCTTCTATTGCTGCATTGACAAAAGCTATTTTTGCTTCTTTTTGCTCATCATTACTCAAACCACTCAAAAAAGCATTAGGTACCACAATGCTTAATCCTTCTTTATGTTTGGCAGCCATTAAGGCATTCAGTTTTACTACGTTTTTAAACTTATCTTGTAGCTCAGATTTTCTGCTACCTATTAACTCTCGACTTCTAGCAAAATACTTGTAGTCTAAGGTATTTCCTTTTAACTTAGGAAAAGTAGTATAATGAACAACGCTTTCTATAGGATCATTCAGCAGCTTTCCTGAATGATCTAAATGTTGTGTTACTTCAGCCCTTATAACTATATAAGAAGATTTTTTCTGTAGCTCTCTCCTATAATCTTCAAAACTTTTATATTTAGATGGTATTGTTACTCTTTTACCAGCCTTAAGAAGCTGAATATCATGCACTTCTTTTGCGCCAATACGATCCTTATCATATATTAAATCTATTTTTTGTTGTTTATTTTTAATCTCTTTTGCATATACTGTTTTAGTTGTGTTATCTATTACTATATCCGCATCCACTCCTTGTGTAAGCTGCACAATAGGGGCTAATTTATTATCAGTTATCATGCACTTCCCAGTGTACGGATTAGAACAACAGCCTTTTTTAGACCCTAGCCCAAACATTTCCATTAGTGGCCTTCGAATTTCATAATGCAATGAATAAGGAGTTGTGCAAAATGGAATTTCTTTTGTTTCTTCCTGAATTAGTCTAAGATTCATAACCTCCTCACTTTACACATTGTAGTATCATTAATGATAGCATTTTATAAATCAGGAGTCAAGCATTCCAAACAAATATAAGCTACATATACAAAGCACAAAGATTTTTGAAAATAGCTCTAAATAGAACTCTTGTATTGTGAATCAGATAGCTAAAATGCTGCTAGATAATGGAGAAAATGCTAACTTGAAAATCAGGATTGTGTACCATTACACCTTGCAGCTCAAAAAGGTTACAGAGAAATTGTCGAAATTCTGTTAAACAATAATGCAGATCCTGAATGGCTTTGTTGCATAGCTGTCAATAAGATGTAGAGATGGAAGGAATTTACAAGGCAAATTCGAAAAGAGGCATACCGATATCAGTAAATTTATTAAGTAATACCAATTCCCATTCCCACTATACAAAGAACGGATAGACAATAATGGAAAAAAAGCCATACTAAAGTAAGTGAAGTAGCGAGGTTTAAATGGCATTAAGATCAAAATTATTGGATGAAAAAGTGAGCAAAAGAAATGCTGAAGAAAGTAAGGAACAATGCATATGTTTCAAAAAAACTAAATGCTGTAATTGCGGCAAAAAAGCATAGTATAACGGCTGTAGCAAAAATATATTGCATTTCAAGAAGCGCACTAACTTCGTGGATAAAATTCTTAAAATTTGGCAGAGAAGAAAAACTGTTTGCTCCTCCACAACGCCGTAAAAAAACTAAATTAAATCAGGCTCAACTACAGCAAGTTGAAGCATGGATAGAAGAAAATCCTAATATTACCATTAAAGAAATGAGAATAAGAATCCAGGAAAAGTTCGGATTAAATATCAGCAAATCTACAGTACACCGCCATATACAAAAGATGAAATTTTCATATATTACACCAAGACCAGTACACAACGTACAAGATAAAAGTAAACAAGAGGAATTCAAAAAAAAATCTCAATGAAGTTATTGGCAAGTATCCAGAAAAAGAGCTATTTTTCTTTGATGAATCAAGGTTTGGCACACATTCGAAAGTTGGGCTCTGTAATATCTTTCTTCATAGGTAATCTCCTAAATTGAAAGAATTACTTGGAGTTTACCCACTTTCCAGCCTTTTTTCACTTCTTTCTAACCCATAGTTGGGGTTAATAGAATTTTTTTTGTGCCGTTAAACTTTACACAATTTTTTAGCTGTGTTTTATCTTGAACCGATAGAAAATCATAGTATATTGAGTATTTTAATCGGGTTAGGTAATGAATTACACTCTAATGCCATCACTTAAGCATAAAGCTCTTGTGGAAATAGCTATTACGTTATGGAATCAAGATGATGCCTGGGATTTAGCGTCAAAGTTTTACTTCTCATCACCAATCCTAAATGTCAGTGAAAGAAAAAGAGAATGGCAAAAGGTAGAGGATGAAGTGATAAAAAAGGTACTAAAACTTCCGCTGCCAGAATTGTTAAAAAAGGAACTATCAAGTTTTGTTGAAGCAATAGGTTGGCAGATACTCATATGGAAACAATATCATAAAAATCTTTTAGGTGGCAAAGATGCTAGAGCAAGCTTAAGCAAGCTTTGTTGGACACCACAAGGCACTATTGATAAAGAGAAAACAGCAAAGATATTAGTGCAAGATGAAAATTTAGATATTGCTAAGCGCTATAGATTAGCATGCACTTATTGTTTAGAAGATAACATTCTCACCCTATGGAAACAAATCAGTGGTAGGAAACTCTATGGAAAAGATCTTAGGAAAATAAGAATAAATGAATCACCTCTAGTATCGTTCTGGTCCCATCATATAGAAGAAGAAACAGCTCAGTTAGGCGATATAATAAGAAGATATTGTCAAGATGATAGTGTTACTCATTATGAGTATGCATTTCGACGTTCAGCAGTTAGTGGCAATGAAGCAGCAACCAGATATTTCCTACAAAAGTTAACTCCTGAAGAAAAAGATAAGGTCTTAGTAAGAACTGCAGAATATGTGGCAAAAAGACGTTGTGACTGTGTTAGTGAGTTTACAGATTTTTCCAGGGAGAATTATATTGATGTTTTGTGCTTTTTACTTTCAGAAATGGATAGAGAACAACAAATGGAAGTGTTCAAGAGCTGCTCTTATGAAGTGCTAAAGTGCTTTTTGGATTGGCCATGGCAGAGTTTTTTTATGGAAACAGCGCAGCATATGTGGGCTTTCCTTTCTGAAGAAGGTTATGATTGTTTATTGAGAGTAATCGTTAATAAGATGATAGATGGTAATAAAGATTACAATTATCAAAAGCTCTTTGGAATATTTTGGCAGCAAGGTCCTAGTACTCACACAAAACATGTAATAGATAAATGCGGATCAGGTGGGTTATTATTACTAGACTTATTTAAGGTTGAAGATGTGGAAAATATCAAACTGATCTTTCAAGATGCAACTCCCAAAGAGAAAGAAAGGCTTATTTTTTGTAGTAGGGGGCAAGATATTTGCCAAGATTTGATTTATGGTGATAGGGGGGGATTTATTGAGTTCTTCATTCGAGAATGTATATCATCAAAAAATGAAATGGTAAAATTTAGGGAGGAATTTAAAGAACGTATAACATGGTGTTGTTCAAGAGAGGAATTTACAAAGAGGAAAGATAAATGGGATAAGTTTTTTCAATTACTGGATAATCTTATTCAAGAAAATGATAAAAAGAGAGGAATAGAAGGAGAAGAAAGTAGTCCAGCAAAGAAACTTCGTAGTATAGAACTTGAGGAAGTGACACACAGTATGAAGAAATAGATAAGAAAATGCCAAGAGCAACAGCTGAAGCGAAACATATTGAACACAAGCTTGAGTTAATAGAATTATTACTCACTGAACCAATTAATCCAGGTAACGGTAAGGGTAACCCTGTTCTCTCAGTAAATTTCGATGCACCTAAGGGATTTGCTGAAAAGTTTAGTTTATTTCTTCGTGAAACTCCAAATATTGGTTCAACATCTAGTCCTGAGTTTTTTATTCATAGCATATTAGGATCGATTTTAACCCTTCCTAATAGTGGTCTAGTAGAAAAGCTTGGCATCAATAAGGTGTATATTAAGCGTACTAATTTGAAAGTAGAGGGATTGAAAAATGAGATTAGCATTGTAAAACTATGCTTTTTTCTTGAAAAAAGTGGAAGAAAACAAGTGGTTCTTAGAGCTTTTACAAATGATCAAATTACAGGTTATGGGGATTTAAAACGGAAATATTGTTATAATGATGATGAACTTAAAGAGATAGCAAAAACACTAGAGATCTCTGACATAGATAACACAGATATAAATGAGTATTCGTTTCATATGCGTACTGAAGAAGATTTAGGCAACCTGTCATTCGAACTATATAGAGAACAAAGAGATAGAGTAAAAGAAAAATTTAAGGATTTGGTGTCTTCTCCATCTCAAACTAGTGAATTTGAGGAGATCAATATAGGTCGGTCTACAAGTCTTGAAGGTGCATTTAAACAGCTTTCTGATAAGAGTATAGATCAAGTAATAGTTGGTATTAGAGAAATTTTTCTTGAACTGGCCGAAATATACAAAAGTAATCAGGGAAAGTTTTCACTGGGCAACTCAGAAGCAGCATATCATGGGTTTGTTTATGGAGCTTTAGCATTAAATTTTAAATATCGTTATGGTCTTAATTGTTATGTTGAACGTGCTGCAGGTAACGGACGTGCAGATTTAATACTTATGTCACGTACAAAAGATGCAAATGGTAGGATAAATCCTAAACCTGTTCCAGTAGTTGTTGAGTTTAAAGGAGAAGGTCATACTGCTGATGAAGCTATAACACAGATCAAGAACAAAGGTTATTTGTATAACCTCAGCATTAGAACTAAAGCAGAAGAGGCGGTTATAGTGGGAATTAGTTATGCTGAAGTAAAGACAGAACAAGCTAAGATTTTTCAATCCCAAGGTTTTGTGCATCAATTATTAGAAGGTGCTAAAGATTTTGATGGCAATGAAGCAAAGGAAAATTTAAAGGCAGAACTAAAGAACTTATATCACTTGATACCAAGTAAGGATAAAAACTATTTAAGCAAACTAGTGTTCGGACAGATTTTAGCTATGGATAGTATAGATAAAAATATTTTCACTTATCAGAATGAAGATAGAAGTATAGGAAGAGAGGCTACTACATTTCTACTATTCAATCAAGGGGAAGATAGAGCAGTAATATTAAATATTATAGAACGTAGTGGTGAATTAAGAGAACTTAGAAGGCAAAAGAGATTTGACAGTAATAAAATTCCTCCAATTGATGAACTGGATATTGATTCTGCAGTTAAAATCGACCTGATAATAAACACAGGAGTAAAGAATAACCTAGGTGGGTTTGAAGTAGGAGAAAGAAAAGATAAGTCTTATTTTCAGGATATAAATATAAAAGAAGTCTCTCATAACTCTAAAAATAGATACAAGGGTAAATTTGAAAGAATAGGGAATGTTGACGTAAATAGCTTAATTGAACAATTACGTGGAATTGATGTTGTAGACTTGCTTAAGGAAAGTAAAGATGAAGAGATGATGGGAAATAAGTTAAAAGAGCCACTATCTCCTTTAGTAGAAGCTTTATTGCCTTTTAAGGAATTAATAAAAAGAGAAGTGGACTTTCAAGCAATAATGCAAGGGTTATTGATAAATGGAAAAACGCAAGATGGTAAAGAGATTAAAGTGTATGTGGAATCTAATATATCTTCATTAGGGAAAATGGACCTGGCGCTATCTTTTACATATTTGCAAGGAGATGAATCTACTATTGAGGAAGATGAACCAATTATCATAGAATTAAAATGTGCTAATAGTAGTGTAAAGAAAAAATTAGGACATGCAGAAAAACAGATGAGTGACAAATATAAAATTCTTAGATCTTTTACTGATAAGAGAACAGCCAAGTTTTTAGCCATGGTTTTTAATCAATCTAGTAGGTCCGATAAAGATTTAATTACAGCAAGCATAAAAAGTATTGAAGTCTATCATACCACATCTCAAGGTGAGATTAGCTCTCCCGAAAGAGGTGGTGCAAGAAAAAGGCTAAGGCTTGAAACTGGGCCTCAAATGGAATGTTTAGAAGCTAAAAGAAGAAAAATAAGAAATATAGGCATGTACTGCATAGACTCACGTGATGAAGAAAATATTACAGAGGAAGAAAAAGAGCAACGTATTAAAGAGTTGTTTAATGCTAACAAGGTAGCGGAAAGAGTAAAGAATATTGAGTTTTATGATCAGCTTTTCAAAGTTTCTGAACGAATCTCTAGAGGTGAAGCTACAGACCAAAATGTTGAAGAAGCATTTATTGCAAAGGTTAAAAATGTAGATCTAAATTCAATAGACCCAGAGATCAAGGATATTGTAAAGGAGATGAAAGAAAATAAAGAAGAAATCAAAAATATTCTCAGAGGATATGGGGTAGCAGAAAAAATAGGGAAAGTAGCAGAAAGTGCAGGTTTTGCCTTTACAGTATTTTTAGTTGGTAAACATATAGCAAATGGAGATGTAGAAGGCCTAGGTTATGATGCATTAAATCTCTGGGTAATGCCAAAGATTGGTGAGAAAATCTCTGGAAAAATATTAGGATTAGGAGAAAAACTTGATTCTCAAATGCTAAAGGGGTTTGCCCCAGTTATGGGACCTGCTATAGGTAACTTTGCAGCATTTTTAGGGTTAGCAGAGTCGATAAAAGCTCGGGAAAGTGCAACGAATCCTGTAGATATAAAGATTGCTGACCTAAACATCGCAACTAACTCCATTTTTATAGCTGCAGATGTACCTGCGATTGTTACTGAGACAATGTCAGCCGTAGGAATAGAAGCTGGAGTAATGGGAGAATTTGCTGGTCCAGTTGGTACTGCTATTTCAGTTGCTGTTATTATTATATCGCAATTTGTAGAAGCAGAGCTTGAGGTAGAGAAATTGGAAGAGCACATAAATCTTACAGATCAGGAGAAGCATGATTTGTATTGGGATTTCTTTCTTGGTAAAAAAGTACCAGATTATATAGAAAATGATATAGAGGCAGAAAGTATATATAAACAATATGTATTAAAGCTTATAAGCCAATATAAAGGTAATTATGATAAAATAGTTATGTCGCTGCCTTATATATTGGTTACAAAGGAAAAGCGTGTTTATGGGGAAATACAACTCCTCAGAGTTTATTGTCGTACTAACACAAAAATAGTTGATACTAAGTTTGATTTTGGATTCAATACGAATGTTACATATCCATTTCATATCAGTGATATTAATTCTAGAGTGATTCCTACGAACATTGAAAGTTATAGTGTCGTTTGCGGACCACACGATAGCGATATTAAAGTACAAATTGATAATCCTCCCTGTACTGACTGTGTTGTAAATGGAATTGGCTCAGGATGTGATAACTTATATGATCATAGTAATGTATTACTAAATAGAACATTTGAAAAGTGGTTTTTACAAGAATACCCTAGCGACTGTTATAATGCGGTTATATACAGAAATAAGAATTTCCGTGGGTATGGAAGCGTATACTATATAACAGCTCAAAATGCTAATATTAATGTTGTTTTTCAAGAAAAGGATATTTTAAATGGTGATCGAGGTAGAAGAGGTAAGGTAGAAAATAGGTACTATTTTGAAAAGTCATTAGATAGTTGCAAGGTGTATAACTCAGGTAGAAATTTCTTTTACATAGCAGGGAAGTTCTCTTGTGATTTAGGAGCAGATAGACAAAAGAATATAGTTATAACACAAGGTAATCTTACTACAGATTCAATAAACATACATTCTATTATCGGCAGTAATAGAACTAATTATATAAAGTTCTCTAATGCAGATTATGTAGATGGTAAGGGTGGAAATGATATAATAACAGCAAAAAACTTTGCTACAATAAAAGGTTATTTTGGTGATTCTATTCACGGAAGTGGCTTAGTATTATTGCCGATAAATTTTAGTGATATAGATAAAATAACTCATGTTAACGACAGAACAAATATTTATAATAAAAGTGGAGATTCTATAAGTGTAGATAAACAGACATTAATAAAAACAGCAGATGGTTTGTTTGTAACTCCAACGAAAGTAGAGAGTAATACTGGAACAGTAGCAAGTCTACAAATAACAAAAAGCGTTGGTAGTGATGTTATATTAGATGATGAGTTAGATAAGTTGCAAACAATAGATAATCGGAACTTTAATATTACAAAGCAATTATCAAGTACTAATTATCGTAGTACTATAGGTAGTTTTAGTAATCATATTTTTTATCCTGATAAAGAGCACCATAATTTTTACTGGGAAGCTCCAAGTAATATAAACCATCTTTATCTTTTCGATGAAAAAAGTGCTAATATTACGATTGCTCAAGCAAATGGTATATTAGACTTTAGTCAATTAAATAGCACATTAAATGATATACAATTTGCAGAGAATAATGAAGGAGAAATAAAGATTAACAAAAGTAGACTAAATGTAACCCTGCTACCAGATTATAAAGATGTTACGGTAACATTTGATAGGGAAAAATATTATAAACTTCAGAATGGTGAACTAGAGCGTGATTATTGTTCTCATAGCTTAAAAATAGATGGAAGATTTAGCGTTAATGGTACTGATCTGTTAAATCATTATAATTGTTTCACATTTGATTCAGATAAGGTGCTTTTTTTAAAACTCAATAATGATTTGCTATTGTTATCAGATAAAGGAGCATTATCAATATCAGATTACTATTCTTTTGTTCATAGAAACTGGGATTTATCTATAGAACTAAACAATAGAATTATAGAACCAGAAGAATTTGGAGAAAGAGCTGATGATTTTAGTTCTTTCAGGTATTATAAACCAGATGAACAAGGGTTACAGATTTATCATAATCAGCCTATTAATAAGAATGATATTGGTTTAGTTGATTTGAAAGGTAAGTCTATATTAGATTTCGATATGAAAGTTATGAATGATACCTTATTGCTATCACATAAAAATAACACTCTTGTAAAAGTAGAGAACTGGAATACTTATCAACCAGCAAGAGAAATGATGTTTGCTTTTAATGATACAATAGTTTCTAACTCAAAATGTATAGCTTCTACTTGCAATCCACAAGATGTTATAATGGACTTTAATAAAGAAAAACAGAAACAGTATTCTCAGCTAATAAAAACCTCAGGGCCTGAAGAAGCAAAGTCACTTATAAGAAAAGCTATCCAGGAGAATAAGTCGAACTTGCTTGAAGCTCTTCTTGATGGTATGAGAAACAGGGATGATAGATATACTCTTATCAATGCTAAAAACGATTTCGGCGAGACATTTCTGCACCTTGCTATCTCTCAGTGTTTTGTTGATAACGGCGTTAATAACCTAAAAGATACTAAGTTAAAGATTGTAGAGCTGCTGCTTAACAGTGGTATTGATGTTAATGCTCAGGATACCCAGGGCAAGACGTCTTTGCACCGCGTTGTCCTTCTAATGGGTTATTTAGTTCAAAATAATCATGATTTTAGTTTGTTACAACTTCTGATTTTTAAAAATGCTGATGTTAATATTCGTGACAATAATAGTAAGAAGCCTTTAGATATTGCAAGAGATAAAGGTTTCACAAACATAATTTCCTTTTTAGAGAAGGCAGAAAGAAGAAATGAATACGTTGCACCAAAGCATATACGTCATCATAAAAGACATGCTTATCATAGAGGGAACCGTCATCGTTATTCACCTATTGAAAAGACAACAAAAGCTAGAATAGAAGGAAAAGCTATAGTAGGTAAAATTGAGTCTATGATAGATGAAAAAAGTCCTACAGTAGGATATGATGATGTAGAGGTTATGGTAGTAGGTGGCATAGAGATTGCTGCAATAAATAGAAAAAAAATCAAAGTGAATAAGGCAGAAGAGGTGCGCTATAAGAAAGCTACAAGCAGAGCAAGTGCACTATCTTCATGGATAAACAGTTTGTTCGGTTCAGTAAAAACCTCAATAGGTCGGTTATTAGATTCTAAACCTACATTGTCTGACGGAGTATCAAGTACTACAAGTCCAATCTCACAAGTTGATTCACCAGTAGATATAAACGGCACAATCATGTTACTTGATGTGCTTATTAGAAAAGTTACAGGTCAAAAATACATTTCTACAGCAGATCAGCACGTATCATTACTGGAAGCGCAGGGCTATGCATTAAATATTACAGAGGAATTTGAGAAAGTAGTAGAACAAGCTGCATTAAAAAGTGGCATATCAATGCATCGGTTAAATATTGATTTTGTTGAAATACAGAAAGAAGTTACAGGAAAAATCATGAGTGGTAAATTTGATGAGATTTCGGGGATTTTCAACTCATATGTAGAGAAAGCATGTTCTGGTAAAGAAGCTGGTAAATTAAGTCCGAAGAAATTTGAAAAGTTTATAGCTCAATTTAATAAGGGTCTGCTAAATCAATCAATAGAGCAGATATTACACAACAGAGATGGTAGATTAGAAGTTGATGGTACAAAAAAACAGCAGATAAGTTTAGAGCCTCAAAGTTATTTAAGTAATGCTTCAGTTCACAGCCATTCAAAGGACAAAGTATCAACTTGTCTTTCTGATGTAGGAGTAACCAAGCTTGGAAATACTTTGAGTAAGTAGATGAGAATATGGAAGGTATAATATGCCAAATAGTGAAAAGCTTATAATAGAATTTAAAGTGGAGGTGGTAGATCCCCTTAGCAAGTTTGATGGTTCTAATACTAACATGGATGAAGTAGGAATGAGAAGTACAAGACTAGAATTGGGAAATAAATGGTTAATGTACTATCAATATTAAACTTACGGTATATATCTTTAATATGTAAGGCTGAATAAGAGGGTAACGTTATGATAGTAATTTATATAATTCTATGTGCAATCTTTATAGCCATTTTAGACAGTTCACTAGATTCTTAATTAGGGGACATGTCTAACTTAGAAAAGGTTTTTATAAGTGTTAAAGTGAATAAGTAGGAATATTATGTTTTTTCTTTGAGTTGTGAAATTTCAGAATGAGAGAGACCGGTAATTTGAGCTATAACATCAATAGAGACACCGGCCTTGAGTGAGTTTTTTGCAACTTCGATTTTTTCTTCTTGTCTACCTTCTTGTTTAGCATCATCGAGTTTTTGAGCGAGGACAGCCTGTTCATCACGAATACGCTTGATCTCCTGTTCATAGGCGATAAATTCTTTTTCTGACCAGTTGAATCTATTTAGTTCTTCATATGCTCTTTTAATTATTAGATCACTTCCTATTATTCTCTCTAGCTCTTCTTCACTAGTTTCGTCTGCATATCTGAAAAAGTATACCCATTTTTCAACTATACTTGAAAGCTGATCTTCTTTGGTTTTTGGAAATTTAGGCAACTCAATAAATATAAAGTAAAAATCTTTTAGATCATGTTCATTAGTATCTTCATCGCGAATAGTATGCTTTGATTTATACTCAGACTTATCAGGAAATAAAATACAATCTGCTATAGCAATAAAGATAATTTCTTTAAGGTCATGGTATTGATCACCTTTATCGGCTTGTCTTGAATAGGCTTTAGCAGCATAGTATTGAGCACGTTTTTCAAAGCCCTTAGTTTTAGCGACCTGCATTTCGACTATGACTTGTAGCCCATTTTCATCCCTACAAAGAACATCAACAATGCTTTGTTTTTTAGAAGCAATATCAGGATCCTGTATTGTACTTTTGCCAGTGAAGCCAAGGATATCATTAAGGAAGTGAATAAGAATGTCCTTATTTTTTTCAGTGCCAAAGATGCGCTTGAACGATATATCATTCTTTGGATCGAGAAACTTCGAAAGAGCCATGAGAAAGTAAGATAAAAAGCATTAATAATTATACATAATTGTGAAGAAATATTCAACTAAAATGCAAACATTTTGTATATCTTTATTTGGTAGTATTAACCTGTATAATATTTATGGCAAACATCTCAATAAGGTATCAGATAGCAGAAAAATTAAGAAGTTGTAGGTTAGCAAAGGGATATACTCAAAAGGATTTAGCAGAGAAAATCGGTGTAACATATCAAATAGTACTACAATATGAAAAAGGAACACGTAAAATTTCGATTGAAAAGTTGTGCGCTATAGCAAAGGTGTTATCAATTAATATTACGGATCTTATTCCTGTATCAAATGAGAAAATCTGTTTTGAAGATGAGGGAGAGAAAATATTAAATCTAGTAAGAAAATATAAAACGATTAATGATCAGGAATTACATAGAATGTTTTGTTTACTAACCAAATTTGTTCAAGTTAGTGAGAAAAATAGTAAAAAAACGGAGAGAATAAAAATTGCAAAAGGTCTGGTTAAAGGAGGAGTTTCTGTTGATATTGTTGCAAAAACAATTGGTCTCTCTGCTGATGAATGTGTTGAAGAAAAAGGAGGTTCTATTTACTGCCAAATAGGAAAGAAGATAAAAGAATGGAAGAGAGTATACTCAAAAGGATTTGGCTGAGAAAATGGATACAACACGTGACGAAATAAGTATAGCTCTTCTCATAATAATCCAAACAAGTTAAGATATGGATTTATGGTAGTGGGGTTTGTATGCCAGCAGCGTATAGTTACGACTTAAGGAAAAAAGCAATGGAAGCATTGGATGAAGGAGAAAGTAGAGCAAATGTTGCCGAGAGATTTAAAATTGGAAAAACGACTCTATATGAGTGGCAGAAAAGACGTAAGGAAACGGGAGATTTTCATTCAAAAAAGCCTGGAAGCGTAGGATATAACCATAAAATTACTGACTGGAATGTTTTTACCAAATTTGCAAAAAACCATGGTGGCAAAACTCAGTCAGAGATGCTGGGGCAATATCAGTAGACAAACGATTCACCGTGCACTTAAAAATATTGGATTTACAAGAAAAAAAGACCTACGGATATAAAGAAAGAAATGAAGAGAAGCGAGCTCACTTTTCAAAGGTTATAGCAACAAAACGTCATGAAAATCTTGTATATATTGACGAATCTGGAATAGATAATACAGAAGACTACCCATACGGATACTGCAGAAAAGGAGAGAGGTTTCATTCACTAAAATCAGGTAAAAAAGCTCAGCGGGTCAGTATGATTGCAGCTCTAAATAAAGAGAGAATCATTGCTCCATTGACCTTTGAAGGATATTGCAATGAGGATGTTTTCGAGGCTTGGTTGAGCAGTTTTTAACTCCAATTTTAAGGTCTGGCCAAACTGTAATTCTTGATAACGCTACTTTTCATAAATCTAAAAAAATAGATAATCTTGCTAAAGGAGTTGGTGCTGAAATTCTTTATCTTCCTCCATATTCTCCAGACTTTAACAAAATTGAGCATCAGTGGTTTGCTATAAAGAACAGAGCTAGAAAAAATATCCCTATTTTTAAGTCTTTCCGTCATGCTGTTGATTCTGCTTTTTTATTCTGACTATTATGAGAAGAGCTATAACTATGAACAAGGAAGGATTGCTGTTCCACTGGGAAGATTATATGAGATAGCAAAGGCGTTATCGATTAATATCGTGGATCTACTTGAACCAGCAGAAGATGCAGATGAAAGAGTAGGAAATGAATTACCGAATTTAATTGAAGAATACAAAAAGATTGAAAATCAAGAACTACGTAATGAACTAATAAAATCTATGTTTGAAAGCATACAAATTTGTGAAGAGAAAATTAGAGAAGTAGAAAGAATCAAAATTGCAAAAGACTTAGTAAAAGGAGGAATTTCTATTGATATTATTTTGCAAGCGGTAGGCATCTCTTTAGACGAAATTCAACAAGTTTAAAATAAAAAAATCATCATATATTAATATCTTCACTTCTTAATGAAAAAATAAGTAAAAAAGATTGAGAAATTGATTTGACTTCACTCGAAAGCTATGGCCTCATGCCAATGCTGATAAAGCAGTAAATATTTAAAAAAAGTTTGTTGTTAGTGAAGGGTAAATTATATGAATAAAAGTAAAGAAGAAATCGAATTCAGAATATTAGAAAGCAAAGGCAAAGCACTACTTGATCGTGAAATAATGGAAACGTTTCTAAGTGCAGTACATGAAAGGCCGCAAGCTCAAGAAATTGCTAAAAATCTGGTGAACACTTATACGGGAGTAGGAAGGATTTTAGGTAGAGAAATGGATGACCTGAAAGTTATAGAAGGAGTAACTGATTCTGCAGTAGCAATGATTATGTGTGTTAAGGAAACACTAGAAAGGGTACTGAGAGAAAAGCTCAAGAGTGAGCCAATAATGGACTTACAAGGGCTAGTAGAGTACTTAAACGTAAGTATAGGACACTCAGAAAGGGAATGTGTAAAAATACTGTACTTGAATAAAAGGCGCCAATTAATCGGAGAAGAATCCTATATTGGTGAAATGGAAAAAGCACCAGTATACATAAAGGAAATTATAAGAAAAGCATTAATAAAAAATGCAACATTAGTAATAATGTCACATAACCATCCTGGAGGGAGTTTAGAACCATCAGAAGAAGATCAAGCAGTAACGAAGAGCTTAGCAGCAGCGTGTAGTACTGTAAGTGTTAGATTATTTGATCATATTATCATCACAAGTGCGGGCTATTTTAGCTTTAGAGAAAACGGATTGTTATAGCAGAAAGTATTTGCAAATCTACTCACTATAATTTATACTGAGTAATAGAGTGTATAAACTAAGATTTATATACTTAAAAAGTATTTTTAATAGTGAGGATAATATGGTTAATAAAACAATTGTACCTTTTAATGATAAAAAGGGAGGTACTTACGAATTAAATATTGATCTTGATAAATTATCAAAAGGTGAGATGTTGAATGCTATTATAGGAATTGGTCGTGCTAAAGAGCAGTCCACTTTTGTAAGCAAAATTAATAAGGCTAAAAAACCTGGAGAAGTGCCCTTCCCTAATAGAGACGTTCAAATCAACTACGGAAAGGGACTTGATTACATATATGGCACAAAACCTATAAGTGATCAAGAAGATAAAAATCCATTTACCTCTGCCTTGCAAAAAATAAAGCCAAGTAGAGGTGAAAGTGAAAAGTTAAGCTGGTTTAAAAGTGCTGTGGTAAGAGCAAAAAGTCCAAATGAACTGCACAAGGCTGTAGACGAAGCACTAGCTGCTGGAGCAAGGCTAAATGCATGTAATGATGGGGAATGGAGTTTTGCAGAACATGTAGTATTAGGTACACATTTTCACAGATTAGAAAAAGGTGATCGAAAAAAGCTAATACGTAAATTAATGCTAAGCGGTGCAGAGTTTCATGATACTCTACTACAGAATAAACTGATAGGTGAAATCTATAATGAGCTACAACCAGAAGTTCAGCCACAGATAGATAAGCAACTAGAAGAGCTAGAGGAAGCTGGCGAAAATGCTGTGCAAGAAGGATCCTTAATAGATTTCGAGATAGACAATACAACATCATATATAGAATTTTCTGATGATAGCAAGGTAGAGGTAGCCAAAATATTGGAAGCAAACAGAGGTTTAATTTTAAGAATGGGCAATAATGCAGTAGAGGTTAAGAGCGAGAAAGGAGATATAAGAAACTATACTGATATGTCAGATGGAAGCTCTATTGTATTAGAATTTCCTACGAGCATTGGTAAGCTAAATATTGTATTGTACCAGGATGTAAAAAACTACGATCAAATACAAGTAAAAGTAGCAGATAAGGAACTGTGGGCTAAATTACAACAAAGAGGAGAAGAAATTGGAAAAAATTGCCTTTTTGGTAGAATGACAGTTAAAGAAGCAGTAGAGAAAGGTAATTTCACTAGATGTGGCATATGGAGTGAAAAATATGCTATAAAAGAGATTAGCAATGATGAAGTACTCTCTCCACCTTCGTGGGTAAATAGAATATATGGAGGTAGTAAAGAAACCTTTAGGGAACTTTAATTCATTTATTTTGAGGTTCCAGAGTTTACTGGAGCCTTTGAGCTATAGTAGAAAATATTGTACATACGGTTATTTTCATGGAAAGAAGTCTAGACTATGAAGTAGGGCAAAAAATAAAAAATTGGAGGTTAGAGCAAGGGTATACTCAGAAAGATTTAGCTGAGAAAATCGGTGTAAAGTACTGGGTAATACTACAATATGAAAAAGGGAACCGTAGAATTCCAATTGAAAGGTTATATGCTATAACTGAGGCACTATCAATCAGTATTACGGATCTAATTCCTATATCAAAAAGCTGTCTTGAAGATGAGGGAAAAGAAATATTAAATCTAGTAAGAGAATATAAAAAGATTAATGATCAGGAGTTACGTAGAATGTTTTGTTTACTAACCGATTTTGTCCAAGTTAGTGAAAAAAATAGTAAAAAAGCAGAGAAAATAAAGATTGCAAAAGGTTTGGTTAAAGCAGGAGTTTCTGCTGATATTGTTTCAAAAATAATTGGTCTCTCTGCTGATGAATGTATTGAAGAAAAAGTTGGTTCTATCTACTACCAAATAGGAAAAAAGATAAAAGAATGGAGGCTAGTGAGGGAGTATACTCAAAAAGATTTAGCAGAGAAAATGAATACAACACGTCACGAAATAAGCAACTATGAACAAGGAAGGACTGCTGTTCCACTTGATAAATTATATGAAATGGCAGAAGCATTATCGATTAATATTACGGATCTACTAATAGAGGAAGGGAGTAAAGTGAAAAATGAGCTACCTGATTTGATTAAAGAATACAAAGAAATTGAGAGCCAAGAACTACGTAATGCACTAATAAAATCTTTGTTTGAAAGCATACAAATTTGCGAAGAGAAAGTGAGAGAGGTAGAAAGGATTAAAGTTGGAAGGGATTTAGTAAAAGGGGGAATTCCTATTGATATTATTGTGCAAATAGTTGGTTTATCTGCTGATCAAATTGGATGAAAATTTATTTCTAAATAAGGTATATATGTTTGTTTCTGTAAGAGATGTTAGTCCTATAAGTTACAAAATAGGACGAAAAATGGAAAATAGCAGGTTAATGCGAGGGCATACTCAAATAGAATTAGCAAGTAAAATAGATTTAACATACCAAGAAGTGAGCAGCTATGAAAATGGGTATATTCCTATTCCAATTGAAGTACTATATGTGATAGCAAGAGTATTGTCAGTTAATGCTGTAGATCTATTACCTAAACCAATAACAGTAAGAGAGTATGAAGATGAAGACGAAGAAATATTCTATCTAACGAAAATATATGAGAATCAAAAGTTAGGCAAAATAGTACCTTCATTAGTCAGGTTTGTTCATATTAGCGAAAAAATTAATCAAGAAGAAGCAAGGTTGGAAATAGCAAGAAATCTAGTAAAAGAAGGAGTTTCAGTTGACATAATTTCCCAAGCAACGGGCTTATCTATTTACGAGTATGATAATACAGAGAAAGAAGTCTGCACTGATTCTATATACTACAGAGTAGGGCAAAGAATAAGAGAATGGAGATTGATAAAAAGGTATACTCAAAAAGATTTAGCAAACAAAGTTGGTTTAACACTCAAGGAAATACACGAATATGAAAAAGGGTATACTGCCATATCATTAGATAAATTATATGAAATAGCAGGAGAATTATCAGTGAATATTAAAGTTCTGCTACCTAAAACAAGAGAAAGCAAAAAGCTATTGAGTTTAATGGATGAGTACGGAGAACAAGAATCATTAGTCAAATCTCTATCTGAAGATATGAAAAGCGGCAAGGAAAAAGTTAAAAAAGCAGAGAAAATCAGGGTTGCAAAGAATCTAGTAAAGGCAGGTGTTGCTATTGATATTATTGTGCGAGCAAGTGGCCTAACTGCTGATGAGTTGGGTGAGTGTGAAAATTGAATGTGTTTAAGATATAAGTAAAGTTAGTTAATGATTTAACCAGCAGAATTTGCTAACCAACTTTTTTGGCTCAGTTGAACTTTGCTTGGTATAAATTAAGATATGAAATCGCAAAGTTTATCTATTAATTTCTGGTTGTCCTCTATCATTGCATTTGCCTCTTGCTGAAGAGATTTGATATTTTTTGATGTAATATTATCCATGTCAGGTGATGCTATTTTTAATTGCGATTGTATGCGTATATATTTATCAGCTATAACTTGATTAAGTTGATAGTTTACTGCATCTAAACTTGAAGAAAACATCACATGTAGTAGTGGCTTGATCCATCCTATTTTTCCAAATCTCCTTGAATTAGCTATGCTTCTATCTGTTCTACCAGTACCTAGTGATAACAGTATAATCTCATCATTTGGAAACAATTTCTTACCACTTGCATATGCGCAAGCCGCTGGATTATTAGCAAAAACCCCTCCGTCCACTAGTACCATTTCCTTTTGGTTGATTTTAAGATATTTAGGTACAAAGTAAGTAGGTGCTGCAGTTGTAGATCGTAATGCATCTTTCAATTTGATAAAATTTCTATCTTCTCTCCAGCTTTTAAAGAAGAAGGGATAATTGTTCTTAATATCGTAGCTTGTAAGCATTAAATTATTTGTTGCATCTGCAAGAGTAGAATCACCAAAATATCTATTCAGAACGCATTCAATATTTTTGCATGAATACTGTGCACAATTTAGCCAAGAAAATATTGATCTTCTCAAAAATGAAGATTTAAAAATATATGCTCCGTACTTTTGGTAAAGCTCGACTAAATCGTTGGCTGAATATTGGGGATTTCCCCGTTCATCTTTCTTGCATAACCCAGCCACAACAATCCCACCGGTTGAAGTACCAGCCATTAGATCAAAGATTTTAGAAATAGGCTTCCTTGCTCTCTTTTCTATTTCTGCTAATATTATCGCTGGTGTGATGCCTCTTATGCCTCCACCGTCGACTGAAAGAATATATTTGGCCATGTTTAAATATTTATTGATTTTTTTAACTTGTTTGCTTTTATCAGGTTGTGTTTCTTGTCCAAGTACTACTGTATGTTTCACTCCTAGAGAAAATTGCACCAACCTAATAATTGATTCCATAGACCATGCTAAAGGGTCTGTGTTGGTTCAAGCATATTCATTTACTTCTAAACCTATTGCAAAGTCGCTAATTGAAGCTAAGGAACGTGGAGTTGATATTAAGGTTATCCTAGATGAATCACAAACTAGTTCAAAACATAGTGTAATTAACGAATTATTTGAGCACAAAATCCCGATATGGATTGACTTTAAACCCGCTATTGCTCATAGCAAGGTAATTATTATTGATGAGCAAAAAATCATAACCGGATCATTTAACTTTTCAGATGCCGCTCAGCAAAGAAATGCTGAAAACCTACTGATCATAACAGGAGATTCTCCACTAGTTGAACAATACATCGAAAACTGGAAGGATCGTAAATCTCAATCTGATTCTTATACACCAAAAGTAGAAGAATAATTACTTAAAATCAGCTTTAAGCTCATCCAATTCCTCAGAAAGATTTTTTACCCTTTCCTCAAGTACTAACACTTTTTCCATTAAACCATATTCAATAAGTTTATCGTGAAATTGTACCCTTGAGTCTAACTTGGATAACCACCATATCAATGCTACGGTTTGGATTAATATGGTAATAATTACCGTAATTGGGATTTTTTGCTTTTTCATGTGAAGGTATTAATCTATTATGGATAGTTTTAGAAGTTTATATACAGATTATAGAAAACTTATACCAATTCCCACTATATAAAGAACAGATAGACAATAATGGGAAAGAAGTGATACTAAAGTAGATAAAATAGAGAGGTATAAATGGCATTAAGGTCAAAACTATTAGACGAAAAAGTTGTAAATTTGGCGAAAGAAATGTTAAAAAAGGTCAGAAATAACGCATATGTTTCAAAAAAGTTACAAGCGGTGATAGCAGGAAAAGAAAGTAGTATAAGCGCTGTGGCAAGAATATGTAAAATTTCAAGGACTGCTTTGACTGAATGGATAAAGCATCTAAAATTTGGTAGAGTAGAAAGATTATTTTCCCCGTCTCAGCGGCGAAGAAAAAGCAAATTAAACAAAAATCAACGTGAGCAAATTGAAATATGGGTAGAAAGAAATCCAAATATTACTATTAAGGAAGTGCAAATAAAAATCTCAGAGGAATTTGGCCTAAACATTAGCAAATCAACAGTGCACCGTGAGATACAAAGGATGAAGTTTTCTTACATAACACCGAGGCCAATTCACCATAAACAAGATAAAAACAAGCAAGAAGAGTTTAAAAAATACTTCAATAAAATAGTCAATTCCCACCCTGAAAAGGAGGTATTTTTTTGATGAATCACGATTTGGAACTCATTCAAAAATCGGACACGGATGGTTTAAAAAAGGGGTCAGAACACAGGTTAAAATGAAAATTGGTAGACAAAATTTCTATATCTACAGTGCGGTAAATCCAAGAAGTGGTAAGAAAATTAGCCTACTTGCTCCATATGTAAACACTGATTGTATGAATATATTTCTGGAGCAGATGTCGAAAGATTTAGGCACGAAAGAAGCCTTTCTTGTAATGGATTGTGCAAGTTGGCATAGATCAAAAAGTTTGAAAATTCAGGAAAACATTACCATCATATACTTGCCTCCTTATTCACCGGAACTGAATCCTGTTGAAAGGTTGTGGCAATATATCAAATACAATACTTTACGCAATAGTATCTACGATACCATAGGTTTACTTGAAGATGTTTTGTGTAATTTTATTGTCAATATTTCCAGTACTACTATTAAACGAGTTTGTAATGTTTCTTATTTGTTCGGTCAGTAATGGATTTTGGTATAAGTACTTAATATTTCTTCCACTTTTTCTTACTTCTTCATTAAATGAATGCAAAGCATCTCTCTTTTTCAAATATGCTTCTTTTGCTTTTATTGCGGAGGTTTTGGCCTTGTCAAATTCTGCTTTTAAAGTTTTGCTCGGTTTCTCTATTGCCTTCATTTGTTTAGCTAAAGATTTTACTTGATCTTCAAAGCCTTTCCATGACCTCTTGCTAGTCAAAACATCATGACCTAACTGCTTAAACTTTGATACTGATTTTAAAGATGAGTCAAGCTTTCTTATATTCTCACCAAGATGAGTAAGTTGACTGCTACTTCCTTTTATTACAGTACTGAAACTGCCATCTAGGACTGCTCCAATTTTTATAGATAACGTTGACATTGTACCTTCCTCGCTGCTTTATGCCATAAGATAAATTCATTAATCTCCATATCAAGTATTTGTTCAACCCCGCCTCCTACAACAGAGCTGAACATTAATACTTCTAATCTCAAGTTTTTTGGATAATCGGTGAAAAAAAATCCTTTAATACCTCTTGCACTTTCACATAATCAGCAATATCTAACTCTTCAATCGCTTCTTTTGCAACTGATGTCAGATTGGCAGTCAAAGTTACTTCCTTACTTAGATCACTACCGCTAATACGTTCTATTGCTAAATAGTCTCTAACTTTTGGACGTCTAACGGTAAGTTCTGAGACAGAAATTCCATCTACTGTTATTGGATTATTAAGTGTTATAGCTTGCATATTCCTCCTTAAAAAGCTAATTAAATAAAAGTCTATATCGGCTTTTACATAACTAATTTCTTTGTTATAACTATGGTGCTATAAATAGGATTAGCTTTGATAAGAATCTTTTCTGTGTTCAATTGAAGTAATAACTACTGTATGTTCTGGTACATCTATATAATAAAGTATACGATAGGTACTCACCCGTAGACTACGTTGTCCACTTAAGTTATGCTTTAATGGCTTTCCAAGTCCAATTGGATCAACTGTTAGACGTTCCATTATTGCCTTCTTAATCATTAACTTTACTTTTGCTGGAAGAGCCGGAATGTCTTTCTTTATAACAGATTCTGAATAGTCTATATTGTAAGGCTTAATCCCAGAAGGCATCTTGATGTTTAACTCTCTTTTCTTTATAGCGTTCGTCAGCAATCTTAGATAATTCCATATCTTCAATTTCTTCTTCCATTAATTCAGTTAATAACTTTAAAACGGACTTGTCTTGAGATTGTGCTACACTAACAAGTAAACCAGTTAGCTGCTCTATGGAATTTGTATGAGCTTTAGAATCCATATTAACTATATACCTACAACCTCTCATATTTTAACATTTTTATGTAATTTTGTCAACCATATTAGATCCCTAGAATCGTTTGCAGCAAGGCCATTTGATCAACACCATTTATCTTTCTTATCATATTTTCAGCATCGATCTCTATTAATTCATTACCACCTATCGTAAGTTTATAATAATGGGCAGCTACAGTACATTTGAGAGTGGCTTTTTCAGCAGGTTTCCAGTTGCCAAAATCAAATTCTTTAAATATGCCCCTAAGGTTGATAATAACTCCTTCAACTTCATTACTACCACTCCCTTGCATTCCACCTCTGAGCGTCAAAGCTACTGAATTCCCATTTATTAGACCAAATAGCCTAAAGAGTTCTGTATCGTATTCAGAAAAAGTGAAATCTGCTTCAATCTTTTCCATGCCCATATCAATATTTACTGGAATATCCATACCACCAGCACGATACTCTTCTGTTTTTATGGTAAGTTTTGGTAGGGTAATTTCATCTATTTTTCCTGCATAACCACGACCATCTACAAATACGTTAAAATTTCTCAGTATTTTGGGTAACACTTCGCTTTCTCCTAACTTATTACACTATTATTTACAAGATGGGATCTGAATATTATTTGCTCAGCTGGATATGGCGGTGTAAACTCAAAATCAAAAGACACTTTTCCGCTTGCAATATTTGCCGGTGTATTGAGTTCGGGAGTTGCATAACATTTTCCACTGATAATTGCTCCTTGTGCTTTTAAATTGGCCAAATAAGAATTCACCCCCTCAATCACATCATCTATATAAGTTTTTGTGATATTGCGATCAACTGCCCAGAGATGAGCTCGAAGTAAACTATCGTTAATTAAATCTGCAGTGCGCCTTACTGATAGAAAAGCCCATTTCGAATCGTTTGAACATGTTCTATTTCCCCAAAGCCTATAGCCATTTTGATGAATTATCGTTGTTACTTCATTTTCATTTAAATGGTTTGCTCTACAATTTGTATTACCGAGCGTAAAATCAATAGGCCTGCTTGTGCCAACAATACCATTTATCTCTTTATTTGAAGGTGAGTGCCAAAATCCTTGTTCGCTATCTACTTTTGCTATTAAACCAGCTACAAATGGGCTTGCTGGCAAGGTTCCTTCTTTTCCTTCAATAAATACCTTAACCCAAGGGTCAACTACGTAAACTCTTGAGCTGCCTACACTTTTTCTCCATTTTATTGCTTCTTCATCATTAGTATTTGGTCCATCTGCAACAATAATTGCTCTTAATTTTTCTGCTATGGAAATTAAAGCACTCACTACTGGATTTACTCCATCTATTTCAGGTAACTGATGAGTAAACTGAGGTGCAATTAATATTCTTGGAGCAATATGAACTATGCTTTCACTACTTAGGAATGCCTCTATCCCTTGATACTCTCCAGTCTCTTTATCAACACCGCCAATTATATTTTGGATAGTTTCACTTTCTTTGAGCTTTGAATCGCTGTTTTCACTTTCTTTAACTCGAATAACTACTACTGTTGCACCAATCTGGGAAAATATTCCGTTTGTTGCAGAAGGTAAACTGCCACTCTTTCCAAGTCTTGCTGCTTCTTTTAAGCTTCCTGCAATTAACACTGGTTTATTTAGCGGAAACTTTTGCTCATCAGCTTCAGGTGCAGTACCAATTACACCTATCACTGATGATTTAGCTGTGCGTACTACCTTGGCCCCTGAGGTTACCTCAATAACATTTACACCATGTAAAAATTGCTCTGTCATTTTTTTTGCATTCTTTGTTTAAAATCATTGAGCAAAGCCTGTAGCTCTACTTCACTTTTAGCTTCTTCAATTTTCCTCTTCGCCATGTCTTCCAACTCCTCGCATTTCACTATCGCTTTTACTGCTTTTTTCACTTTTTCCTCGATTATCCTTGCCATTTCGATAACTGTAATACCACGGACTTTTGCTAAAGGTTCTATAATTTCTTTATCCTTTTCATCTATAGATTCTGGTGCTGCTAGAATGCTTTTTGCGGCTTTCGCTTGTATCGCATACGACTTAGACTTCTGGTGAGAATGTCCTGTGTATTGGTTAGTATAGTTATCATAATAAGCACGAAGATTAGAAAGTGCAGAAAATTTCGCATTTTGCAATAACTCCAGCTCAATATCTTCCTTATTCCTTTCAACAATTTTCTCTCCTTCTGTTAAACAATAACTTTTTTGCCAGTCAAAATTCTTTGGTGCTTCATACCAATCATTTCCAGTTGGCTTGTTTTCAAGTGTTGTTGTTTCAATCTGCTTGTGGTTTTCAAAACGTATATAAATAGTCACAAATTCCTCCTCATTGCCATATTTGATCAGTTCGTTCTAACCCTGGACATTGCCAACCCCTGAGCGTCCTTTCCACATCTACCTCAAGCCCTGTGGTGAGAAAATTGCTACGTATGTTATAAATCCCCCACTGAATAAATTGACCATAGTTGTGTACATAATTTGATGCAAGCATACCTTGACTAACTTGTGTTCTGGAATACAGATAAGATGATGTGTAAAGTAATATTGCAACTGTTTTTCCTGCTGGAATCTCCACATTACCAGATCCGGCTAACTTGCTATCAGAACTCGTGTATTGGTAAACATTTTTCCATACTATTTTTGAAATACTTGATTTATTAGAATTAGTGTTATCAGGAGTTCCCACAAATAATCCTGCTCCCCCATACTCCGTACTCGAATACGATGATCCGACAAATTCCATTGTCTTATTTATGTTCACATTGGTTGTATTTTTTACAAATACTACTCCAAGTGCAGCATACGGGTAATAGTATATCTCATCATAACTACCAGAAAAACTTTTTGTGCATAACTCTCCGTAAATAAATGTTCCTTTACTTCCCTCTATAAAACTTAGTTGTCTTGGCCGATAAAAACTAACGTAATCTGTATTGTACGTATGGCTACCTGCTAGTAGTTGTAACATATAGTCGGTTTTTGTTATATCACTACTCCACTTTCCAAGCTCTGTCGTAAAAGTTCCGTGGCCAAAATAATTATTTTTTCTTCCAAGTACACCAAATAAGAAAGGTAATGACCCTGGTTCAACCATGTTGCGCTTTCTTATTTCATTTATAAGAGACACTTTTAACTGTTCATCCCGAGTTTTTACCTCATTAGAGATGTTTTTAATTCGAGTTTCTATTTCCCCAATAATTGATGAGCCAGATGGTACATTATTAACAGCACGAAAATCTTCTACTAAACCTTTAAGACCATCTTTATGACTATTACTAATGCTATTTATTGCTGCAATATTGGCATTCTTTCTCGTATCAAGTAGCGATAAATTTGTTGTTCCTTTTTCATCAATTCTCTTTAATAACTGCTTCTCTGATTCAGAGATCACTGCTAAAGAACTAGCTTTTTTATTATCCAGATCAGTTAAGTGTTTTTTTGCACTATCAAGAAGTTCTTTTAGCTTACCATCAGTCATCTGTACAATTTCAGAAACTGCACTTTTGTCGACTATTGATTCCAATGCTTTAGCAAGATATGCTAATTGATCTGGTGTACTGTTTGCTGCTAAATCCTTAAGCCTCTTTTGTAGTGCATCAATTATCTCTTTTACCTCAGTCATCTGCACAATGTCAGCAATAGCTTTTTTATCTGCTATCAATTCCAGTGATTTTGCAAGATATGCCAGTTGATCAGGTGTGCTGTTTGCTGCTAAATCCTTTATCCTTTGATGTAACGCTTCTATTGCTTCTTTCATTCCCAAAAATTCAAAAAAGTTTCAAAGCTCAGTCGTTTAAAATTATTTTTTAGTTCATCTTCTCTTTCGGTAATATCTTCATCTATTTTTTCTATAGCTCTGCGAATACGTACTACATCTTCCACTGCAATATTTTCTGGATGAGGTAATGGATACTCTCTGCTTGTTTTATCATTTGGCATTTTTTTTATGTTATAACAATCCGCAAGTTTTTTACCTTTGGCCGATAAACAACCGTTCCACTTAAAACCAATTTTATCCTTGTCTCATTGGCGTTAAAATTTGATAGCACATGAGTTCTCTCCACCCAATTTTCTCCAATTGGTTTTCCTGATGTTAAATTTACTAATTGCCAATCATTGTTGCTTTTTTGCACATATGCTTTAACATCTGCAGTGCCAGGTATTAGTGCATCATAGGTAATTGTTATCTTAGTGTTAGCTCCTGCTGTAATGCTCCTAGTTACATAATCTCCTTTTTCCCCTATATTACCCATAACTAGCTGTAACCCAGGATATAGCACTGGACTTTTCTCTCGCCCTCCTTTTAGGCTTGCCTTTACTGTTAGCTCTCCAGATAATCTTTCACGCAGTGCAAGTGGCAAATTATCAGACAAAAAGTTCTCTTTTCCCTCTTCATCTGTTAAGATAAATTCTACATTGGTATCAAATGCTACTTTTTCGACGTTCGTCAAAACAATTAAATCTGATACGTTATTTGCAGTAACTTTGCCCAGATCAATAATGTGAGAATTTTCAGTGAACTTTGCAGCTAGTAATCGAAACGTAAGGTCAAAGTTTTGATGTGGAGTCCAGGTACTTGCATTGCTTGATGAAAGTAATACTCCTACTTGATAAGGCTGACTTGTTACCCACCTGCTATTTACTGCATCATATTTGCCAAGTTCTGCTATTTTGACTGCAGTACCCGAATCATCAGTAAGCAGTACTATTGCATACTCCTCTCCTGCATGGCAAAACACTGGCGACCACTCTATACGTGTTGCTGTGCCATCTACTTTTATATCTTTCGGCTCAATATAACTTTCAGCAATGACAGTCTGCGAGGGCATTCCCACTGCTGTTTCTCTAATCTGCACAACAACACGTTTTTTGCCGCTATTTGTGAACCATAAGTTTAGGCCTCCTATGTGTCTGCTTTCATTTAGTGTAAATGTCTGGGCTAAAGGATCAATTCTTCTTGCTGCAATAACTCTTCTTCTTTCTTCTATGGTAATTGTTTTTTTACCAGTATAAGTTGCTTCTCCATAACTGCCTTTATCACCGAAGAACTGCACTAACTTAGTCCCAGCAGGAATGTTTCTTGGTACAGTAAATCTTCCTTTTATTTTTCCTCTGTTATCAGCAATAAATGTTGCGATCATGTTTTTCTTTCAAATATTTTCTATGCTTGAGGTTGAATAAAAATTCCATCAAACTTTAATTCCTTAAGCTTTTCACCAGTTGCAAAACCTTCAATCTCAAAATTTTGAGTTGCTTCTCGCATAAATTCAGTTTCGTATGAGGTACTTGACAGCAGCTCTGTTGTTTCTTTAACATTAAATACTCTAGTTACTGGACTTTTCCAATTCGTGGTAACCTCCGTCCAGTGGTCTATATTTTTATTTAGAGTAATTTGTGCCGGAACTGGATCAAAAGCTTGATATGGATTGATCTTTTCTCCTTTGGTCTGTAAAAGCTGCTCCAGTACCGGTTCAAGTTCATATGGCAACAAATAAGTTTTTTCTCCTCCATCAATATCAGCAATCGTTACATCTATTGGTAAAATTAGTTCCTTATTTACTATTGCTGCAGACTGCAAAATTCCTTGATCGCGCATATCATCATCAAAGAATGAATCAACAAATACTCCTTTTTTGGTGGTAGGTTCTCTTGAATTTGCATCATTGCGTAGACGTTCCTCTGCAACCAGCGCATAAAGATCATTTATTCCTTTTTTCATTGCTTCAAGCTCATTCATCGGTACAGCATGAATAGCATTATTCACTATTTTTACCCCTTCGCCTTTTTTCCACGTCTGATGAATGTAGCAGAGCAAAAGCTGTTCAGAAGGAGCTTTAGGCATCGATGGTCGCCAAGGGTGAGAAATTCCTTTTATTCTCCTTACCACCCCTTTGCTATCGATAGTAATTAAATCAAAGCGGGGCATTTTCCAGGTATAATCTATCAAAACCAAGCTATTATCAACTGCTCCTTTTACTTTGCATCCCTGTTCACTTATATCTTCAGGGCTTACATGAGTACGACAGCGGTAAGTTATTTGATAACTACTTCCAGGAGCTGGTTCTTTACCTGGTAATGACCAATCAACGTTTCCTGCGTTTAATTTGTAATCTATACTATTTTCATAAATAACATTGCCTTGTTTAACTTGAATAATCTCAAGTACTGCAGAGTCAGGTATCGGATCAATAGCTCCAGAGTATGAACCATGAGTAACAGTAATGGTTTTCTGAACAGTTATATCTACTTTTTTAATTTCACTTATTGGAAAATCATTAACCTTCAGTTCCATTACTCTTTGGCTATTTGGCTGAAAAGTATGTGGTTCTGATTCAACTGATTTTATATCTGGATCTTCATCAAAAGAAATGCGAATACTGTGAGGTAACTCAATCTCATAGCCATCAACATGAGCTTTTCCCTCATTAATTACAAATATTTTTTTTCCTCCTTCTCCCTCTTCCTTTTGCAGGAACATTACTTCAAGACCATTTACGACGTAGGAACCATTTGCTTCTTTGTCATAACGAGCAAGAGCAGTAGTTACTATGTTTGCTTGTGGAGGTGGTGAATGTTCTATTAATACTCCATTTTCAATGTTATAGATTGGATAAAACTCTCCTTCAGAAAAACGTGGAGAAAGACCTTCTGCTTGATAACCCCAAATGGTGGAAACTTTAAGCCTTGCAGCTCCTACTTCCTGATAATTTCTTGTACCAATAGCAGGATCACGAAGGTTTTCATCCTCAAGTTCTGTAATCGTAGATTCTACATAATAAACACCTATGCGAACTGTGGTACTCAGTGGAATAACAAATTCTTCTTTTTCAACTTTTCTAACTGCACCGCGCAGATAGATTTTTCCTCCCTCAAGTGTAACTTTACCAGTTTCTCTATCTATAATACAATTGCTTCCTGTTATAACATCACCATCACGAAATATTGCATCGCCTATGCCTTTAATCTTAGAGAGAGCATACTCCTGAGTCTCGTTTAGTTCTGCAGACTGTAGACCTCTTCCTGCTAGAAACAAGCTTTTTTCGTATTCTTTGTCAGGATTAAAGCGGTTATAATAGGCGTTTAAAGTCATTTAATGCTAGAAAAATTCAAAAAGTTACAACAAATGAAAAAGTTTCCCGAGTTGCAGCAGTTCTGATAAGTGGTACGGTATGTTCCAAAATCAATAAAATCCCATGTTCTTCTATATCTTGAGGTTCAAAATATCTCTGTCCTTCAGGTAATTCTTCTTTTATTTTAGTACCAACCATAACCCCTAGCTCTCTGATTACTTGATTTGCTGCATCCGTGAAATCGAAAGTAAATTTGAGATAGAGATTATTAGTTGGTACATTTGAGGGCCTAAACCTTCCAGATGGAGTTATAAGTTCACCGTTTTCATCACCTGTGCAGAATAGCACTTCGTCTGCAGTACGTCTGCCAAGTTCATTGAGCAGTTTTTCAGAAGTTATCAGCTCTGGTGGTGTGCTTTCACTATACTCTACAGTAACTTTATCACTTACTGGAATAGAGCTATTTTCCGTACGTTTTATTACATCAGTACTGCCATTAACTGTATAGTCAATACTTGGCTGATAAGTTGTTTGCCCTGTAACAACCTTCACATCTTTAATAGGTTGATGATCAAATTTTATTTCACCCTTAACGAAAGTTTTTTCTACTTTATGGCTACTTTTCCAACTTGAATCACCTGTTCCCCAAGCAAGATGGATAGATTGCTTTTTTATGCTGGCTGCTATTGCTGCTCTTCCTGACTGTGTGAGAATTGACATTTTTAATTAAGCCTCATATATTATATATGTACGATGACTTCAAAATTCGTCCGCAAAAATCAAAATATTTTTTTATATCAGAAAAATTTTTTAGGAGAATAGCTCAGCTCCACAGCTAAACTTTCCAACACCGCGAGCAAATGGTCCGCTAGGAATGTCAAGCCATTTATCTTCTTTTGAACCAGTAGCCATTCCCTTAACCAACTTCCGTGCTTGTAACAGCTCTTGAACTATACGCTCCATTCTATCTCTTCCTATACTGTGAAACTCCTCAGGTAGTCTATGCCGCTGTTTATACACTCCTGTACTTCCTGTATGGGTAAATGGATGTCCAGAAATTGCTGCTCGTGTAATTGCAGTTATAAGATGCTGCTTTGAATCTTTTTCGTTCATATTTTTTATTCTTAATCTTTCAGTTATGTCCTCTAACAATCCTGTTTCTTCATTTCTTAAATAAGTGCGTAAAGTGCGATCAGCCAAACCGTTTGCTTTAACAATTGCTCCATAAAATAATGCGTTCTGTCTTACAGATTCTCCTATTGATTTAAAAATTGTCGGTTTAGCTGTATCTTCCACAGACCAAAAAGCGTATGAACACCTAACACCATTAACAAGAGCAGATGTACCTCTAATGGCATCACGTGCTTGCTCAACAGTCGATATAGGTTTTTCACTTTTTGGCTTTCTCATATGATGAGCAGTAATTATTGATGCTCCAGTGCTACCTGCTAAATCAGATAATAAAGACATCAAATAATCGCCTACGGCTGGGTCAGTATTTAAATCAGCGTGCACAAATGATGCAAGTGGATCAAATACGATTAATTTTAAGTTTTTTATTTTATTAAGTTGTTTTGTTATCAATTCAAATTCAGGAGAAGTCTCTATAACTTTACCTGAAACACTCTTTATGATTGTAAGTGATCCACTAACATTTGGTAATGGTACAATAAAGAGCCTATCCTTATATTTTAATCTCTCGCATTGTGAGTCAAGACGCTCTAAACGACGATGTATTTCACTCATATCATCTTCTGCAGAGAATATTACAACAGATCCATGTTCAGTAACTAAAGGACCAAAACCACATGGCTGATCTTTTCTACTCGCAACTTTCAGTGCTAAATCAAGCAGAAGCATACCTTTACCAGTATCTCCCATTGCAGCTAGAATAGATGTCACTCCTAAAGGAAATAACCCTTCAACAAGAAACTTTTGCTCCGGTACTGGACCTATAAAACGTTCTACGCTCCATTCTTGAATATTAAGCAATTGCTTAACGATGATTTTTTTCGAGTTATTTTCAATGAATTCAGGAATATTCATCTTTTCTTCTATACCATCAGCTGAATCCCATCCCTTTGGTTTATTCTCCGGTATTTCAAGAAGAGTAAGTGATAAAACACCAAGAAAAGTAAGCTTTTTCACAACTTTCTCAGCATATTGTTTACCTGGTTCATCATTGTCTGGCCAAATAATAACATGCTTGCCCTTAAGTGGTGACCAGTCTGTTTTTTCTATTGGTGCATTTGCTCCTAACATTGCAGTTGTGGCAGTCATACCTTGCTCTATCAGAGCATCTGCACACTTTTCACCTTCAACTAAAATCACCTTATCAGATTTCACGATACCTGGAATATTATATAAAGGCCTGGTCTCTGGTAGAGTAAAACTAGACCTTTTTACATCAAAAGGAAGATATCTTTTTCCTGAATCAGTGTTATAACGATAAACTGTAACAATCACTTGATCACTTTCATCGTAATAGTTCCATGATGCCGTTGGTTGCCCCAGAGTGTTATTTTTTTCCGAATAACCAATCCACTTAGCAATATCTTCTATCGTATCAGTAAATTGATTTTTTCCAGTAACAGCAGCCCAAAGATCAAAAATATCTCCTCCTTCTTCGGTAGAAAAATCATGCCATAATCCGGCTTTACTGCCAGTTAACTCCACTATCATACTTTGTCCTTTATTGCCTTGTAGATCACCTACATAGAACTTATCACCACGAAAAGTTCCTCTTGGCAGTAAATAAGAAAGACATGACCTTATATTTGATAGGAGTTGAGTTCTTAATTGTTCTTTCTTCCCTAATAATTTATAATGTCCATTTCTTTGTGAACAATAAATATCCATACCTACCTGAAGAATTTTTATGTTCTAGCTATAACGTTAGCAGTTTTCCAACATCCATTAATCTTATTGATGAATTTTGTTGGTATAGATCTACCGTTTCTAAGTTCATATACTACTTGTAAGATATTTGTACGTTTATTGGGTTGAAATATTACTATTCCAGATGTATAAAAACTTCTTAAAGCGTTAGCACCAACGAGAGCTTGAAATGGATTCTTTTCCAATATAGAGGTAGGTACTTTTTTGGTGTGATTTGTGATGATTATTCCAGCCATAGGATTAATCTTGGAACGTAGTTTTTCTATTGCATGCTGCAGACCATAGTTAACGGAATTATAAGGAGAATCAATCACAACTAAATCAAACTTTTCCTCTACCATATTTTTTATTTTTTCTATACCTTCTTCATTTAAGGTCAAATTCATCTTGTTCGTCACAATTAAGTTTTCTGTTGCTAAATGAGGAAGTTTGTTGAGTTGTTGTATACGTTCTCTAATGTAATCATATTCCATTTCGTTTTGTAGATAGAATATTTTTAGCGGTCTTGTAGGCTTCATGCCAAGAAATGATCTTCCTGCTGCCAGATGTACTAATAGAGAAAGAAGAAAATGACTTTTGCCAATCTTTGGAGTACCACCTATGACCAAAAGACCACCTGGTGTCAAAATTCTTGGGCCTATTATATCTTTTGGCATTGGTGATTTATCGTTTAAGTAATGGTTTACAGAAAATGCTTTTTCTTCGTTTTGTTTTTCTTGTAATATGGAACTTCTTTCATCTTTACCGTTCAACCATGTTTCAGCAGAATCTATATTACCTTTAACTAAAGTCCAAAGGTCTATTATATTTCCTTTCTTTTCTTCGATCAGGTTGTACCAATTTCCTGCATTTTCTCCTTCCATTTCAACTATTATCTTATTTCCATTTCTACTGCCAATATAGAATTTATTTTGGTAAGATTTGCCTTCAGGTAACAAATAAGATAAACAATCTTTGATATTATTAATTAATAATGATTTTATTTTTAAAGCATTTTTAGATGAAAAATCCATAAAATTCTCCTTGTTTATTCCAAATTTGTTCAACATATTTTTTAGACGTTTAAAGTCAAGATTAGCCAGCTCACAAACAGTTTCAAAAGATCGTGAGCGAATCCATTGACAAGCCTCTTTTTTAAGTTTAGGGTTTTTTCCTGCTGCATCCTGAATAGCTCTAGTAATAACAGCAGCCCACAACTTTCCTTCGTCATACTTCAAAATGGCAACCAATCATCTTGAAAACTTTTTTGTAATTCTGGAGTAATAACTGTAGTAATCCTATTTCTATCTCCGTATGTATTATTAGTTTCAACGCCTACTTTTGCTGTAAACTCTAAATCGTTGAAATCAGCTATAGAGTTTATTCTTCTAGCGGTAACTGCTTTCTCTGAAGTGTCATTTGCATGAATATTTCTGGATGATTCCAAAATACTACGCAGCATAGAACGTCCAGATTCTCCCCAGATGTCTTCTTCACCTTCTGCTTTGCCATTTTTGATACCTATAATCTGAAAAATCTTGCGTTTTGCATATGGACCTTCAGTGACAGTAAATTCAGTGTTTAAATAGATGCTGCCAGTAGTGTAGTTTTTAGTGAACCAATTTTCATAACCTCCAGGCTTTATTGCCATTTTTACCTTGACTATTGTACCTTTCGGTATTAAACTGCTCTGCAGTTTTGCATTATTAAAATCAGTTAAAAAATCTTGTAGCATACGCTCTCCTATAAGTTGACTTTAAAGTGAAAGTTAGCTATTCCATTAGCTGCCAATGACCATTTATCTTATCGACAAGTTTATTTTGCACGCGTTCACCATTACGAAGCTCAAATACTATCTGGCGTACACTACTTTCTTCATCATGAGCAAACATCACCATACCAGTACTGTAAAATCCACGTAAAGATCCAGCACCACTTAGGCCTTGAAATGGATCTTCTTCGAGCATCTTTTTCGATAATTTTTTTGTATGATGAGTGAGTACAATACAAGCATCTGGATTGACAGCACTGCGTAGCTTCTCAAGAGTCTTTTGCAGAAAGAACAGCAAGCACTATTATCATTTTCATTCCCATATTCACTGCTAAAGATGTTACGTAATGGATCTATGGCCAAAACATCAGGTTTAAAGCGTTCATTTACAATCTCCTTAATTTCACTTATTTCATCATGATTAAATGATAAGTGCACTTTTGGCGTAATGATTAAGTTGTTAGCAGCTACATTCAAAAGTTCATTATCAAGTTGTTGCAAACGTTCTTTCATATATTCATATTCAATTTCAGTTTGCATGTAGAAAATTTTTAAAGGTCTATTTGAAGCCATACCAAGAAAAGAAACACCTGCAGCCATATGAACGAGCCATGAAATCAAAAAGTCGCTTTTGCCGATTTTAGGTGGGCCACCCAGTACCAATAAGCCTCTTTTTGTTAAAATTCTTGGTGAGATTATATCCTCTGGTGTTGGCGATCGATCGTCCAAGTATTCTTTCACACTGAAAAAAGGAATTTTTTGACCAATAGTTAAAAAGTTTTGTAGCATATAATAACCTCCTATATGTTGGGCGTGACAGGTTGAATTGCAAAAGCTTTAGTTTTAATTTTTGTAAGAAGTTTTCCTAGATGCGGTTCTTCAACCATATTAAGGCAACCACTTCGATCTTTAGCAGGATATCCCCAAGAATTAATCGTCTGACAGACAAATGAACGAACCTCTGTACCATCATCTTTCTTGATTCCAACCATACTAATTACTTCGTCAACTATCCCAGGAATTTCACTTGCAGTTTTAGCTCCTTCACATTGAGGTAGCCAAGTCGAGCGATTGAAATCATCGAGGTATTGTCCAAGAGTTCCAACTGTAATGATGTCTTTATTTGGAATATGTTGAAACTGATTGAGCCAAGCCATCATCTCTTGAGCAAGTAACCCGTAAGCAGCTCTCATATCTTGTTTTCCTGATCTTTCAGAAAAAGCTTCAGGTTGCATTTTTGCCCATAATAGACATAAACGAGAGGCTACTGTAATACTATCGATAAAAACACATCGATACTTGAGAAACTCTGAAGAAAGCTCTTTGTATTTACTGGATACATGCTCATAGTGTCTTTGGCTATACGCTGAGTCAGATTTTAACGCAGGATTAGGACCACCTATGAGACATGCAATATCTCTTGCCTCATTCCAAGTACGAATACTTACAGAATCCCCTTGCCAATCTTGAACAGCAAGTAAACCTGCCTCAAAATCAAGACAAAGTGTTGGTTCATTTATGGTCTTTAAGAGACTAGTTTTACCTATACCATAAGGACCAAAGATGACCATTTTTATACCTGTTTGAACTTTTAGCCGTTCATTGCTGTTCATTATTTTCATTTTTCTCCCAGTACCTAAATATATATGTACGATGACCTAGGCAATTCGTCCGCAATTTGCAAAAAAAAATTTTTGAGCAAATATAATCGAGAGCTTATAACTTCTCTAAAACTGAGAATTTATTGCGTATTCGTTCTAGTGTGCGATAGATAGTTGTCTTTGGTATTTTGGTTATTACAGAAACTTCAGTAATAGTAAATACCTTAAGTAATTGACATAAATTACTATCTTTTTCAGACAAAGTTGAAATTATATTATTTATATCAGTGCGAATTATCGCTTCGATTTCCGAGTTCCTATGATCTGGAATATCGTCGTTTATATCATCAAAAGTTATATTACGTTTTAGACATAACTGATTGCGTAACATATTGCGAGCACAATAATTAGCTAATCTAGCAACGAAAGTACTAAAACTACTTCTTTTCTCATCGTGCCGGTTAAGATATTGCCAAACCTGACAAAAAAGCTCTTGTTCTATATCTTCGAGACTTTCGTTAATAAAACAGCTTTTGGATTTAAGGCGCGAAGCTTGAAATCTCACATGTTTAACAATTGTAGAATCGATTCCTTGATAAGAATTCTTCATAAAAACTCCAAAAGTTTCATGAATAGAGATTTTTACCAAGACTTTGTATGACTAATTTATTATAAAAAAGTAGTAATAATTTTTTTATCTAAAAGAATAAAATCTTTAAAAATTAAAATAAGATTTAAACGTTTTGATACACTACTGAAGCTACTTTTTCATAGGTAAAAAACTACCAATTTCGTACCTAATTTCTGAGTTACTAATTAGTATTTCAGAAAGCAGTAATCGTTAAGTTATTGATAATATTGTCTTTTTTATGTTCTATTCCTAAAAGCCGTTTCTAAAGTTAAGTGGCTAAAATCGGCCAGTAAAGAGGGTTTACGGATTACTGAAGTCTTATATATATTATATATATATTTAAATACAGGTAAAATATAATATATGATAATATAATAATATAAATATTGGCGTAATATAAGTTATGTAAAATAGTTATTAAGATAAGTAAAGATGAAAAAAACTCAAATGGCAGGATATGAAATTTTTTTTAATTTTTTTTCAAAATTGCGGACGAATTTGCGAGTCATCGTACATATATATTATACAGGGCATTGAACTTTAATTACACAAAGGAGTTTTTGTACGTCAATCTTAACACTAGATCTCGGCAAACAAACGGGCTGGGCAATTCTAACAGATGGAGTAATTGAAAGTGGAAGCAAAAGCTTTCATGGTAGCCGTTTCAGTGGAGGTGGAATGTGTTTTTTAAGTTTTCACAATTGGCTTAATTCTTTGAAACATGAGTTCACTGCAGTGTATTTTGAGGAAGTAATACCAATTCCCACTATATAAAGAACAGATAGACAATAATGGGAAAGAAGTGATACTAAAGTAGATAAAATAGAGAGGTATAAATGGCATTAAGGTCAAAACTATTAGACGAAAAAGTTGTAAATTTGGCGAAAGAAATGTTAAAAAAGGTCAGAAATAACGCATATGTTTCAAAAAAGTTACAAGCGGTGATAGCAGGAAAAGAAAGTAGTATAAGCGCTGTGGCAAGAATATGTAAAATTTCAAGGACTGCTTTGACTGAATGGATAAAGCATCTAAAATTTGGTAGAGTAGAAAGATTATTTTCCCCGTCTCAGCGGCGAAGAAAAAGCAAATTAAACAAAAATCAACGTGAGCAAATTGAAATATGGGTAGAAAGAAATCCAAATATTACTATTAAGGAAGTGCAAATAAAAATCTCAGAGGAATTTGGCCTAAACATTAGCAAATCAACAGTGCACCGTGAGATACAAAGGATGAAGTTTTCTTACATAACACCGAGGCCAATTCACCATAAACAAGATAAAAACAAGCAAGAAGAGTTTAAAAAATACTTCAATAAAATAGTCAATTCCCACCCTGAAAAGGAGGTATTTTTTTGATGAATCACGATTTGGAACTCATTCAAAAATCGGACACGGATGGTTTAAAAAAGGGGTCAGAACACAGGTTAAAATGAAAATTGGTAGACAAAATTTCTATATCTACAGTGCGGTAAATCCAAGAAGTGGTAAGAAAATTAGCCTACTTGCTCCATATGTAAACACTGATTGTATGAATATATTTCTGGAGCAGATGTCGAAAGATTTAGGCACGAAAGAAGCCTTTCTTGTAATGGATTGTGCAAGTTGGCATAGATCAAAAAGTTTGAAAATTCAGGAAAACATTACCATCATATACTTGCCTCCTTATTCACCGGAACTGAATCCTGTTGAAAGGTTGTGGCAATATATCAAATACAATACTTTACGCAATAGTATCTACGATACCATAGGTTTACTTGAAGATGTTTTGTGTAATTTTATTGTCAATATTTCCAGTACTACTATTAAACGAGTTTGTAATGTTTCTTATTTGTTCGGTCAGTAATGGATTTTGGTATAAGAAGACATCTAGGAACTGATGCAGCTCATTGCTATGGTGGTTTTCTTGCAGTGCTGTCTGCTTGGTGTGAAGAGAACAATATTCCCTACCAAGGTGTTAATGTTAAAACTATAAAACGCTTTATAACAGGCAAAGGTAATGCAAGTAAGAGCCTGTTCATAATCTTTTCAGAAGCAAAGCAGCGAAAGCAAGAACGACCATTTGCAGGCTAGTGTTGAGTTTCCGCTCGCAATTTTTCCACAATCGCCTACATTTTTGCAACCAAGCAAAAGATCTCTCAACAACCCATCTCTTTGGCAATACAACAAAGGTATGTAATTCACTGCGTTTTATTACCTCAACAGTTGCACCAATAGTTGCTTTTATCTGAGCTGCAAAATTTTCTCCTGTATACCCAGCATCAACCAGTATATTTTTAACTTCAGAGAGATTTTCTTGTGCTCTTTTAACCATTCTCACAGCACTACTACGATCGGTTATTTCTGCCGTTGTCACATAAATTGCGTGCGGCAAACCTTGTGTATCTACTGCAATATGACGCTTTATTCCTGAGATTTTTTTACCAGCATCATAGCCCTTCTCTTTGGCAGTATCTGCATTCTTTACACTCTGTGCATCAATTATGCAAAAGCTGGTTTTTTCTTTCCGACCATTGTTTTGTCGGACCACGCGAACTATTTTTTTTTAACACACGCTCTAGAATGCTTTCTTTAGCTGTATCTGGCTTTTCACTCCATTTTTTGAAATAATCGTAACAATTGCGCCATTTTGGAAATTCTGTTGGTAACATTCTCCACTGGCAACCGCTTTTTAAGACGTACAATATTCCACAAAATACCTCATACAAATCAAGTTTTCTTGGTTTTGTTTTTTTCCTGCAAGACTCTAGATCTTTTACAATAATCTCAAATTTTTTCCGACTTATGTCGCTTGGGTATGAGCTTCTCATATCCTTCACTATCTATATTATCCTCTTATTTTATTTCTTTTTTGAGATCATGTACAGGCTCTTAGAAATATCCCCTTTTTCTTCATAGAACCTAGATAAAATTTTAAAGATATCTATCAGGTAAGTTTTTACGTCAAAATTCTTCTCCTTTTTCACAATATTAGACTCAATATTGCGTAAATCTTGTAATGACTTATGCCTTCTAGCAACTTCCTCCATAGAATCCTTTCTTAACTCTTCACGTTCTGTCCATTTGTTGTTAGACTCGCTTATTACTTCAGGATGCATTAATTTTCCAGACCTTTCAAAATATCCCTGTTCAATAGCATTGTAGACCGAGTAGTCACCGAGCGCGCAATCATTGCCTAACTCTTCTTCGCGACCTTTGAATTTTTCTAATATTTCTTCTCTATTACTCACTTCTACTATAATCTTGCTTTTATCCTGTATGTCAGGATACAGTCTAAGGTCTATATTTCCCAAACTAGTATAGAAAGTTAATACTATATCGCTGCCTTCTGTAAGATCTGTGTAATACCTTATGCCGTTTTCGGTTATAATTTTCACCTCACTTTTGCCAATTTTTATTATATCCCTTCTATATGATTCCTGAATTAGTTCCAGATTTCTTGTTCTATCTGTGATTCTTGCAACATCTATTATACTATCCTCTGAGTATTCTAAGTAAGATACATTATTATCGATTTTTCCATCATATAGTTGACCGCTGGTAGCAGTCTTTGCAATTCTAAAAAATTCCTCAGTATTACTAACATACTCTAAATGAGCACTGATCATATTAGCCTTATGAGCTTTGAACTTTAATTCTATTGTATCAATGACTTTTAAACTTTCTGACCTTTTTAACTTTGCTCCTCTTGATATTAATGTACATACTATATCACTGGCAATTCCATAGCTTCCTTCTAGCTGAGCAATTTTTTCTAGTACGTGATCTGCAAAGTAATAATCTTTGTCTTTAGCAAAATTTAATCTCATTTCAGAAGCTATAATCTCATTTACAACTTCTTGTAATTCAATCATGCTTTTAGCTTTTACTACCTTACTTAAAAACTCATTGCGTTTAGCAAGGTAATTTATTTGATAAATCTCTGATAAAAAACTATCGCATTTTTCATAATTGTCTTGTTTTTTACCTATAAAATCAGCTGCTCCTGCTTTTAAGAGCAAGGCTTTTACATTAGGAAATTGACGAGATGGCGAATCAAGAAGTACTGAACTATCATCCTTAACATTTAAAACTATCTTTAAGTCGTTGTCATTTTCATATTGATTTAAAAACTTTCTTAGATTTTCAACCTCTGGATCATAAGCATTATCCCAATCTTCATCAGAACTTGTAGCGAGAAGCATTTTACCTAGTTGCTCTCTTAATTTTTTTTGACTATTAGTTAATAAACATCCTATAATGTTGTCATTATCAATTGCAACTTGCAGTGGAGTTTTTCCATCGTTATTTTTTATGCTTAAATCAGCTCCTTTGCTTATGAGCAAATCCATAGTTTTTCTGCTTTGATCACTACACCTAGCAGCATAATAGTGTAAAGGTGTGTTACCTTTTTCATCTTGTATATTTGGATCAGCTTTTGCATCTAAGAGATACCCAAGATCTTCATATCCACTAGAATAAATAGCAGTATCATGCAAAAGTGTTTTACCTTTATTATCCTGCATATTTAGATCAGCACCAGCTTTGAGAAGAGAAGGAATAATTTCGTCGTATTCGAGAAATACGTTCAATATTGTTGTTCCTAGATGCCCTCTTTTTAGATTAAGAACGTACTTCAGGTCTTTATTTTTCTCGTTACTTTCTAAAAACTGCTTAAGATTTGAAAATGAGTCATGATTTCCCATATTAAAATCTTTTATAATACTATTGAGTAATTTTTGATTTAACTTTTTTTGACTCTCTTCCAGTCCTAAGTTAGGTGCATGAATAAGCCACTCATCTATTAAATTCTCTAAGTATTTTTTATCATCTATCAAACTTCTATCAGCCCAAAATAAATCTCGCTTAATGAATTCATAATAACTATCTACTGGTAATTCAGTTGCTTCTGTTTTTGGGCTACCTATTTCTGAACACTCTTGTCCAGCACTTAGGTCACACTTCAGTTTTTGCTCATCAGTGTGTTTGCTTTGTTCACTGATAGGTTCTGCAATATATTTTACTGACCCTGTACCCATATTACCTGCTAGCTCTAGATATAGAATATATTATATAGAATGTGTAGTATGTGTCAAGCTAATTTCAACATAATCTTTTTACTACTCATATTTTTGTTAAGTTTTTATGGTGAGTAACAATGTAGTACATAGAGAGGTTAAAAGTTGCTTATGACTCCAAATTTGAGCTAATTTTACTATAAATTAACATGGTTAAGACCTATACTTGATATCACTACTATAAGAGCATGATGAATTATACTTTAAAGGAGTACGGAAACTGCTGAAGCTTATACAGTAACCTGCGGAGCCACTTCAGCAGAATAAACAAACACATGCCAGTATTAGTAGAGAATTATTTATAGGTCAACTAACTTTTTCAAAAAATATTTTAGCAAGAACATCAGTAGACCTGATGCGAATCAAGGGATAAAAATTTAGAATATGAGATTAGGTAAAAACATTAAGAAACAAGATTAAAAACCATGCCTCAAATTCACAATTCCTGCAATAATATTGAATCTCAAGTTATGTTTCTTCTGAAAATTGCGGTAAACATGTGACATAATCTTAAAAACTTTGATCTCTCTAATCTTATTTTCTACCCGCATCCTGAACGATGCTAATCTTCGATTGTGCTCCTTCTGCTCCGCAGTTAGCGGCTTTTTACGGTATTTTTTGTACGGAATCACAACATTTTTCTGCAACTTTTGCCAACCTTGATAGCCAGAATCAGCGTATTTTATACTATCTACTGGCAGAAATTTCTCTTGCTTTCGTATCCTAAAGTCATGCATTCGACCTCTGTATGATCTTGAAATAGACATAATTCTACCATTTTCCTCAATTACAATTTCGATTTTTATTGTGGTTGTTTTCTTTTTTCCAGAGTAACTTTTCTTTCTTTTTTTATTGTTTTTCGGTCTCTGTATCGGTTGCTCCATTACATCTGCCAAAATTTTCAAAATCCTTTCTGGCGTTAAGGTTCTGTCTTTTTTTATAGCGATTTTTCTTGCCAACAGCGGCTCCATTTTCTTTAAAAGTCGGCAAATATTTGCATTGTGTAATTTGAATAAACAGCCCAAAAATCTCTGTGTCATGTAGGCACGGTAATACAAAATTACGCAGAATATTTTATCTTCCAAGGTTGGTAGCTGCGACTTTCTTCCATGATATTTTTTTTGTTTTTCAATTTTCTCCCATTCTGGACGCACTTTTTCTACAATTTTTTCAAATTCCTCTACTTTTAACCCGGTTATATAGCGGAAGTTTCTTCGATGTTTCTTTAGGTTATGGTAGTTTAACCCCATTTTGCCTCATTTTTGTTTGTACTATTCTTCTTTATACCATACTTTCATCCTCTTTTCTCTTGTTTTGCATCAGGTCTAATGAAGAGTGGAAGGCCCTTTTCATACGTGAGCATAAAGTAGCTACATTGCCAGAAGAACCTCCAAACATAAAACAAGCTATTATTTGGTTAGGAAAATTGGGTGGATTTATGAATAGAAAAAGTACCAGGGTCTATGACTCTATGGCGGGGCTATGAAAACCTTAAGGAGAGCATAGTTATGCTTCACATAATGACCTCTCAAAATTGTGGGTAAAAGTAAGACTTTAACGAAATTGAGCATCATTGGTTTGCTATAAAGAACAGAGCTAGAAAAAATATCCCTATTTTTCAGTCTTTCCGTCAAGCTGTTGATTCTACTTTTTTATGATTTGTTCTGACTATTATGAGAAGAGCTATACTACATCCCAAAAAAATATCACCTAGGTAAGCTAACGTAAAAAGATAAGCTAAATTTTACAAGCTCAAGCAGTAATGAACTAAAGGTACTATGATCTACTATCGATTAACCGCCCGAGAAGGACCTGCTTTCTGAGCAACTGATTGCTGAACATTACCAGTTAGTGCCGACCCCCTTGACGACATCATTGTATCAGAGCTATGTTTTGCTTTTAGATCTACAAATTTATCGCCAATCCTTATTAGATCATCTTTATTTGTAGCACCTTGATTAAAAACAGCATACATTAATTCAACCTCATTAGCATCAGTAACAACTTTGTAGGCTTCACCTTTTTGATATCTTTCTAACTGATCATCAGCTTCTTTTATCTTGCTATTTAACTTTCCTGGCTTAGCAAATTTTAATTCTATTCCAATTGGAGGGTGTTCTTTACCTATAACCTGCACAACCATCATAATATCCAATTTTTCTCCACCACCTATCTGAAATTCAGTGATAACCCTTATATTACCATCACTATAGCTGCTAAATAAACCATGTAATACTGCCTGAAAATCAGCTTCATTGTTTATTAATGATTTAAAAGAGTATAACATATGTGAAACTTCTGTAAACACTCTTTTATAGTCATCATATTGACCAGATTCTATAGCTTGCTTTAGAGCTGCTTTAAATTTATTATTTTGACTAACTTGTAGCAGATTGCCTTGAAGAACTCCTCTGTTTTCTTGATATTTCCCCAGTGAAGGATATATTTTTACTACAGTCCCTTTTTCCTTATTACAATATTGATCAAATGAATTCTGATTACTTGGTGTACCATATAAGTTACAATTTACCCTGTGCACCTCTTTAATCCCATTTAGCCTTTCTATATTAAGCCGTTTATTTTCTGGAATTTGAACTCCAGTATTCTCTACTTCATTAACATGCAATATGAACACCTTTCCACCAATAGTGAGCACTGTGGTTATTACGCAATCCTTAATACTTTCATTAGCTGATAAATTTGTACGTGATCGAGTACCTTTAGCCATTTTTTCATCTTCTTTATAAATATAAATATACTTACCCAACTCTTCACCCTTTTCATTAATATCAGGAATAAGCATCAACTGTCCTAAAATAACCCTACTCATATAATGAAGATTACTGCTACCACCATTACTCCAAACAGTACCATAATATAGGTATTCTAGCTGTTTCCTTGTTAATTCAGCAATGGCTCTCTCTCCTTTCTTTGGATTATCAAGTAGTTTTTCTACTACAGAATTACCCTTTCTATCCAGAAATGATTCTACATCAATCGCAACATTTCCATGATCAATCATTTCAAAATTTAACCCCACACAAATAGCTTTGTTGGCTGTAGTAATCATTCGTATGGCATTAGAAAAGTAACCCTTAACGTAATCTTGTGCTTGCTTTAACGCTACCTCAATCCTGCTTTTTTTGCCTGTACCTGCTTTAAGCTCAATGATAATAGGAACAGAATTTGATGATTTATCAGCGCCACGTACAAGTAAGACAACATCTGCATAACCTTTTCCAGCAAATAACTCAAGATAGAGCTTAAGGTGAAATCGATACTTAAAATTCATTAAAAACCCAGATAAAAATCCATGATAACTTGATTCTTTACTACTAAATGGAACTTTTTCTTTCTCATATTTCTTATAAACGTCTGTAATATAATCAAATACTTCTCCAGCGTTCTTTTTTACTTCTTCAGAATCTTGATTATTCAATTTTGAAATTAAGTTCTCTAAGTTTTGTTGGTCTTGGGTCTTTTCTATTTTTGTAAAATTCTTTTCTGAGTGGTCAGTCTTTTCACTAAAAGCCGGATCAATCTTCCCATACCTTACTTCTTTCCCCGTAATTGTTATTTCATGCTCTTCTTTTTTATAGTCATCAAATAGTGGCTCTCCTATTGCTTGCTTTATTTTTTCTAATTCTTCTTTACTAAATCTTAGGTGCTTATTGTCGTTAGCTCTATCAGAAATTGTTATACACTTTAATTCTTTTTTACTAGTCAGTACAACTATTTTTAAGGTTCTATCATCATCAAAACGAAAATAAAGTTTTTTGACATCAGCTTTAGTAGCAAGCTCTGTGTCCAACATAGTAGCAAACATACCAAAAAAGAAACTAGGAAAAAAACCTTCTTTTCCAACTGAATGCAAGAAAGAAGGAGATTGATTAATAAATGATTGAAACCTTTCTTGAAAGTCAAAAAACTTATCTTTTGATGTATTTTCCATCAATAGAAGTTGTATTAACTCAAGAGGTTTTGTATTGCTTGGCATATGACTCTCCTACTTACTATGACTTGAAAACTTTATATTTTGCAGAGCATCAGTAGCTAAGCTTATCTCTGATTGCGGTAAAATATCACCAACTCCAAGAGATAGCTCTTTAGAAGCTTCTTCGGCTAATTTAGAAAATACTTGTTCTCCCAACTGCAATTTTTTGCCTCCATGAAATAACTGAATTTTTCTTAACACAAGACTTTTAACCTTTTTTATCTCTTCATCACTCATTTCTTTGTTATTTACGTGCTTTAATATCTTCTCTAACGCTCCTTCTTTCTGTCTACTTGGATCCACAATTAAATTTGCTATTGCACATGTAACTGAATAATCCTCAAAAATAGAGAAGGTAGATTGTCGCCTATGGCCTTGAGTTCCAAATTTTATTATACGCTCCCAAACATTCATCATGCATTTTTTTATTTCCTCAGACAAATCTGGATTCTTCAGTACTTTATCTGATAATGAAGATAAAAAGGTCGCATAATTTTCACGTGTAAATTGATTACATAATAGACTTAACTCCATAAAAGAATCAAAGCAATACTGATCTCTTAGTGCGCTTAATACTGCATAATAAGTATTTTCCTTATAATCTCTTTCTAGTAACTTTTCCTTTTGCTTACTATCCGTTTTGCTTAAACAAAACTCTATAGTGTCTACTTCTTTGTAACCCCTTACTCCAGATAAAGCTGCTTCAATTAACATATTATCTTTGTCTTGACTAGAAATACCCGGATCATTTTGCAATTTATTATAGAAGAACTCTATACCTTCCTCCCAATTTTTACTGGAATTTATCTGTGTAGATTTTTGCAAACCTTCAACTGATTGATATTCGTTTAGTTTTCCAGTCTGTTTATCAATAAGAAAAGACCAAAAAGCTTTTATTGGACTAGTTTCTTTTATATGGTTAAGTAATTTTTCCTTCAACACATCATCAGACCTAACTTCCCTAAAGGCACTTCTTTTAAACCGCTCAAATACTTGCTCAAACAATCCAGGGATCTTATCTTCCAGGCAATATTTACACGCTAAATAATATCTATCAGAAAGATCAAGCGGATTTTCTTGTCCATTGTTACTTCTTTCTGCAATTAATCTTTCACCAACAACTTTATTGTTTAATTTTATTCCATTCCAACAAGAATTATCTGAAAATATATCAGAGAAAAATTTTAGTTCTTCCTCATTAAAATCCTCAATTAATTGAATATAAACCCTTAGCCATCTTTCCACTCTAAGATGTTTTCTTGCTTTAACTTGATTATCATCAATAGCACATTTTAATATATCAAGTATTTTATTGTAATTGTGATCTAAGCTAGATTCCATACTCGCAACCTCATTTTGTATTTTATATAAACTTTAGTTTAGTAAATTATCGTTGCCAAGCAAATTTTTTTTCTCCAAACCTTACCGCTGTACAACAAGAAGTTTCTTGAGAGCCAAGTATGATATTTTCATTCTAATAATTAATTATAAAACATTTTTATTTACAAAAAAATAGACCTTGTTGTAACTAAAGAAACATCTATTTCAGTGCCACAAAAATTTGAATTATTTACTCTTTCTAAAATTGCAAAAAAGATCGTATATTTGTGAGAACAAGCCGCGTAAAAATAGGATTGTGAAAACAGAAGCTTGAAATCTTTGCAACAAAGTTAGGCAGATTAGTTCATATGTGAATTTAGTTGAAGTAGGCTAATATAGATGGTTTTAGAGTATAATAAAATCACCATATAAAAAAGTTCGTATGGTACACGTGGTAGACCAACGCATCCCAAGAAAAAGAGTTCTCACCGCACTTGGTTTTGACCATTGGAAATGGCTATGTTACTTAATTTATTAGCGATATATACTACTAAATTAGTAGTAATTTATTTTACGATAAGAATTAAGACACGCTTATGACAAAAACAAAATTAAAAAATAAGTAAAAGGTTATACATTCATTCTATTGAGAAGCTTTTGCCGTAAACTACTTTGGGTTAGAAAAATTTTCTACAATAGTAATTGACAAGTTTTAAAGGTGAAATAATATATCCTAAATATATTAGAGGCTAACTTGTTATGGTGCATAAGAGGGTAGAGTATTTTTTTATTCAACGAATGATTGTATGATAATACTCAGAGTTTGGCTTTATGGGTTGGCTCTATCCTTTACTTTAACCCACAGGTAATGTGACCTTTCATAAAAATGACAGCGAATGATCTATTTTTTACCTATTAATAAACTTATTTATTAATATTAAACTTTGTATTTCTTATAATATTATTTACAGTTTCAATATCATTATTAAAAGAGTGGTATGCATTTTGTACTGAAGATACATCACCAGTAGTATCTAAGTAGTTATAAGGATTTACCTGACGTGAGTAAATGTCAAAAAAAACACACTTGTCATCAATCATACCTCTGTATATATATGTATCATAAGCAGTACCTGCTGCACCTTCACTTGCATGAAGATATATAAAGTGATATCCATTTATCAATATTTTATCTGGTAACACTTTTCCTGTACTGTTAACATGACGTTCGTAATTCATACATGTTGGGTAACTACTATAACATGTTTCTTCTGAAACATCACCCTTGCTAATTAGCACATCTCCTCTTATGTAATAGTGGTAGATATCAGACTTATCAATTTCGAATGAGACAACTTTTCTTGAGTCTTTTATGAGAGAATCACTTTTGTAATGAGTTATCAGGGCACTATTATTATCACCTATAATCATATTACTAGGTAGTGGTAGCTGCAAACCACTGTTTTGATCGTAAAACATATCTGGTTTTTCCTTTGCAAGAAGTGGCAAATGAAAAAAAAGAGTGAAGGTTAAAATTTTACATGAAAAATCAATATACACCTTTAACATTAGCTAGAATGAAACAAGAAAAGTTTTTTTCTCATCATATAGGTACTTTAATTATTGTCTATTCTATTTACTGATATACGTTGGACTTATAGTTTGAAAAAAATTTAAACCAAAAATTTTGTAGTGTGTTTTGAAACTGAAACTTACGCAAAAAAAATTCTAGCATCACTAGGCTCTGTGGACAAAAAATAAGAGAGAAAAGAAAAAAAAGAGGTAGTTCAATCTAATGAGCATAAGAATGGAAAAACTACGAATGGAACATTATATAAAAGAAAGAAATTGGAAACAAATTTTAGAATTCATAAAAAGCGTGAAAGGAATACATAGCAAAGACGAAAAACGTTTAAATAGAAGCAGTGTGGCATATGGCACAAACAGTGGAGGCTTTTGCTAAAAAGCTATGGCAATTACAGAAGTATACACAAACGATTTAAGAGGTGGTGCGAAAGGGATATTTGGAAGAATTTATTGGAGTACGCAAAACGAGGGTCAGATTTAGAAACTGTTATAATTGATCCACCAATGTTCAGCTGGCTATACAAAACACTCCCAGGAGAAAGAAGCTTTAGGGCGAAACAAAGGTGGTTTCATAACTAAGATACATGCACTTATTGATGCACTTGGAAATCCTCTTAAGTTTGCTCTAACTGTTGATCAAAGGAATGAGATTACACACAGCAGCAACATTAACTGAAAATGTCTATAATACTACTTTAGTTGCTGATAAAAGCTACGATAGCAATGTTTTTGTTGCAAGTCTCGAAAGCAAGGGATGTACAGCCCCCAAAACGAAATCGAAAAGTGCAAAGGTATTACGATGAGCACATTTATAAAGAACGTCATTTGATTGAGTGTTTTTCAGTAAAATTAAAAATTTTAGGCGTATTTTTCCCAGATTTGACAAAACATCTGAGGTTTTTATGGGTTTTCTAGATTTTGTTGAGGCTCTTATATGGCTTCTCTAAAATTTTGTCCACAGAGCTTATGAAGATTTGGAAAAAGATAAAAGAATTAGTTATTGACAATGACAATTTAGTACACTAACTAGAGTAGAAAGATGGTTAACCAAGCAGCACTTGTTCATACCACCTGGGTAAGGTTGCAATTGTTAAATATCATAAGGAATCACTCATGAATAATAACCGCCACAAGGTTCATGTTTCTGTAAATCTTCTGTTAATAAAAGAAAATTCAGTGCTGCTTTCACTAAGGCACAATACTGAATTGAGTGGAAATTGTTGGGGATTAATAGCTGGACATCTTGAGCCGGAGGAATCTGTTACATCTGCCATGATAAGAGAGGCTAAAGAAGAGTTGGAAATTGACATAAAAAAAAGTGATTTAAATTTTACGTCTATCATTCACTATCCTCACAAACCAGACTACATTGATTTTTTCTTTAAGTGTTGTAAATGGCACAATGAGATAAAGAATATGGAGCCAAATAAGTGTAGAGAGCTACGTTTTTTTAATATCAGCAATCTTCCAGGTAACATTGTTCAATATATGAAACAAGGAATAGAGTGCTTTGAAAGTGGAATTATTCTCAGTGAAATAGGTTGGTAATGATTTTTATAAATTTATGTGTGTGATTCATATAGGTTGTGACAACTAATCTATCAGATCAAATCTAAATTATTACAAATTAACATAGAAGCCGATCGGGTTTCATGAATGCAAGTTACTATTAATCTCTTGATTAATATACTAAATTATGTTATAAGATACATGCATTAGGGAACACACTGTTTATTGCTGCAGGAAAGCTTTTTAGCCCATCTACACATGCAATTAGAATATCTTCCACTCCTCTCTCTTTGAGATCATTTAGTACTCCCAATCAGAACTTCACTTTCAGCTAAATAAAAACCTAATACTTCTTTTCTGCCATTTTGATCTATACCTAATATATTATACATACATTTACTTACACAATGCCCGTCCTCCTTGACTTTAAAAAACCATGAAAACTATCGGATATACAGACTGCAGCGGACGACTACGCCATTCGTTGATTACTGGTAGCAGTTTGTCAGTAATACTTGATATCTCTACCGCTGATATTTTGTGATCGTAAATTTCCTCAATATGTGACGCTATATCTCTGTATCCCATGCCACTGGCAAATGTGCTTAAGAACCTTTGCTTCAAGTTCTGGATGTAGGCTTGTTTGTCTTTTTCTAACTATTTGGGGTTCAAAGCTTCATTCCCTGTCTCTAGGTGTTAATACCAATTCCCACTATATAAAGAACAGATAGACAATAATGGGAAAGAAGTGATACTAAAGTAGATAAAATAGAGAGGTATAAATGGCATTAAGGTCAAAACTATTAGACGAAAAAGTTGTAAATTTGGCGAAAGAAATGTTAAAAAAGGTCAGAAATAACGCATATGTTTCAAAAAAGTTACAAGCGGTGATAGCAGGAAAAGAAAGTAGTATAAGCGCTGTGGCAAGAATATGTAAAATTTCAAGGACTGCTTTGACTGAATGGATAAAGCATCTAAAATTTGGTAGAGTAGAAAGATTATTTTCCCCGTCTCAGCGGCGAAGAAAAAGCAAATTAAACAAAAATCAACGTGAGCAAATTGAAATATGGGTAGAAAGAAATCCAAATATTACTATTAAGGAAGTGCAAATAAAAATCTCAGAGGAATTTGGCCTAAACATTAGCAAATCAACAGTGCACCGTGAGATACAAAGGATGAAGTTTTCTTACATAACACCGAGGCCAATTCACCATAAACAAGATAAAAACAAGCAAGAAGAGTTTAAAAAATACTTCAATAAAATAGTCAATTCCCACCCTGAAAAGGAGGTATTTTTTTGATGAATCACGATTTGGAACTCATTCAAAAATCGGACACGGATGGTTTAAAAAAGGGGTCAGAACACAGGTTAAAATGAAAATTGGTAGACAAAATTTCTATATCTACAGTGCGGTAAATCCAAGAAGTGGTAAGAAAATTAGCCTACTTGCTCCATATGTAAACACTGATTGTATGAATATATTTCTGGAGCAGATGTCGAAAGATTTAGGCACGAAAGAAGCCTTTCTTGTAATGGATTGTGCAAGTTGGCATAGATCAAAAAGTTTGAAAATTCAGGAAAACATTACCATCATATACTTGCCTCCTTATTCACCGGAACTGAATCCTGTTGAAAGGTTGTGGCAATATATCAAATACAATACTTTACGCAATAGTATCTACGATACCATAGGTTTACTTGAAGATGTTTTGTGTAATTTTATTGTCAATATTTCCAGTACTACTATTAAACGAGTTTGTAATGTTTCTTATTTGTTCGGTCAGTAATGGATTTTGGTATAACAACTCAAATGAGCCTGCACTTGTACGTAAAGTTTTTGCATTTCTACCATTTCTTCGGTTATTTTCTCCACTTTCAACCAACAAGTGGTTTTCTATCTCACCTTCCAGGCTTGCTTCCAGCAACTTTTTATAAACGGTGTTAATGCTCCATCTCTTCCCGTCAGCGGCCTTCCTTCTCTTATCGATGATAGAATATTTGCTTCCAGTTCTTTATAGTCTACCAAACCGGTAGTTCTGTTTACTTGATTCATGTCAAACCTCCATTTTTATATCAATTATATTTTTATTTCTTGGTTTGACACAGTTTATTTAACACTCCCTTTTTTAATGAAATTTCTTAAGTGGTAGATTATTTTTTACAGCTATAGCTGAGGTAGCTGTCACTACCTGAAATGTAACAAATAAAATACCAATCTTAAATATTGCTATATTTCACGATAGTTTCTCAACTTGATGCACATGCTTTTGGAACATTCTCATTTGTCAAATAGTTTCTGGCATGCTACACAATCTGTAATGCAGGTTTTAACTTACTTTTACGCAATATTGATCATTCTTGAAAAGCAATCTAACATTTTCTATTCCTTGATTACGAAGCTTTGATGCAGCTGATTTAGCTACCTGAGCGTTTACAAAAAATGCTACATATCCCTTACTTTCTGCATTGTTTTGTTTTGGGTGACGTTTCTGCATTTCTTTTTCATATTGCCTTTTGTAATGAGGAGTATTTTGTATCAATTGTTCTGACCTCTTTCTTAAGTACTCGACTTTTACCTTCGCAAGCCCAGACTTATGAAGTCCTAAAACTTGTGCTGCTTTTTCTGACAAGTCTATTATTCTACCTTTAACAAATGGCCCTCTATCATTAACTCTTATAACAAGCTTCCTTCCATTTTCTAAATTAGTAACACGAACAAAGCAGGGTAGGGGCAAGGTCTTATGTGCTGCAGAAATCAAGTGACGATTAAACACTTCACCGTTGGCTGTAATTGTGCCATGATCTTCTATTCCATACCACGATGCGATTCCTACTTCTTCGTAACAGCTACAGTATTTTGGGTGGTAGGTGATACCATTTATTGTATAGCTATTGCCAATTTTATAATGACCTGCAGTGTGATTACACCTATTTCTAAAACTACAACTACTCATCAAAACGAATATTAGACATAGAAAGGCTAGTTTTTTTATCATTGTACTTAGTGAAATGGTTCGATACCATGAGGATTTTAAATTATACTATAATAAATTTAGTAATAAGTAAACGTCTACTGCCAAATATGCACAGCACTAAAAAAGAAGTAATACATATAATCGGTATAGGTGGAATTGGAATGAGCGCAATTGCTGAAATTCTTCATAATTCCAGTTATAAAGTTCAAGGCAGTGATACGCGATCAAACGACAATATAGATAGGTTACAAAAATTAGGTATAGAGGTCTATATTGGTCACGATGCAAGTAGTATTAGACAAGCTCAAATAGTTGTACATTCTTCCGCAATAAAACCTGATAATGTGGAGCTAGTTGCAGCAGGAAATAACAATAAAACCGTTTTACATAGGTCAGACATGCTGGCTAAAATTATGAAAAGTAAATATGTGATAGCAGTTTCAGGTTCAAGTGGCAAGACGACGACGACAGCTATGATTGCTTCCATTTTTGATCATTCTGGTGCTGACGCCACTGTAATTGTTGGAGGAATATTAAATTCCTATCAGAGTAATGCAAAACTTGGCAAAAGTGACATTTTCTTAATTGAGGCTGATGAGTCTGATGGAACTATGTTAAAAATTCCTGCAGATATTGCTGTTGTAACAAGTATTAATGACGACCATATAGACCATTACGGTACATTTAACGACATCAAAAATGCGTTTTCTCGATTTGTAAACAACGCGAATTTTGCTATTTTGCCTGATTCTGCAGACATCAATCATGATGAGAGTAATTCTATAACGTTTGGGTTTGGAAATGGTAAAATTAGAGCTAGCAACATCAAACAACACAATAATAGCATAGAATTTGACGTGCTGATTAGTATAAACGAAAGTAATCGTATTCCATTGTCCACTACTCGAGTAGTTGAGAGGGGTGGAATAAAAGCAGCCCTTTCTTCATCACCTCAATGCTTGAAACTGGATTCTCGTTTCAATGTTAAACAAGATACTATAGAATTTAAGAGGACAATCCCTAAAAAATCTCTACATTCAAAAAAAGTAAGTCGTACTAATGCTATTTGAACAAGCTAGCGTAAAAGTAAGCTAAATTTTTTAAGGTACAAAAATAGCAAGAAACAGTTGTTTGAAAAAAATTGGAATTTGATTGGATTGCTGAAAATTGGCTCTCAAACTTTAGACGCATGAGCAAGATAATACTCTTTAACTAATATAGATTAGGTGATTTGGAAGAGATACATCTAGAGCAGCCGGCAAAGTTACAATACATATTACCGCAATAACTAGAAATGAGAAGGATCTATATGGTGATTATAGATCTTCTCCAGACCTTGAAAACAATAAATAGACAGTAAATTAGAACTACTGCAAAAAAACAAGAATAGCTACACTGGTTGCTTGACCATCGTAAACGTAGCTTGTTAAGCCGATAAAAATAGCCATGATAGAAGCTCTAATAAATGAAATTGCAGAAGAAGTTGTACCTTTCATTTCAGGGAAAATATTTAATGATGCATTGAAAATGACTGCTTGACAAATTCCACAGCCAATACAAAAAATAACCATAGACAGCGTTACTAAGTAGTAAGCACTGGGCATGATTATACTGAATATTAAAAGTGATAGGGATCCAATAGCAATTACGCCTGTACCGGAAATTACACACCAAATTGCTCCAAGTTTCTTTAAGATCTTACTGGAAAACAGGCTAATTAGTGAGAAAGACCCAACCATTGCACTTTGATGTAGCGCATAAATAGTGCTGGATAAACCAAAAGTTTCCATATACAAAAAAGGGCCACAAGTAATGAATGACATATAAGCCGCAGAAAAAAGGCTCTGTGCCAAAGACAACATCATAAATTTTGAACTTGATAATAATTTTTTATAGTCTTTCATCATTTTTTTTAGACTAAAAATATCACGGTCCTTTTTTGTTTCTGGTAACAGAAAAAGCAGCAAAACCCAAGAGATGAAACAAAGTATTGCAACACTTGCATAGTTGCCACGCCACCCAACAATTTTGTTGATGAAACTGCCTAATACTGGTGCAATTGCTATGAGAACTGTGATAATAGAATTCATGATTCCAATAAATTTTACTGCTTCGTTGCCTTTATAGCTGTCTGCAATAATTGCAAATACAACTACAGATGTGCTAACACCAATGCCTTGAATAAAGCGAGAGATTAAAAGCCAAGAAACTGACAGCGCAAAAACACAGCCAACAGCACCGATGAGTAGCAAAGTGTTGCCTATGATCATCATCCTTCTTCTGCCATAGCATTCAGACAATGGACCAAAAAATAACCCTCCTATGCAAACGCCTAAAAAATTATAAGCAATAGTTAATTGAATTGTGCCTTCCGGTACGTTAAAATAGCGTACTATATCAGGAAAACTAGGTACAGAAATATCAATTTCAATGAACTTAGAAATTAGAGATAGAATTAATAAAAATGGTAGTAACACTTAAAATCTTTAATTAATGAATAAAAATATCACATTTAAAGCGTTGAAGGAAGAACATTTTTCACTATTATTAAAATGGGTAGAATGTAATTTTAGGTTAATAAAATGAATTACGATGTAATCATTTCAGGTAGTGGACTAATTGGTCTTATTACTGCTATTGGCCTGAGTAATGACTCTGTATCTGTAGCCGTAATTGAGAAAAATAATTTACCACGTGCAGTTGATGATAATCGAGCATTCGCTATTTCTCAAGGATCAAAAAAAATACTAGAAAAATCAGGGATTTGGCGGCTCTTAGAAGGCGAAGCTGAACCAATACTTGATATATGCATATTAGATGGAGATAGTCCATTTACTGTACATTATGACCATAAAATGGTTGGTGAAGAGCCAATGGGCTATGTAATCAAGAGCGCTATTATATGGAATGCAATCAATAACAATTTTTTGCATAAACTCAATATATATTCTCCACGTTCCTATAAAACAATCTCTTGTGACAAAGGATACATGGAAGTTACTCTTGATAATGATCAAAAATTGATATCATCACTATTTATCTGTGCTGAAGGTAAAAACTCTAAGTTGCCAGAGTTGTTTTCTATACCAATGATAAAATTTGATTATAAACAAAATAGCATGGTATTTAATGTAAAACATGAATTACATCACCAAAACTTAGCTGTAGAGAGGTTTTTTCCTAGTGGTCCATTTGCAATTTTGCCAATGAAAGGTGGCTATACTTCTTCAATAGTTTGGACAGAAAAATGCGAAATTTCAAAAATGCTGATGAGCTTATCCGAAGAGGAATTTGTCATAGAACTCAAAAAAAGATTTGGTTCTTATTTGGGAGAAATTGAATTAGAGGGTGAAAGAAGACTTTATCCTTTGAGTTTTTCTTTCGCGAGGAAGCTTCATAAAAGCAGAATTTTGCTGATTGGCGATGCAGCACATTCAATCCACCCGATTGCAGGTCAAGGACTTAACCTTGGAATGAGAGATGTAGAGAGTGTTATTAGACAAATAACTGCTGCAAAATCCTCTGGCATTGATGTTGGCAGTAATTATCTATTGAAGAAAATTTCACGTGATAGATACTTTGATAATTTTACTATGGCACTTGCAACTGATGGACTAAATAGAATATTTTCCAACAGAATACTTTGCGTTAAAGTTCTGAGCAATCTTGGTTTAATGGTAGTTGAAAATTCAGATTTTCTTAAAAAAAGCTTCGTTCGACATGCTATGGGGTTTATATAAATCATTAGATTTCTTGATTTTGTCGCATCTATAAACCATAGAAAAGAAGATCATTAAAGCTGAGATTATAGGAGTTATAGAGCCATTAACATAGCAAAATTCTCAAAAGTAGAAACATTGTCATTAGCTCCGATAATTTGTTTTTTCTGAATCATGCGAATATTTTCTATACCTGTAATAGTAATCTTTGCGGAGTGCTGCAGACTTGTCTCTACTAACACACAAGAGGAAGTCTACAGTATTACCAATAGTGCTCTATATAAATAAACCCATTTACCGTTTAATTTAATGTAGGTCTCTCCAATTACTACCAACCTGCTTCTTTCTTTTCCTTACTGCCTAATCTATCAGTGGTGATAAACCACTTTGTAACGTAGCATGGTCAATTTTTGCTCCCCTTATACTCATAATTTCTTCCAAATCTCGATAGCTCAAAGAGAATCGACATTTCATGTATACAGATAACATCGCTGAAAAGCTAAATCCTTTGAAATATGGCAATAATTTTTGATTGATACGAAACATCTTTGCTTTATTTTTAGACAATTATATCATTCTTCTTTCTACTTCCCTACAAATGCGACAGAACCAATTTGAGTGCTTTAAATGAAAGGCAAAATTGAGCATAATACGCCTCTGTACACAGTATCTTTAATGCAAATGCCCATGTGATTCCATAGATAATCTCTGTTTTTTTATTTTGTCTGTCCATTTATCATTTTCTATATCTTGTTTGTTGGTTGCTCTTTTTTCTTGCTCAACAATCGCCTTATCTATCTTCTGATGAATTGCATCAATTGCATTAATTGCATTTTTTTCTTTGTATACTTCGCTTTTTCCTTCAACAATTAAATTGGTAAAAATATTTACAACAAACTGCACTTGATTATGATTAACCTGACCTTTTATCGAAGAAGGTAAAGAGTTTAATTCCATCAATACTTCTGATGCTGTTTTATCTTGAGTGGAAAGCCCTAAATTATCTGCTACTTCACTTATTAATAACTCTCTGTTTTCTTTATTATCTTCCAATTTAGTATAATCACGCAGTAGATCCATAACTGCAGATACTCTGACTTCAATAATATCATCAACATCTTCACCTCCTAGAGCAACTCCTGATTCCAATAACTTCTCTCTGAGGTTTTTGCTTAAAAGATTAATAAATTCTTCATTTGCATCTGATCCTATGGTTGATATCGTACCATCTAAATAGTTATTTACTTTGATTTGAGTACCTAAGTCATGCTCTATTTGTATTTTTGTCTCATATTTAAATCCTAGTTCTGCACAGAATTTCTGAAAATATTCTTTAATAATGTCAAACAAGCTCTTGCCATTATCTTTATAGTTTTTTAGCCCTTCAGGAATAGTAAGTGATAACTTACCTTCTTTATATATTATACCATTTTTGCTATCTTGAGATTCAAGTGTGAATTCTAATGAGCTGGATAGGTCACACATTTTCTCTTCCGGATTGTCAATCGTGGTTATAGGCATTGCCATATCAGACGTCACTTTTATGCGGTTGTGGTCGGTGCAGTAAATGTTTAGCGCTTTTTTAGGACTGTGTGGAGTTAAATTACAACTACTGAGTGCGGCATGAGATTCATTAAATATACCAGCCCCATACCCTGCTTGATTACAATTGGTGACTAACTCTTCTAAAATAGCATCACTTGGAACCTTTGCTTCAGCGTATCTAAACATTTCTTTGAAAATTTCCTTTGCTAATGCACGGTAATCTTTTTTGGAGAATAGATGATAAGAGCTTCTCCCTGCGTTATAAAATCTCTCAAATTCCTTTCTATATTCATCAATTTTTTTCTCATCAGCAACTGTAGGGCTATTACAATGATTTTCCCAAACTTCAGATAGTCTATCTTGATCAAGCTCCCTAAGTACTGGTTCCATAAAAGCTTTACCTTCTTCAGAGAGATTATCAAAATTATCACGGTTAAAAATCTCATTTTTATAATCTTTAGCTCCTTCCTTAAGTGCAATAATAAAATTTTTATCTATTTCTTTTTCGTTAATAATAAAATTCATCCTTTGAAAATCTAAGAACATTGTTTCACCAGAATTTGCTAATTTATTAGCTTGATCTGCTCTTAATTTATTAAAATCGAACTCTTTAGCTGTGGTCTTTAATCTAACTGCTGGACTCTTATTATTTCCCTTTGCCTCTTTCATAATTAACACCTCACTGTAAAAATATTGTAAATTATATTATATAATGATGAATAATCTGATAATATATTAAGAAAATCGATAATATAGTTCTCTTTATTTTAAGAATATAGGGAAGGCGTAGATTTCTCTTTTCATTTGTAGCATGCTGCATTAATATTTACGTATTAATCTAGAAAATAGTGATGAATAATATTGTAATTGTTGGTCTGCAATGGGGTGACGAAGGCAAGGGTAAAATAGTAGATTATCTTTCTGAGAATGCAGATGTAGTTGTGAGATTTCAGGGAGGAAATAATGCAGGGCACACTATAGTAATAAATGATGAGGTTTATAAATTAAATTTACTGCCCTCTGCTGTTTTGAGAACAGGCAAAATATCTATTATAGGAAACGGTGTTGCTCTTGATTCGCATGCTCTAGTCTCAGAAATAGAGTCATTGAAAGTTAAAGGAATGGACATAAACTATAACAACTTGATGGTATCCGAGAGCTGTCCATTAATACTTAGCGTACATAAGGACAAGGAAAAGCTATTTGAAGATTTAAACGGAAATCACAAAATTGGTACAACAAACAAAGGGATAGGGCCATGTTATGAAGATAAAGTTGGCAGGAGAGCTATACGCCTTTGTGACTTAGAAAACGCAGATGAGCTCAATCAAAGAGTGGATGCTCTCCTGAATTACCATAATGCTATCAGAAAAGGACTTAACTACCAGGTAGTTAAAAAAGAAGAAATATTAAAGGAAATTCAAGAGATTTCAGAAAAAATTCTTTTATACAAAAAACCTGTGTGGAAGATACTAAATGATTTTATGAAAGAAGGTAAGAAAATAATATTTGAAGGCGCTCAAGGCGCATTTTTAGATATCGACCACGGAACTTACCCTTTTGTTACTTCAAGTAATACCGTAGCATCTCAAGCGATAACAGGCTCAGGATTATCCTACAATGCGCACATTACTGGTGTAGCAAAAGCGTATACCACAAGAGTGGGTAATGGTCCATTTCCTACTGAACAAAATAACGAGATTGGAGACAGCTTATTTTCTATAGGTAAGGAACTTGGAACAGTAAGCAATAGAAGAAGGCGCTGCGGATGGTTTGACGCAGTTTTAGTGCGCCAGGCCGTACAACTCTCTGGAGTTTCAAGCATTGTATTAACCAAATTAGATATTCTTGATTCTTTTGATACTATTAAAATAGGCACTGGTTATAAGTATGGCGGAAAAATGTATGATTATTTACCCGCATCACATTCAATACAAAAAGAATTAGAGCCAATATATGAAGAATTTCCTGGTTGGAAAGAGAAAACTCAAGGCAAAAGGTCAGTTAAGGAATTACCTGCAAATTTGATGAAATATGTGAGAAAAATAGAAGAATTAATAGGCGTATCAATTCATCTAATTTCAACTAGTCCCAATAGAGAGGATGTTATTAAGCTTAAAAATCTATGAAAACGCCTTGTTAACTTTTATCTAATAAAAAACGATACTTGTGTGACTTCAAGCAATCTATTATGCAAAGTAGCAGTGTAAACGCACAGTGAGCAGTGTGATTTTTCTTAAATACATGTTGATTGTTATAATATAAACATAGTTAAAGGAGGCGTATTATGATTGCAGGTTTGACTAAGGGAGATAAAGCAGTAGATGCAGGAAAAATAGGTGATCAATTTGAAAAGCATTTTTGTATAGGACCAACTTCACTGAATAGGGAAGTTTATTACTCTACACTTATCTACCATACATTCAAAGAGTTATATTCACAATTAGATAATATCTCTCATGCTAATAAAACGAGATCAGAAAAAGAAATAATAAATTTTTATGTTCTACCTCAATTTGCACATTTTAAAGAAATTCTTGATGAAGGTATAAAAAAAGATCCTTCGTTTGCAAATTCTGCTATTGTGAAGTTTTGCTACTCAATTATAAAAGATAATAAATTATTTAAAGAATTAGAAGAAATTAGTATTCCCGCAGAAAACTCTAGTGTAAAGGCAAGGATAAGCTTTCAACTGAAAAATCTTAAAGAAAAGGTATGGTTCTTAAGAAAACTAAAGGAAAAAAAGAATTTCACTTATGTGCAGAGGGCTTTTGGGGATGAGTGGAGTTTTTATAACCTAATAAACGATAGAGATTTCAAACAAACGTACATAGATAAAGCAGTAACAGAGTCTGCTAATAAGAGCTTTGAGAAAGATATAAATAAATGCATAGAATTGGCAGAGCAGGGAAAAAAAGCTGCAAGTAAATATTTTGAGAAGAAAGACGTAGAGCTTCAAGCTTATTACACAGAAACTGGTAACGATCATAGAGTTTTGAATATTAACCTTATTAATTACGATAAGAGTGAGCCAACAAAGATTAGTGAAGTTTTACAGCAAGAGAAAGATATTAAAGAACTGAATATCTATTGCAATAAAAAACATGAAATACACGCTCATCAAAAAGATAAGAAAAGATATTATGAATTTAAAGAAGGTGCATGTTATGAAATGACAAGCACTTGGCCTGTAAAGCATGGATCCGGAATGTGTACCATGATTATGAATGTGAGTAGTGATGGCATAACTGAAGTACTAAAATTTGATGGTGAAGATTTTGTGTCATCGAAGGAGATTCTAGAATTAATAAAGCAAAACGATGAATTATATATTCAAGGTCTCTCCTTATATGATGCTGTAATGGAATCACTAGAAGAGGATAGGGCTACTCCTATTAATTTTTACAATGAATCTATGGTGGCTTATCAAGGTAAGGAACCAGAGGGGAAGTTAGATCATAAAGTTGATGCTGATAATAGCCTTCCTTCTTCTCCTTCTATTAATAGCAATGCATTGGAAGTCAATTTACAGCACACTGAAAAACCAGAAGTTGCTTCACAACAAATAACTGATTTACAAAACAGTTTTGGAAAAGAAGAGCGAAAAAACACAGAATTGCAAACTGAACTGGCACAAAAAGATGAAAAGTTAGCAAGTGTGTTAGCAGAGTTACAAGAGAAAGCACAAGAACTTAAAAATGTATGTGAAGCAAAAGGAAAGCTAGAGGGTAAGCTAAAAGATGTTAATACAGAAAAGAAGGAGTTAGAAGACAAATTAAAAGAAGCAGCACACATAATGAAGGAAAAGGAGCATTATATAAGCAATTTAAAACTTCAAGTGCAAGAGTTGAAAGATGAGCATAAAGCACAACTGGAATCTTATGAACAAGGGATATGCAAACTAGCATGGGAAGTTGAAGAGTTAAGAAGCAAGCTAGAGTGTGAGAATGAATGGGATGATAAAGTTGTAGAAATAGCTGATGGACTGGAAGAAAAAATTCATGCTGATGAACAAAGAAGCCTAAATAATCAATTTTATACTCCAACAAGAAATATTTTTAATGAGACTAATAATGAGTCTTGTGTTCCACTGGAAGAAAAGATGACGTTACTCAGATCTTCAAGCTCTGATGGCGGATATGGTAGTGATAATGGTTTATCTTCTAACATGAGTTCTATTGAACAAAGAAGCTTCAATCATCAATTTTATACTCTAGCAGGAAACGTTTTTAGTGAGCCTGATAGTGCCTCACAAAAGAAGACAGAGTTATCCAGATCTTCAAGTTTTGATAGTGGACTTGATAGCGATGAGGAAAATTGTGATAATGATTCATCTTCTAACATAAGTTCTATTGAGAAGGTAGCAGAGAGTAGAAGCGTAGGTAGCTCGCTTTCCTCTTGCATTGTTAAGGAGATGATTGGAGTTAAGTTGCAAGAGCAATACTCAAGTAGAGTATAAAAATCTCTTGTATTGATAATAATTTAAAATCTATAGTAGACTGAAAAAGATTATTAAATTATAATACGACAATGATAAAAGAAGACAAATCAAAAACAATTTTTGAAGTGGAAGGGGCAGTAACTGCTTTACTACCTGCAGCAGAATTTAGAGTGAAGCTGGACAATGAACATGAGATTATCTGTCATGTATCAGGAAGAGTGAGAAGAAGTAAAATACGTATCATTATAGGCGATAGAGTGTTAGTTGAGATGAGTATTTATGATAGGAATGCAAGAAAGGGTAGGATAATAAAAAGGCTCAAGTGATAGAACAATCTCTAGATAATCTTATTCTTGCTTCATCATCAGAAAGGCGAGTAGCCTTACTAAAACAAATAAATATTAAGCCAGGTTTGGTTTTGCCAGCAGATACAGATGAATCACCTTTGAAGAAAGAGCTGCCAAAAGATTACTCAATCCGTATGGCAAAAAGTAAAGCCGAGAAAATACAAAGTGCAAATCCAAATTACTTTGTGCTTGGTGTTGATACAGTTGTTGCTTGTGGTAGAAGGATACTGCTCAAAGCTGAAAACGTTGAGCAAGCAGAAAAATGCGTTCGCTTGTTATCAGGAAGAAGGCATAGAGTATACACCAGTGTGTGTTTATTAACTCCTGATCAATCTAAACAGCATATTAGGACTGTAGTTACAATAGTGAAATTTAAGCGTCTCAGCGAACAAGAAATTAAATATTATTTAGCATCAGAAGAGTGGAAAAACAGGGCAGGGGGGTGCAACATACAAGGTCTTGCAGGAATGTTTGTATTATTTTTACGTGGCTCATACTCTTCTGTAATAGGGTTACCATTACATGAAACCCATTGCTTGCTAAGTAATTATTTTTGCCTATATTGAAATACCATCATCTTTTTCCTGTTGCTCAGCAATACGTTTAATCCAAAGTAATTTTTTATTCTTGTTTGCTAATGCAATTCTATTGCGATCAGGATTATCATTGCGTTCTGTTAAAGTATCTTTTCTTTCCTCTTCTACTATTCCAGCTTTCAGTTGTACTGCATCTTTTTCTAGCAATTTATATAGTTCACTATTTTTGTCTATAGTCAGATTAGTATTATCATTTTCTTGTTCTGCCACTTTTCTTTCTAATAACTTACGTACAGGGTCATATTTTTTACCTTCTTTTATTTCTTTCAACATACTTTCTGAGAATAAATCTTTAGTAGCCTGGTGTGAAGGTTCTCTCAATCCTTTATTCAATTTTTCCAATGTATCTTTTGGTTCAATGGTTTCTAATTTCCTCTCTAATTGTTCAGGATTTATCTGAAAATTATCGTGGCTAGTGTAAGTTGGAGATGAGTAACCTGAGTCGTTTATTTCTTTCTCCGCTGCATTGTCTTTTAGCAATCCAGCTGCTAATAAATGTTCTTTTGTTTGCCCACTCATTTTCTTTTGATTTACTGGTTTTAGCAGGAATTTCTGAGTTTCTTTACCCAACTTACTGGTAAATTCCGTAAGTAGGGTATCATCTCTTTGTTCAACATTCATTAGGCTCGCTTTTAACTGTCCAGAATTTACTCGAGATTTTTCATGATTAGAGTGAGTTGGAGATGAATAGCCCGAATCGTTTGTTTTTATGTCTGTTGAGTTGTATTCTAGAGATTCATTTTCTTGTTCGGTTTCTTTTTGTTTATCGTTTCCTCTTTCTTCGTTTTCCTTAGTGCTAAGATAATCTTTTTCTTGTTTATAATCTGATTGAGGATTTGAAAGCGTTATATACTCATCTTCGTTATCGATCCAACCATCTTCGAAGTCAGAAAATTCTTCATCATACTCACTTTCACTACGTAATAACTCATTTTTTGCTTTCCATGCAAGAATCGAAGCTACATCATTTAGTGGTTGCTTATTTCCAGTATTGCGTGATTCTTTAACTTTTTTGAATGCAACGTCTTGTGCTGTTGCAGCGCTTTCAGTAGCTGTAGGATCAAAAATTGTACCTTTTTGTCGATTATTAGATATTTGCTCACTTTCATCTGATTTTCGGCTTCCAGGTACAGCATGTCCAAATGTAGCAAATGTAGGATTGTCATACCGTTCATCCTCTTGTGTATTATCTTGATTGTAGATTACAGACTTGGTGAAAATAGTACTGCTTGAAGAAGCATCAGAATATGGAGAATTGTAGTTATTTCTACTATTAATCCGTATTGGCTGATACTCATCTTTTTTCTGATTATTAGGTAATGAACTAGCTCTAGGTGGCAGTGATGGTGGAATCTTTTTAGCAGATGCGTTATTAGAATTTGTAGTGCTAGTCGTTGCATGCTTAAACTCAACTTCTTGATCTTGAGTAGCTTGAACGCCAATACCTTTACTAATATCACTTTCTATGAAAGTTTCAGATGATTGTTGATTCTCTTGTTCTTGTCCTTTCTCCTTGAATTGTATTTGATATAGGAATAAGCCACCTATTTTTACATCTGTATTTGCTTTTAATTGTTCCTCAGTAACACCATTACGTTCAGTGAGATCTACACCATCTTTATCAATCTTGATTTTGATAGTACATTTTTTTCCATTTTTGTCATACCAATTCAAAGTCATTTCATATGAACCATCGGTTACAACATAATGCCTTATTCTTTTTTCTCCTTCTTCGGCAACAAAACCGTGCATTCCGCTCTTTCCATCACTATGCAGCGTTGAAAATCCCGAAATTCCTTTCTTCTGACAAAAGTCACTATTTAAAAACTCGCTGATTTTAAACTCTTTTTTGTCATCTACCAGTGTAATACTTGCGTGATCGCCATATATTGAAACTCCTACGATATCATCAACATACTCTTTTAACCTTGCTTTAACTTCACTTTCAAGCTTTTGTTCAGCTTTCTTTATCTTGTTCTGCTCTGGAAGAATAACTTCATAAGCTTTATTTTTGTCTTCATCTGTCTCCAAATTCCAGATGGGGTGCTTTATTAGAAACTTTACTGCATTAAAACCGACTCTGGAATTATAAATTGGGTCGTCTTCCTTTTTTATTTCATCGAATAAAGTAAAAAATCCTCGAATGAATTCATGATATTGTTGTGTGCTTTGAGTATTCATATTTTCCCTCACTAATAACCCTCTGCCTTTTAGCCTTAGCTAGTACAATTATTACGGGAATTGATTTAGTTTTTATTAAAGAAGTTGTATTGATAACGTGATGACATGAGCTATTTTATGTTCACATCAAGCAATTTAAGTTGTCATCCCAGTCTGGAATCTAGATTTTTCCAGTCTGGAATCTAGATTTTTCTAGACTTGATCCTATAGTCAAATTCATAACTACAAACGTTGTAATATAAGAGTAATTTTCACCAAAAAGTATGTCATTTGAGTAGCTGACACTGGGATCCAGTGGCACTCAGTTAGTGAGCATAAAAGTATTATGTTAAAACATAACATTTTTGATGAAGTTCATGAAAGGCTGGATTACAGACTGGGATGACAACTTAAAATATTGCTTTAGCTCTGTTTTTGCAACTTCAAGTATTTGCTACTCATAGTAAATACTTCTGGGTCTTGAGAAGTGAGCTTGAGTATAGCAAGTATGTTTATGAGCAGCAAAGCAGCAATTGAAATATCAGCGATATCCCAGAGTAACTTAACTCCACCGATTGCACCAAGTGGAATGATTAAGGTAAAAACTACAGTCCAGATTTTAGTGTATTTATTATCCATAGATACATAGCGTATTGTTTGTTTTGAACAAAAAAACCAAGTAAAGATAGTAGTAAAGGCAAAACAAAACATTATAGCCATAATTAAATAGTCAGTATAGGGCCAATTCATAGCTTTTCTAAAAGCAAAAATGCACATGTTAGTGCTCTCTAAATCAGTAATCCAAGAATCCGTGACAAGCAGTACCATTGTTGTAATGAACACTATAAGTGCAACTATAAAAGGAGATATTATTGTAATGAGGCTCTGTTCAATGATAAATTTATTGTTGTTTTTCTTAGGAACAATTGAAGAGTGCACAATCCCTTCAAGACCAAGCCCTATATCTGTTGCAAAAATACCTCGCAAAGTTCCTACTTGAATAATAGTCAACATTTCTAAAATAAAACCTAAAGATAAACCAGATGTAAAGCTACTAGTTGTAAAAAAACTGCTTGTTATTAGTTTTAGAGAAGGAAGAATATTTTCGCTAAACTTAAATAATATGATACCACAAAGTGTAAGGTAACTTACCGTCATTATCGGTATCATAGCCGATATAAAAATTTTAATTTTTTTTAAGCTAAGAGCTGCAACAACAAAAAATATTATGGCCATTACAATGCCGCCGATGACTACAGGTATATCTACCATGCTGAGTGGTATTGATAGAGAGTTTACCTGAACAAGGTTACCAACTGTTATTGAAGCCATGATCATAATCGCTAGAAACACAATTGTAGCTTTTCTAGAGTTAAATGCATCAGTCATGTAGGCTACAGGCCCACCTATAAACCTTCCATTTTTTTCTTTTCTAGCTTTTATACTTAGGAAACAAGTAACATATTTTATTACAGAAGTGATAACAATAATTATTGCCATCCATAAAATAGAGCCCGGTCCTCCGGTTTTTAGAGCAACAGCAGTGCCTGAAACGTTTCCTACTCCTAAATTTCCTCCTAAGATTGTAAACAGGGCGGCTATAGAAGAAAATTTATTTTCTCCTCTTTTAGCTCCAATAAGTGAAACGGCATACGGTAGTCTAAACACCTGTAACCATTTTAGTTTAACCGATAGGTAAACACCAGCAACTAGTATGAGTAGTATTGTTGGCAGTAATAAAACAAACTTTACTGTATCCATCTGTAAAAGAGAGATTTTTACTCGAGTATATAGCAAAAGTTGAAAATACCTAACCTATTTTCTATGTATGACTTCGTTTCCGTCATCCTAGCACCCCTTTCTGTCATCCTAGCGCTCCTTTCTTGTCATCCCAGTGCGTGACACTGGGATCTAAATTTTTTATGCGAAACCATTTGTTAATATAATATTATGCTAATACAAATATACTAGCAATTATAACTTTCATATATTATTTTTTTATTTTTAAGCAGTTATAATATTAAAGAGACGTAACAAATATAAATAGTAGTGGCTTTGCATAGAAAATCACAAATTTATTTCCTTTATAAATGTAAGACTTTTTAGAACTAGAAAGATACCTTGGAGCAACTTGCTCCAAGGCTCTTGTTTACTTAGAATCCACCCATTCCGCCCATTGCTCCTGCACCCATAGGTGATGAAGCATTTTCTTCTTTGTTTGGTAGATCAATTATCATAGATTCAGTAGTAATAAGTGCGCTTGCTACAGACACTGCCGTTTCGAAAGCAATACGAACTACTTTTGCCGGATCAATTACACCAGCTGTTGATGCATTAGCGTAGTTCATAGCCTCAACGTTGTATATAAGCTCTTTATCATTCTGCTTAATCAAATAGTCAATTATAACAGCAGATTCAAGACCAGCATTTTTAACCAATCTTTTGATTGGAGCACTGAGAACTTTTTTGACAATGTTGATACCTATTTGCTCTTCATCGCTTGAAGCTTTTAGCTTATCAAGAGCAGATGCAGCGTAAAGAAGTGCAACTCCTCCACCTGGAACTATCCCTTCTTCAATTGCAGCTCTTGTTGCATGAAGTGCATCTTCAACTCTATCTCTGCGTTCTTTTACTTCTACTTCGGTTGCTCCACCAACTTTTAGCACAGCAACGCCGCCTGATAATTTCGCTAAACGCTCTCTCAGCTTTTCTTTATCATAATCAGAGGTTGAAGTTTCAATCTGAGATTTAATTTGGCTGATTCTAGCATTTACTCTGTTTTGTTTGTCATAGTTATTGTCTTCACTAACAATTGTGGTATTGTCTTTAGTGATTTTAACATTTTTAGCAGTACCAAGATCTTCAAGAGTCAAATCTTCCATCTTGATTCCAAGCTCATCTTTTATGACATACTTAGCACCTGTTAAAGCTGCTATATCTTCGAGCATCTCCTTTCTCCTATCACCAAAACCTGGAGCTTTTACTGCAGCAACTTTTAGACCACGTAACTTGTTGATCACTAAAGTGCTTAATGCTTCACCTTCAACATCTTCTGCAATGATAAACAAAGGTTTACCAGACTTAAAAATAGCCTCAAGAATAGGAAGTAAAGGTTGAATAATATTAAGTTTTTTTTCTGTAATCAGCAAATATGGATCATCAAGCTCCACGCTCATCTTTTCATTATTTGTAACAAAGTATGGAGAGAGATAACCACGGTCAAACTGCATACCAGTTGTAAGTTCAACTTCTAATTCTTTTGAACCCTTACTCTCTTCAACAGTGATGACGCCTTCTTTTCCAACCTTTTTAACAGCGTCAGCAATGCTATTACCAATATCTTTATCACCATTTGCAGAAATTATTGCAACTTGTGCAACTTCATCCATTTTCTCTAAAGAAATTGTGCGAGACATTGATGTAATTTCCTTTAATATCACATCTTTTGCCTTCTGTATTCCATTTTTGATACAAATACGATCATTTCCAGCTGCAATTGACTTTGAAGCTTCCATTATCATATTGCTAGTCAGTATTGAGCATGTTGTGGTACCATCACCAACTTTGTCATTACACTGAGAAGCACTTTGAGCAATGGTGCTTACTATCGCAGAGTGTAATGGTTTTTCAGGCTTTATACCTTTCATTACCTTATAGCCATCCTTTGTGACCTCTGGTCCACCATATGGCTTGCTAATTCCTATTGTATTTCCCCTAGGCCCTGCAGTTGCTCCCACCGTTGAGTCAACCATTGCTGCAACTTCACGAAAGGCTCCTTGCAACTGTTCGCCTGATACTACTATGTTAGCCATTTTTATCACTCCTTAAATTAATAAAAAATTTAGAATATTAAAATACATAATGCACTATATAGCGCATTAGTTTAGTAAAATAGAAATACCTACTTGATAACAGCAAGTAGGTCTGATTCCTTCATCACGACATACTTTTCATTATCATGCTCTACTTCTGTTCCAGCCCACTGCCTGTAGAAAACCTTATCACCAGTTTTTACAGTTAAAGCTATACGCTCTCCGCTTGAGTTGCGTGAACCACCACCAATTGCTATAACTTCACCTTTAGTAGGCTTCTTTTCAGCACTTGATGGTAGTACAATTCCACCTTGTTTTTCTTCAGTAATAGGCTTTATTAGCACGTTATCATCTAATACATTTAAATTTACACTTGACATTTATGTTTCCTCATTAATAGATTAACCTACAATTCTATGTAGTCATCTAAAGGTTACATTTCAAGGGTTGGAGTTAGTAAAAGTGTATAATTTAAGGTTTGAACAGAAGTTTTATGGGTTACATACCGCTAGCAAACCGTAGTCTAATATCTTTATACGGACCAGATACGAGAGATTTTCTTCAGGGTGTTATAACAAATGATATTAATAAATTAAGTAGCCAGCAGGCAATTTACTCTTTATTACTCAACCCTCAGGGAAAATATCTGTACGATTTTTTCCTCATTGAGCATGATAAATATATTTATTTGGAGTGTGAAAATGCCCATCTACAGCAAATAATTGAAAAATTAGACTTGCTCAAAACTTACCTTAGAGTGAAGATTAAAGACATTAGTGCACTATATAAGGTTGGAGTTTTGTTTGATGCTAAGTTGGCGGAGTGTAGTAGTAAGTCACAAGTTATTTTTCAAGATCCAAGGCACAAGCTACTAGGAATGAGGATCATACATGAAGATGAAATAAAAGAACCGGTTGGAGATTTTATTCAGTATGAAAAAGTTAGAATTAAAAACCTTGTCCCAGATGGAGCAAAAGATATGGTGCAAAATTCATCATTTCCGCTGCAATATTTAATCGATAAGATAAATGGTATAAGCTTTAATAAAGGGTGCTATATAGGTCAGGAAGTTGTAAATCGAATGAGCAGACAAGAAAAATTCAGAAGGAAACTTTACCTTGTTGAGGGAAAAAATGCACTTCCAAATATTGGCACTAAAGTAATCAGTGAACATAATGAAGAAGTAGGAGAACTACGCTCTAGTGTCGACAATATTGGACTTGCATTGCTTAATACTGGAAAAAGCCACGCAAATTTATATGTCGGTGGAGTTAGCATTAAGACGTTATAAAATATCTATTCGAGTAAAAGCCCCTTTTTCTTGTTTAAATGTTTGTGATAGTTATCCACAGTATTGTGAATAACTCAGTTGATAACCCAGAGAAATACATATTTTACGCATTATGAGTACTTCGGAGATTCATAATAAAGTGGACAACTCTAAAAAATTATATCAATTTTAATCTTTTTTAGTTGTGATAAGGAATGGTCTTTAAGTTAAGATTTTAAATACTCTTAAAGTAATACTTGAGTGTTTTTGGATGCTAATCTGGGAGTTCAACAGGCACTTTTTTATGCTGTTTGAGAAGAGCAAAAATTGAATTTTCTCTTGCTGAAAGCGTGTGTTTCTTATATTTTCCATAATACACATTATGTAATTTTCAATACTAATAAAAACATTCATCAATCTTTTAAACAACAACCTGTCGAACCTCCGGATTAGTACTTAAAAGGAACTATTAAAGTACCTCTTTAAGATTAAATTGCTACTTTAAAAACACTTAAAATTTCAATTTTTAGTTCTAACATAGCCCTTTATTTGTCTTTTTTTAAAAAGTATTGAGATATTTACCAATTAGGTAAGTTTTTCTGTAAATATTTCAATCTAATCATATTCTTTTTGATGCCTTTTTTGATCTTTTTCAGAGTTATCCACAGTTTTTTTGTTCTCAATTATATATATATTAGTATTTGGAGATCATATTTATTATAGATCTCCAAAGTACTCAGAAATGTAAAATTATGTACTCTACTAGGTTATCAACTTAGTTATTAACAATTCTGTGAATAACTAAAACAAGCAAAAGGTGCTTTTGTGCGAGTTTATGGTTATATATATCGTAAGACAAGGTATCTAAAATCCTGTTAAGGGTATCTAGATACCTTAAAAAATTTGGAGAAAAGGAAGAAGTTTCTTCTTCCTTCTACTTAATTACGCTGTTATTTCTGACTTTTGAGAAACTTTTTGTGCTGTATCAACGCTATCTATCTTCTCACTAGGATTTGACATTTTATATGTAATACCACCAGCAACAAGTCCAGTGAGTACAGCAGCAGCTACCGCTATGCCAATTAGAGCCAGTATTGGTAATGCAACACCAGCAGCAAAAAGCCCACCACCAACTGCTAATCCAGCTATAACACCACAAATAGCACCAGCGACAATTGCTTTATTAGCTGCATCTTTCCTTGACTCACTTTCATTAGCTGAATTACTTTTACTATTTATGGTACTTTCATCACTAGCTAAGCTAGTTTCAGATAGATTGTCATCTGCCGTATTATCAATTTGTACTCCCTCACTTTTGATCTCCTCAATTCGATTGATTTCATCTAGCACGTCTTTATGTTCATCTTCATTTAATTTAGTTTTAATCCTTTCACGATCATCTTCAGATATAACTTTCCAGAATGATTCTAATCCACAACTTCCCTGAATTGCATGTAGAAAATCTAACGAAGATTTGCGATTAGGATCCGTAATGTATTCAATCAGTGAAATAGATTTCACCTCATCTTGATTTTTAGAAGATAAAATCTTTGCTTTTACAATGTCTTGAAGAAGACCCCGCTTTTGCACTTCATTCAAAACTTCTCTAAATCTTGTTATATCAACTGATTCAAAAGTTCCAATAAGTGTATAGCCTTCATCATTAATTGCCGTAAAAAGAGGTAATAAATCTTCGTCTAAAGCATCTTCAAATTCATACTCGATTTTATTATTTAAAATTTTCATGTCAAGCTCTAACCTAGAATATAATTCTAGTTGTTTTTCGTCTAAACTTTCGCGTGCTAGCATATCAAACTCCTATTAAAAATATACTTTAATTATGATATATTTAAATAATAAAGTCAAGAATTTAACTAAGTATCACAAACACTCAAACAAGAAAAAGGTGCTTTTGCTCTCACAGAGACAGCGTTATCCTTTAACACTTTATGATTATACATATCGTCAGGACAAGGTATCCCTAGACGGTTTTTTTCAGGAAACCACATGATAAATTCACTGAGGACATCAGCTATATCATCGGTAAACTCAGTTTCAGTATGAATCTTTTCAAATTCGTCGAAGATTAAATAATGAAAATCTCTTTCCGCTTTCTCAAGAAAGATATGACCTTGCTCAACAAACTGACTACAAGATTGAAACACTTCCATCTTTGACCTCGTTCTTCTTGAGCCTAAAATGAGTGTGTTTGGCAGTAACGTCCTTAGATCTGCTATCACCTTAAACCCTATACCGTGTTCTTCCACGACTACTCCATGTAGCCTATCTTTTCATTAAATATTTGCCATTTAGGCTCTGGAGGATCCTGCATATATTGCGATTGATAGACATAAGGCTCTGCCTTTTCCTTAATTCTTATACCAATTCCCACTATATAAAGAACAGATAGACAATAATGGGAAAGAAGTGATACTAAAGTAGATAAAATAGAGAGGTATAAATGGCATTAAGGTCAAAACTATTAGACGAAAAAGTTGTAAATTTGGCGAAAGAAATGTTAAAAAAGGTCAGAAATAACGCATATGTTTCAAAAAAGTTACAAGCGGTGATAGCAGGAAAAGAAAGTAGTATAAGCGCTGTGGCAAGAATATGTAAAATTTCAAGGACTGCTTTGACTGAATGGATAAAGCATCTAAAATTTGGTAGAGTAGAAAGATTATTTTCCCCGTCTCAGCGGCGAAGAAAAAGCAAATTAAACAAAAATCAACGTGAGCAAATTGAAATATGGGTAGAAAGAAATCCAAATATTACTATTAAGGAAGTGCAAATAAAAATCTCAGAGGAATTTGGCCTAAACATTAGCAAATCAACAGTGCACCGTGAGATACAAAGGATGAAGTTTTCTTACATAACACCGAGGCCAATTCACCATAAACAAGATAAAAACAAGCAAGAAGAGTTTAAAAAATACTTCAATAAAATAGTCAATTCCCACCCTGAAAAGGAGGTATTTTTTTGATGAATCACGATTTGGAACTCATTCAAAAATCGGACACGGATGGTTTAAAAAAGGGGTCAGAACACAGGTTAAAATGAAAATTGGTAGACAAAATTTCTATATCTACAGTGCGGTAAATCCAAGAAGTGGTAAGAAAATTAGCCTACTTGCTCCATATGTAAACACTGATTGTATGAATATATTTCTGGAGCAGATGTCGAAAGATTTAGGCACGAAAGAAGCCTTTCTTGTAATGGATTGTGCAAGTTGGCATAGATCAAAAAGTTTGAAAATTCAGGAAAACATTACCATCATATACTTGCCTCCTTATTCACCGGAACTGAATCCTGTTGAAAGGTTGTGGCAATATATCAAATACAATACTTTACGCAATAGTATCTACGATACCATAGGTTTACTTGAAGATGTTTTGTGTAATTTTATTGTCAATATTTCCAGTACTACTATTAAACGAGTTTGTAATGTTTCTTATTTGTTCGGTCAGTAATGGATTTTGGTATTAGCTCCTCCATCGGCAGTCTGTTTTCATCAATGCTGGTGCCATCTTCTAGCACTGCTGGAATGATGATCTTTTCAAACTGCCTCTCTGACTTTTTATCCAAATAACCAAAGATGTCGTAAACAGAGATTCTCTGCCCAATCACTAAAAATGGTGTATCAGCAGTGTTGCGCCTTGAAGTTATACATTGCTCAAATTTCTGCATTCAAATCATCAAGAGCAGCAGTATTACTGCCGCTTTTATCAATGACAATTTTCTCAGGAAGATAGTTACTCCTGAAGGCTTTACGAAAGAATGCAAGTGCTGCAGACTTGTCTCTACTAACACACAAGAGGAAGTCTACAGTATTACCAATAGTGCTCTATATAAATAAACCCATTTACCGTTTAATTTAATGTAGGTCTCTCCAACTACTACCAACCTGCTTCTTTCTTTTCCTTACTGCCTAATCTATCAGTGGTGATAACCCACTTTGTAACGTAGCATGGTCAATTTTTGCTCCCCTTATACTCATCATTTCTTCCAAATCTCGATAGCTCAAAGAGAATCGACATTTCATGTATACAGATAACATCGCTGAAAAGCTAAATCCTTTGAAGTATGGCAATAATTTTTGATTGATACGAAACATCTTTGCTTTATTTTTAGACAATTATATCATTCTTCTTTCTACTTCCCTACAAATGCGACAGAACCGAAGTTACTGCTATTCACTTTTTGTATCGTTTTTAGCAAAAGCTTCCTCCCAAGTGCCTTGAGTCGCTGCACGGCTATACTCTGTTACTCTATTTTCAAAGAAATTTGTATGTTCCACGCCATTTAGTATTTCATCAAGCCACGGAATAGGGTTATCTTTAACATTATATATAGATTTAAGACCTAATTGCGTTAACCTTCTGTTTGCTATGTAACGTATATAATTGCGCACTTCCTCTGCAGATAGCCCTTCAACATCTCCTAAATCAAAAGCAAGACTTATAAATTCATCTTCAAGATCAACAATAGTGCGACATGAAGAATATAATTCTTCTTTGAACTCGTCATTCCAAATTTCATTATTCTCTTTAATAAATGTATTGAACAAATTGATAATTGAATTGGTGTGCAAGGTTTCGTCACGTGCTGACCAAGCAATTATTTGCCCCATACCTTTCATTTTTCCAAACCGTTGAAAATTGAGCAAAATTGCAAATGATGCAAATAACTGCAATCCTTCAGTGAAGGCACCAAATACTGCTAAAGTTTTAGCAACATGTTTTTTATCGTGCTTTTTACTTTCCTCAAATTCTAACATGTATTCATACTTCTTTCTCATAGCATCATATTTTAAGAATGCTTGATATTCACTTTCTGGCATGCCAATCGTATCTAGAAGGTATGAATAAGCTGCAATGTGTATAGTCTCCATATTGGAAAAGCTTGCAAGCATCATACATATTTCTGTTGGCTTAAATATATTTGAATAATGCCTCATATAGCAGTTATTTACTTCAATATCTGCTTGAGTAAAAAACCTAAAAATCTGGGTCAATAAATTTTTCTCTACATTCGAAAGTTTAGTTTTCCAATCTTTCACATCATCAGCAAGCGGGACTTCTTCAGGTATCCAGTGTATCCTTTGTTGCTGCAACCATGCATCATATGCCCAAGGATAATTAAAAGGCTTGTATATTGGATCTGCTTCTAGCAATGACATAAGGTACCTAATTATTTTGAAGTAAATATTATATTAAATGATATTGAGAATCAGTCAATTTAACTTTTTTGAAATTTGACGACAGATAGTTTATCAGTGTATTATGATTTCAAATAATTAATTGACAAAATGCGAGTATTAATATTTTCTGTTTTACTGTTTTCAGTAGGCTGCATGCACACTATCCATAATCACGGAGTTCCTGGCATTAATGTTGAACTGTGGAGCAAAATAAAAGTAGGTGATGATAGAGAAAAAGTGGTTCATACTTTAGGATCGCCAACATTAGTATCAAAATTCGACGAAAATGTTTGGTACTATGTCTCATATAAAATTAAACAAGCTAACTTCTTGGGAAAAAGGAAGTACAGTAGTAAGTCTCTGCAAATTTCGTTTAATCAGAATGACGAAGTTACAGATATAAGAGAAATCAACGTTGCAGAAAGGTCTTTAGCTGTTGTTGATTGAAAATTTGCTGATCTATTTTTTATCACAAGTAACTAATTTAGGTAACGTAAATTCACCTATTTAGAATAAAATCTAACGTGACTTCGCGCCAAATGTGATGATGCTCAGCAGGTAAGCCAATTAACGGGCTACATTTATACACTGCACGCATTGCATTATCTGCTGCTGATCTAAAAAGAGGATTATTTTGATAAGAACTACTATCTGCTACGTTGGCTACAACGATCTCGCCTTTACTGAATAATAATAAGTTAATTTTTATACTAAAATTTTCTTTATAAACTATGCCCTCAGGAATGCTCCAACACTCTGTCAGTTTATCCCTTATAGAATTAATAATTTCTGTTACAGCCAATTCATCATCTTTGTTCTCAATATTTTTCTTATCTCTTATTTCATTTTTCACCTCTTTGATGTCTTCTCTTAGTTTTCTTTCTACACCCTTTTTTCTTTTGGGAATTGGAATACCCTCATCAATTTCCTGTATTTCAATAATTTGCCTCGGTTGTACTAACTCAACTAATTCTTTTTTTCTTTGTGGTATAGGAATAACTGACGAATCATCCGTTTGGGCTTTCATTGAAAAAAGCAAAAAACAACATAGAGACAAAAGAAGAATATAATTAAAATAGAGAGGGCGCATATGTTAAGCAGCTTGTTTTACTGGTTTAAAGCTAATATTGCACATAAAGTCAATATATTTCAGTTGACTTAAACTCAAATTTGCTACACTAATTTTATTATCTCTATAATATCATATGGTCAATATACTCTAAATGAGATGGAAAGATGAAGGTGTTATTATAGCTGTTAAAAAATACGGTGATAAAAATTTAATTCTTTCTCTATTTACAAAAAATCATGGAAAGTGCAGAGGATTAACTAGGTTAACAAACAATAGCAATTATAAGTTTCAAATAAGTAATCTATTACATGCAGAATGGAGTGCTAAGCTACCTGAAAATCTAGGTTTTTTAAAGTGCGAATTGATTGAATCTCCATTTCATCATTTCTTTCAAGATAGGTTAAAAAGCATTGCTATTGTTTCTTTCTCGTCTATATTAGAAAAAGTGCTTCCAGAAAGTGAATCCTGCATCAAGTTGTATGATAATTTTAGACACTTCATCGATGTAATAAAACATAATAGCCAGTTTTGGCAAAGTCATTACCTTAACTTAGAGCTTCTGCTTCTTACGCAACTTGGATTTAAGTTAGACCTATCAAAATGTGCTGTAACAGGTGTGAAAGAAAATCTACAATTTATTTCTCCAAAAACTGGTAGAGCAGTGTCAAAAAAAGTAGGTGACTGTTATGCAGATAAATTACTACCTTTTCCACAGATGTTGCATGATGTATACAATCACAACCTACAAAATAGCTACTCATATCAAGAATTCAGACTAGGGTTAAAAATTACAGGGTATTTTTTAAATAAATATCTATTTCTGCAGTTAAATGCAAAATTTCCGGAGTTGAGAAATTTTATGCTATCATTTGAATCTTAGTTACTACTTATTTGAAAGAACTTCAACCAGTAACCACTCTATTTCTACCACTGTTTTTTGCTTTATATAAATATTTGTCAGCACGTACTATAAATTTTTTAACATCATCGAGGTCAGATCTTTGCATTGCTGAAATTCCAATGCTCACAGTTACATTATGGGTTGTATTTTTACCCACAAGTATAAAAGGTTCTTTGGCAATAATTTTCCTTATTCTCTCTGCGATAGTATACGCATCTGATACATTGGTATCTGGCATTACAACAACAAATTCCTCACCACCAAACCTAGCTAATAAATCTGTCACTCTGATATTTTCAGAAATTCTTTTCTGTATTTCCTTTAAAAGTTCATCTCCAGCATTATGCCCAAAGTTATCATTCACCATCTTAAAATAATCTATATCAAGTATCATAAGAGATAAACTTCTATCTTTTTCCACAGAATCCTTAACAATATTTCTTAAGTGTGCATCAAAATATCTTCTATTATAACAGTTAGTTAATGGATCCTTTATAGACATTTCCATATTATTAAATAAATTCATTCTCAAGGCATCTTGATACCTTTTGCGTTTCACTTGCAAATTAACCCTAGCTATTAATTCACTCTCATCTAAAGGTACTGTTAAATAATCATTAGCACCTACATCAAGTGCCTTTACTAAATTGCTTTTATCATAATCTTCAGAAAGGATCAGAATTGGTGTATAACGTGTTTCTACTTTACTACGAAACTTAGAGCACAACCGTAGGCCGTCAGTTTTTGAAAACTGCATGTCAGAAATAATCAGGTCGTAATTATCCTTAATACCAACCTTTAATGCTTCTTTTGGATCGTGCAGTATTTTAATTGATCTGAAGCGTTGCTTTAGAACATTGTGTATCTGCTCTGCTTGAAAGGTGTCCTCATCTACAACAAGTATGTTAGCATCACAAATCTGATTAGAATAATCCATAATACTGCTTTCTGCTACTCCACCAATCTCAGCATTAGTTTCTCCTCTCAAGCACAACTCATCTATTATCATCTTTAAGCGCACAAGAGACTTAATTCTTGCAGATAAAGCAGTTTCATCTATCGGCTTAGTTAGAAAATCATCCGCACCAGCATTAATTCCTTCCACTCTATCATGAGTGTCATGCAGCGCAGTTACCATAATTATTGGAATATAAGTCGTTAAGGGATCATTCTTTAGCTTCTTACAAACCTCAAAACCACTCATTTTTGGCATCATGACATCAAGTAAGATAATATCTGGCTGCTGTTCCGCTACTAAATCTATCGCCTCCTCGCCATCATAAGCTACAATAACTGTATAGTACTCTGCTTTTAGCTGAGCCTCCAAAAGCTTAACATTAGATGGTATATCATCTACTACTAGGATTTTTGCTGTCATTTTTTTTACTATCTACATTGTAAGTAGGATAAAGCTTGCCATCTTCACCAATTATGTAATTGACTTTTTCAACGTTATGCTCTTCATATAATTCTTTAATTCCGGTATCCTTCAACAATTTCCTAACTCTTGATTTTACAACCCAGAAATACCTATATATATTTTTAATAAGATTAAGAAATACAGGTACTTTACTTTTATCAAGAACAATTATACTCACTAAAGCTACAACTAAAATTTCTGAAAGACCTATATTAAACATTTTTCCTATGAAGCAAGTACTTTAACTCTCCTGATTATGAGTATTAATTTACTTAAATCAAGTTTAGAAGCAACCATCTCATCTAAAAAACTATTGTAACGTTCTATATCATCCTTATCATTAAGAACCCAAGTTTGAACCTTATCTACATGATTATCAGTAGCTTTTATAACTTTAACAGCTAACTTATAATGATAATTGCTTAAATCATCTAATAAGTCATTAATTAAGCTGCGATCCCAATAGGAAGAATGGCTTTTCATCTTGACAGCAACTGTTCTAATCATATCAAGCCTTAGCAGCGACTTTAATTCAAAGTATATTTTACCAGCTTCAAAGATGGATAAAGATGTCTGTTCAGCAATAGATATAACGTCCAGCGCATAAATAAGAATACGTAGATCAGCAACCCTTTTTGCTAAATCTTTATCTATATTAAACTCTATCAAAGAAGTTAATCCATGATTATAGATCTTTAATAGGCGCTCATCTAAAATCTCATGGCCTAAAGTCTCAATCGCATCCCTAAATTTTATAACATCATCTAGTTCTACAAGATTAAGCTCACCAAGATTTTTTACTAACCAAAATGATACTCTACCAATAAATTTTTGCACACTTCTCACTACCTGCAAGTACGAATTAACATCAATCTTTCCATCCAGTTTATCAATTTCCTGCCACAGGCTATTTAAATTATATAGGTGATTAACAACGATATATATGTTAACTGCTTCATGTACTTTAATTCCAGTACTCTCAACCAAATTATTAATAAATATACAGCCCATCCTATTTACCACATCATTTGCAATGCAAGTAGAAATAATTTCCCTAGAAAGTTGGTGTTTCAATATGGAATCCTTGAACTCTGTTACCATCCTTTGTGGAAAGTAATTTAGTAAGTAATCACGGCACAAGAAATCTTTTTCAGGTAGCTCAGAGTATATAATTTCATTCTTTATTGCTGTTCTTGCATAAGACATCAGAACAGAAAGTTGAGGAGAACTGAAACCTTCTGTGCCAGTTAACATTCTCGCTACTTCTTCTTCAGCTGGCAAGCATTCTACATCTCGGTTTAATAACCCAGATTTCTCTAAACTGAGTAATAATTTATGGTGTTGCTCCAACCTTTCTTTAGCTTGTAAGCACTCAAGGAGCAATGCTTTTGTTTCAACCCTGTTATGGTCCTCAAGTACCTTAAATGCAACTTCATCTATCATGCTAGCCAGTATTTCATTCCTTTTTTCCAAAGGAATTCCCCCTTCTTTCATAATTGCAACAAAAGCAATCTTGATGTTAACTTCAAGATCAGAACATATTACTCCTGCTGAATTATCAATAAAATCTGCATTGATATACCCACCTATTTTAGCGTATTCTACCCTTCCAAGCTGCGTGCAACCAAGGTTGCCACCCTCTATAAACATAGAAGCTCTAATATCTTTACCATTTACTCTCAGCTCATCGTTTGCTTTGTCACCGACCATGCTATGATTTTCACTCTTTGCCTTAACAAAGGTGCCAATTCCTCCATTCCATATGAAGTCCACTTCTGCTTTGAGTAGATATCTAATCAAATCACTTGGAGGCAGTATATCTTCTGTTATATCAAAGCATTTTTTCATTTCTTGAGAAATGTTTACTTGCTTGCTGCTACGCTCAAATACTCCTCCACCCTTAGAAATCAAATCTTTGTTATAATCCATCCAAGTTGAAAATGGTAACTCAAAGAGGCGTTTACGCTCTGTGAAACTCTTTTCTGCATCAGGGTTTGGGTCAATAAAAATATGCATATGGTTAAATGCGCCGATTAAATGTATATTTTTTGAAAGCAGCATACCATTTCCAAATAAGTCGCCAGCCATATCCCCAATTCCAATAACAGTTGCATCCTGGTAAATATCCTTATTCATTTTCCAAAAATGCCTCTGCGCTGCAATCCATGCACCTCTGGCTGTAATACCCATCTTTTTGTGGTCATAACCTGCTGATCCACCAGATGCAAATGCATCTTCGAGCCAAAAGTTACATTCAGAGGATATTTCGTTTGCATAATCAGAAAATGAAGCAGTGCCTTTATCTGCTGCAACTACCAAATATGGATCATCTTCGTCATACCTAATCACATTTTCTGGTGGAGTTATTTTGCCATCAACTACATTATCAGTAATATCAAGCATTCCTCTGATGAAATTCTTATAGCATTCAACACCTTTCTCCCTTAAAATGTTTTTGTCTTTATAAACTTGCTTTATTACAAACCCACCCTTTGCGCCAACAGGTACAATGACCGCATTTTTTGTCATCTGGGCTTTCATGAGTCCCAAAACTTCAGTGCGAAAATCTTCCGTTCTATCCGACCATCTCAAACCACCACGAGCTAACCTCCCTCCTCTTAGATGTATTCCCTCAAAAAGGTTTGAATAAACATACAATTCACGGTATGGGCGCGGGTCAGGTAAACCATTTATTTTACTTGAATCAAATTTGATAGATAAGTATGGCTTATCATCTTGATAATAACTGGTTCTCAAAATTGCCATTATCAAGTTAAATATCGAACGCAAAACGTAATCATGTGAAACGTTACTGATCTCTTTTAGTAATTCTTCAATTTTTTCCTGGAAAATGTTAGTAGTTTCTGCTCTATCAATATCTATATTAGGATTGAATCTTGCACGAAATAGCTGTATCAGATATTTCACTATTTTTGGGTACTCTGAGACCACTTTTTGGATATATTCTGGGTTATAGTTAAATAACGTCTGCTTTAGATAGGCACTTAACACCCTAATAAGAAGCACTTCCTTCCATTTGAGCCCAGCAATAATGATCAAACTGTTGAAATAGTCATTTTTAATTTCCTTGTTGAACACTTTTGCAAGCGTTATTTCAAATTGCTCTTTCAGAGTAATGTCACTTATTAACTCATCGACTCTTGATAACACAAAGTGGTGTATCCATATTCCACCATTGATTTCTATATAATAACCATTATGAGATAGAATTTTTGCTCCTAAATTCTTAGTAATTTTTAATATCTTTGATAATTCAAGACCACCATTGCTTGGAGTGTAAACTTTTAACTGATAGTTAAGATTGTCACAAGTAAGTCTCAAATCAACCTCACTTACTCCTTTCTTCCTTACTATCTCCAATTTTTTCATGTCGTAATATGCATCATGAGGTTCAAAATTCTCTTGATAGCTTACCGGAAATGCATGAGAATAGCGGATGAATACATCCTCAACAGTGCTAAAAGTATTATATAAATTGTCTATAAAACGATCTTCCCACTTTTCCGTAATGTTTCTTAATTTGTTTTCGATATGCAAAACCTCATCATCAAGAACGCTAGCATTTTTGGCCTTTAGTACTACATGTAATTTCATCAGATCATATTCATTGATAATGTGATTGTTATAAATATCTGAACTTCCTGCACTTGTTTCATCCTTCAATATATCACGTATCTTGAACATTAGCCTAGCGCTAGCATAACGCATCGGTATCAGTACTATGCAACTAATAAAGTTCCCTAGCTTTCTCAAAAATAACTTGACTCTTGGTCTAATCGCAAGAGACATGATCGAGGTGCAAGTTTCAAATAACTCGTCTTCATTTGATTGGAATAATTCGTCACAAGAAAATGCCTGTAAAATGGAAATTAAAGCTTTATTGTTATGGCCACCAGGAACAAATCCTGCCTTTTTTTCTATTGTTGTAACCTTATCCTTTATTACCGGAATAGTTCGAATATCTTGCACTTCTGCTATAGAAGTAAATAGCCCAAAAAAATGCTGTTCCCTTATTACATCACCCTGATCATTAAATTCTTTCACTCCTATACAATTCATATAGGTACGCCGATGAACTATTGAGATTAGGTCTGATCTTAGTATGTATAAAGAATTCAAGCTTTCAGAAGAAATTGATGAATTTTGGTACTCTTCACTTGCTCTCATTAACCCGAGGCTCTCCTTACCACTTATAGCAAGCTTTCCTTCTTTATTTGTAATGTATTCTTGATAACCTAAAAATACAAAATTGTTATTTTTCAACCAAGCTAGAAAATCTCTGCCTCCAGCATCCAATGCCGGATGCTCAAGAAGCTTCTTGAGCATCAATTGCCAGTCCTTTACAACGCAGTTAACTGCTTTTAGCGTCTTTCGTAGAGATTCTTCTAGTGTATCAACAAAGCTACCACTTATGCCTTTAATAATTACATATATTACTGACTCTTTGATTCCATTACTTTCTTCCAAAAGATGAATTTTATCTATTAGGCTATTTTTTCTTTGAACATTAATTATGCTGTTACTATAATAGCATATAGTTAAACCGTGTGACTTAATAGTGGAAATGACAGAATCCACTAAAAAGGGCATGTCATAATTTGTGATTTTAATTATAGTGAAATTGCCTTCTATTCCTGAAATATCATTTACATTACTTACTGCCAATTTACTTTCTTCTTTTTCTTTTTTAAGAATGAAGTTGTATGCATCTTCTGCAATGTATAAAAGAAATTTATCGTTGACTTTTAGGTCACTATTATAAACAAAATTATAAAAGTACTGTATAAACTCTTTAATTTTTTCTTTCTCTTTTTTATTCCCTTGATCAACTAGCTTAAATAAAGACTCAACATTAACATTATGATTTATACACATTTTTCAAAACAAAAATACACAGCGAATCTAGATCTTTTTAACTAAGATTTCGTTACCAGAAGTATACACTATTAGCTCATCTCCTTCTACTATTTTCCCCGATAAAACTAACTTAGCTAGATTATTTTGAATGCATTCTTGTATTACCCTTTTCAGAGGCCGCGCTCCATATTCAGGGTCATATCCAGTTTGTGCCATTAGTTCTTTAGCTTCTTGCGATAAACTAATACTCAGTTTACGCTTAGCAAGCATCTTTTGTAAATAAGAGAATTGAACATCTATAATTTTATCAATGTCATCTTTGGTTAAGCTGTGGAATATAATAATTTCATCCAGTCTATTTAAAAATTCTGGACGAAACGCTGACTTAACTATTTTCATCACCTCATCTTTCACAGATTCGGTAGCTCCTCTTAGCATCATCTCAGCTCCAAGGTTAGAAGTTAAAATTAGTATGGTATTACGAAAATCAATTAATTTGCCATGGCTATCGGTGAGTCTACCTTCATCCAAAATCTGCAGTAGTATATTAAATATATCTGGATTTGCCTTTTCTATCTCATCAAATAAAATTACCTGATATGGTCTTCTCCTTACTGCTTCGGTTAATCTGCCACCTTGTTCATAACCAACATATCCTGGAGGCGCACCAATTAACTTTGAAACGTAGTGTTTTTCCATATACTCTGACATATCAAAGCGTAGAAGTGCTGATTGATCATCAAACAAAAATTCGGCAAGAGATTTTGCTAACTCTGTTTTTCCAACTCCGGTTGGACCTAAGAATAAAAATGAACCAAAAGGTCGATTAGTATCCTGAACACCAGAACGGGAGCGCCTTACTGCATTACTTATCGCTTCAATTGCATCTCTCTGCCCTATTACTCTTTTTCCTATTTCATTTTCCATGTTAAGGAGCTTTTCCTTTTCACTATGCATCATGTTATCAACTGGAATGCCTGTCCATTTTGAAACAATATTTGCAATATCACTCTCAGTAACTTCTTTCTTTAGGAAACTATCAGTAACTTTTTCCTGATTTTTTAACTCATTTTTAAATTGAGGAATCACACCATACATCAACTCCCCTGCCCTTCCTAAATTTCCATTGCGCTGAGCCAATTCTAGCTCTTTTCTCGCGTTATCCAATTTTTCAGCTGTTTCTTGTATTTTAGCTATCTTATTCTTTTCCATCTGCCATTTACTGCTTAAGTCAGCAAATTTACTGTTTAGACTTTCAATTTCCTCATTTATCTTTTTTAAACGTTGCTTAGAGTTTTCATCACGTTCTTTTTTTAAAGCTTCTGATTCAATTTTTAGTTGTATAATCTTTCTCTCAAGTTCGTCAATAACCTCAGGTTTGCTATCCATCTCAATTCTTACTCTGCTTGCTGCCTCATCAATTAAATCAATCGCTTTATCAGGTAAAAATCTATCTGTTATATATCTATTAGAAAGCGTTGCAGCAGCAATTATTGCACCATCTGTGATTCTAATACCATGGTGCACCTCATATCTCTCCTTCAAACCTCTCAGTATTGAAATAGTATCAGTTTCAGTTGGTTGAGAAATAAACACAGGCTGAAAACGCCTTGCAAGCGCAGGATCTTTCTCTATATGTTGACGATACTCATCTAAAGTTGTAGCTCCTATACAGCGAATTTCTCCACGCGCAAGAGCAGGCTTTAGCAAATTTGAAGCGTCCATTGCACCACTTGTTGCTCCTGCTCCAACTAAAGTATGAAGCTCATCTATAAATAAGATAACTTTCCCCTCTGCTTTTGAAATATCATTGATTACTGCTTTTAATCTTTCTTCGAATTCTCCTCTGAATTTTGTTCCAGCAATTAACGCACCTAGATCCAAAGCTAAAACTTTTGCATCACGCAAACCAAGTGGTACATCATTTGCAACAATTCTGTTTGCCAAACCCTCAACTATTGCAGTTTTTCCAACACCAGGCTCACCGATCAGCACTGGATTATTTTTTGTTCGCCTTAGCGATACCTGCATAGTTCTTCTGATCTCCTCATCACGACCAATTACAGGGTCAAGCTTACCTTGCATAGCAAGCTCTGTAATATCTTTTGTATATCTCTTTGCCGCATTTAATTTTTCCTCGCTATTTGGCGAGTCTGCACTGCTACCTTTTCTCATTTCTGCAATAACCGAGTTCAATTTGTATGGTGTGACACCACCTTCTGCTAAAATTTTACCTACAGTATCATCTTTTTGTGCAGCAAGACCCTGCAATAAACGCTCAACAGTAACAAATGTATCTTTATTCCTCCTCGCAATACCGATTGAATCCTCAAAAACTTTTGCTACCTCTCTTGAAAGCTGAAGGCCACCACTCCCTGGCCCTTCAACTACTGGGAATTTTTTAATTACATTATTCGCAGCATCAGAAATATTCTGTACATTCCCATCGCAAGAGCCTATCAGATCCTGAACAAAACCTGATTCATCTTCAAGCATTACTTTAAGTAAATGTTCAGGCATAAAAATCTGATGCCCAGCTCCCAATGCTTTCATTTGAGCACTTTGAATTAGGCTTTTTCCTTTTTCGGTAAATTTATTCAAGTCCATAATATAAATTTAACTCATATTTGCTGATATATATAGCAACCACTTCCTCAATTTTAAACCTAAAGTCATTTATTAATAAAAATTTTCTAAGTTCATACAAAACAAGGAAAAGCAGATTCTCTACAAAAGAGAAAACCTATATTAAAATATTAATTTGTTTTAAAACCAAATTAATGTTAAGATATAAAGCATATAGCTTAATTTTTTTACAAAAAGCAATGAATATCAATGATTTTAACATAAAGAACTTAACAACAATTTCTATAGTACAAGAAATAAAGAATGGCGTCAGGCTTGTTCCAGACATAATCAAACCTGGAATACAGGGTATATTTTACGCTGCAGGAGGAGCATTATTTACATACGCTTATGGGTTTTTTGCACAACAAAAAAGTTATGAAGATGGTTATATGGAGGGCTACAAAAAAGGCTACAGTGAAGGATTTAACCAAGGTTATAACAAAGACTTTAATCAAATTGCCTTAATTGCTGGAGCTGCTTGTGTTGGAGCTGCATCTATTATGTATTGTACTAAATGTAAACAACAAGATACTCATATTGCTAACGCTCAAATAAACCAGGTAATTTCTAATAACTTAGCTTTAGTTGAGTAAAACCAAGCTAAAAAGCAATCTCATAATCATTATGCTGAGAAAAAATTCAGTGTGTAATCAGAAAAAATAGAGATAATGTTTTCTGATATGTTGTAGTGGATTAGGTTCAGGTCCCAGTAGGAGCGAGTTTAAATACTACATAGATTTGTAGCTTTTTTTGCTACCTTTACTGTAAAAAAGGGGTAGTACTTTAGCTATAGCAACTTTGTTAGCATCAGGAGTGTTTGCTGCAGCTCCTTATGTTAGTTTCTTAGCTCCAGTTGCAGCGTTAAGTGTTGGCCTTCCATTTATTATTGGTGGTGCTGTATTTTCTGCTCTAGTTTTTGCGCTTTCAGCTGCAGTGCAAAGAGCTAACAATTACTTCTTCTTGTTTAGATGCTCAAAATGCCAAAGAAAAAGCTAAAATGTAAAAACAACTAGATAAAAAGGTAGAATACATTATTAATTCTGATGAAGATTGTAAGTTAAAAATGTGATATAAAAGAGATAAGAGGAAAAGATAACCCTACTCACTATAGGAATAGGGTTATCACGGGCGTGTGCGACCGAGAGGAAGTTGGTATTACAACCGTTCGCATCAAGGTACACTAGACCATCTCTCGATACGTTTGAATAGTTGTGTGGGACATATATATGCACCCGTTTACAATCTTAAATTAATAAAACTATCGAGGTTATCATGGTTAGATCTTATCAAAATTTTATTGGCATTGACATCGAAAAATTCAAGAATGTTGTTGCAGTTCACAAGCAGAAGAATGCTGTCGAATTTGACAATAATACTTCTGGTTGGCAACGATTGTGTCAAAAGTTCTCAGATATCTTACCTAATTCTTTAGTGACTTTAGAAAATACAGGAAAATATGAGCTTGGTTTGTCGAATTTTCTTATTGACAAGAATATCACCGTACATCGAGCTAATACCCGCAAAGTAAAAAGTTTTATTTTATCTCACGGAACTTTAGCAAAATCCGATAAATCAGATGCAAGAGTTCTTGCTCAATATGGATTTGAACGCCATAGAACTCTCTCTATTTGTACCTACTTCTGAAAAACAATCAACCTTGGTTGCGCTTTGTCAACGTCGTGATGACATCACGCAAATGAGAGCTCAGGAAAAATGTAGACTGGAAGCACCTGAAAACGACCATATAAGAGAAAGTTGTCAAAAAACTATTGAATTCTTTAATAGCCAAATAGATGAACTCAATAATACTATACAAAAAATCATTGATGAAATCCATGAGTTACAAGAACATCAAAAAATCCTTAAAACAGTTCCTGGAATAGGTAAAAAGTTATCACAAGATTTTCTGTGTTTAATACCGGAGCTTGGTTACTTAAACAGAAGAGAAGTAGCAAGTCTTGACGGAGTTGCATCTAATCCTAGGGAAAGTGGTAAAGCTGTTGGTTATCGAAGGATTATAGGTGGTAGAAGTAGTGTCCGTAAAAAGCTTTTTACAGCTGCCATGTCTGCTGCAAGGTCCAAATCTGTACTTGGTGCCTTTTATTCCAAGCTTGTTGAAAGTGGTAAGAAGAAAATGGTAGCTATAACAGCTCTAATGCGAAAAATTATAGTAATTGCTAATGCAAGACTTGAAGAAGCAATTAATTTGCATACTTTCACAATGGTAACTGAAATTGGCTAATGAATATGTGCGTCCACACAGACTTAAAGCACATATTCATTAGCTAAGCAGAAATTGTTATGGCAGCTGTTTGATATAAAATTTTATTTCTATGACACACGGGTTTTTATTGCCTACATGATTGAACAAAGTTACAGAATTACACAAATAAAAAATTTTTAAAAAACATAGTTGATGCGATATCTATAAGATTAAGTCTCTTTGTGCAGATGGAGCTTATGATACAACAAGTTTATATCAATTATGCAATAAATATAATTTAAAACCAATTATAAAGCCAAGAAAGAATGCAAAAATCTGTGACAATATAGACCACTTCTCGGAAAGAAATAACAACATTAATATAAGAAAAAGATGCAATTTAACTCAATGGAAAAGGCAGACAGGGTATGGAATACGGTCACGTATTGAGAGTTTTTTCTTTAGACTCAAAAAAACATTTGAATTTAGTTTTAAGAATAAATCTGAGATAAACCGCTCTCAAGAGATGCTCTTAAAATGCTACTTGATTAACAAATTTTCTGATATCGGTATGCCTATTTTCGAACTTATCTCATAAATCTCTTCCATCACTCCTTCACATTAGTAGCCATGCAACAAAGCCGGCATAGATTACAATGTCCGTACAGTAAACACTGACCATTTTTCGTATAAGTTACCTTTGCAAATGTTTGTACAACTGTAACACCCACCTTGAAAACTTCAGAAAAACTTACTTGTCGCTTTTAACCTGCTTAAATTTCTAAAACTAATCTATTTGGATCTTCTATGTAATTTTTTATTTTAACAAGGAAAGTAACTGCTCCTTTACCGTCAACTATTCTGTGGTCGTAAGAGAGAGCAATGTACATCATTGGTCTGATTTCAATTGAGCTACCTACAGCAACTGGTCTATTTTGTATTGAGTGCATGCCAAGTATTCCAGATTGGGGAGGGTTGATTATTGGAGTAGAAAGAAGTGAACCGTATACACCACCGTTTGAGATAGTAAATGTTGCACCTTCCATTTCCGATACTTGCAGCTTACCTTCTCGTGCTTTTTTGCCAAGGGCAACTAAAGTTAGTTCAATTTTAGCAAATGACATTTGATCAGCATCACGAATAACTGGTACAACAAGACCTTTGTCAGTGCCAACAGCAACGCCTATGTCATAGTAATTTTTATATATGATTTCATCACCTGAAATTTCAGCGTTAATCTCACGAATTTCTTTCAGCGCTTGCACTGCTGCCTTTATAAAAAACGACATAAAACCAAGTTTTATTCCGTATTTCTTTTCGAAAGTTTCTTTATACTTTGCCCTGAGATCCATGACATTTTTCATGTCAATTTCATTGAACGTGGTCAGTATTGCAGCAGTATTTTGTGATGCTTTCAAACGAGCAGCAATGACTTGCCTTATTTTGCTCATTTTCACTCGTTCTTCTCTTCTCTCTCCACTTGCTACGCTTTTTGGCGATTCATATTGTTTTATCGCAGGTTGTTCAGCCTTACTCATATGGTCTATCACATCTGCTTTGGTTACTCTGCCTCCCATGCCAGTTCCTTTTACACTTTCTGCACTGATTGCATTTTCTTCCATAATTTTACGAGCTGAAGGGGCATCTTTTTTAGCAGCGCTTTCGCCCTTATTTTCTTCTTTCACTTCTTCTTTTATTTCTCCTACAGCAAGTTTTGCCAGTAACTGATCAGGGCTAATTACATCATCTTCTTTCACAAAAAATTCGGTTATTTGTCCTGAAGCTTCTGCAGTTAATTCGAGTGCTGTTTTGTCAGTCTCAATTTCAAAGATCAAGTCATCTACTTTTATTGCTTCACCGATATTTTTCTTTATTTTTACTATACCCTCCGTAACCGATTCACCACCAAGAGTTTTTGGCGCTCTTATTTCTATAATTTTGCTCATAAAATAACTTCTACATAAAACTTTCTATAAATTTATACATGAAAAGAGACATGTAATAAACTAATAAATTCATTAGGCCTTATGCTTGATTATTTCTTTTTATATGTTTAAAATTAAAATACTAAGTAAATTGAAATAAGATTATGGATTTTGATAAAGCAGACAATGCAGAGGATTTAGATAACGAAAAACTTCAACTGATATGTAAGGCTTATGACATAAGATTACGATCAAGTCAAAGAGTTGTTGATGGCATCAATTCAATGGATTACAGTAAACTTAAAATCTTATGCAAGTATAATAATAAGTTTAGTTACAAAGGTATTGAAGAATTACTCTCAGATGAGAGCATTGTTAATCACATCAACGATTACGATGATGAAATGTTTAGTTCCATGCTAAATGATGCACCTTCGGAGCGCAATATTCTAGAAATACTAAAAGGTGAAGAGGTTTGCAATACCAATAATGAATTCGAAAGTAGTGGTAACGAAAAGAATGAAGAAGATTATGGATATTATGATAATTTTGATTACGAGGAAGATGAAAAAAATGATCCGAATAACTTTGCTAAAGAAGCACTAGGAAATAAAGGAATTAATGAAAAACGTGTTGATGATGTTCAGTTTTACAACGATGCAGATGTGGAAATACCACCAAAAAATCAAAATGATATTAGGAATATCCGTCTTATTCAATGGATGATAGTTGAGAGTGATGGTAAGCTTAGTGAGCAAAATGTTACAGAATTACTAAAAGATCAGAGTTCTATTGATCGAATTAACTCTATTGGTGATAAAAAGCTTCAACTTATACTCAAGAGTAATAAGTTTAGTGGTGAAAATATTATGGAGTTATTAGGAAATCAAAAAGTTGTTGAATACCTCTGTTTTATTGATTATGAAAAATTTGAACTCATTCATAATAGCGATAAGTTTAATAGTAGCAATTATACTAGTAGCAGTTACAAGATTATAAGGTTGCTAGAAAATCAACAAGTTGTTGAGCACATCAATTTTATTGATTATGAAAAACTTAAATTCATACTTTGTAATGATAAGTTACTCTTTAGCGATATTGTAAGACTACTAAAAAATCAGGAGGTTGTTGAGAATATCATTTCTTTTAACATTAAAAAATTTCGACTCATATTTTATCGTGATAATCTTAACTACGTAGATACAATAGAATTACTAGGAAATCAGGAAGTTGTTAATAGAATCGGTTTTACTCCTTTTGAAGAGTTAAAATCCATGTGTAGTCATTCTAGTCTTAGCGATATTATAAAACTACTAGAAGATAAAAATGGGCCTAGTAATGTCTTAAGTGGGACACGGAAAGAAAAAATGCAAGTCAGTTACATATCATGACATAGCTTAAAAAGTGTTTGTATCCAAGGTTTTGCTTTATAAATTTAAGAGGGTGTTAAATAAACCATACGCATCAAATTAAGAAAACACGCTCAATTTAGACCATTTTTGCCATATTTTCTTAGTAAAATCACTGGTAGCTGACACCGAGGTTCAGAAAACTTTATTCATAGAGTAGAGTATAGACTATCAATGATTTTTCAGTAATAATGTAGTTCAGGTGAATATAGTGAACGTTTTACATAGAAATTAAGCTAACCTAATATGGGTAATATTGGTAAAACCGAATAACAGGTTGAATTAAAATGTTAAATCTAGAATCTCTACCAAAACATCTAGCAATTATTATGGATGGTAATGGTAGGTGGGCAAAGAATCAAGGAATGGTAAAAATTGATGGTTATAGAAAAGGCAGTGAAGTTGCATTTGATATTGCTAAACATTGCACAACCTTAGCCATATCTTACTTAACTTTGTATGCATTTTCCATGGAAAATTGGCTCAGATCTGAAAACGAAACAGACTACCTATTTAATTTATTTTACTCCACTTTAATTAATGAAGATAAAATGAAATTCATTTACAATTGTAACATTAAGTTAAATTTTATTGGCAATTTAAGTCTATTGCCCAGTAAAATATTCGATCAAATCAAAAAAGCAGAAGAAGTGACACATAAGAACGATGGTCTATTACTCACTGTTGCAGTTAGTTATGGAGCAAAGCAGGAAATTATACATGCTATCAACAACGTCATAAAAGGAAATATTGATTGCGTATTGGAAGAGGAATTTGAAAAATTTCTGTATACTAAAGATTTACCAAAATTGGATTTATTAATTCGCACTGGTGGCGAGAAAAGGTTAAGCAATTTTTTACTATGGCAAGCAGCTTATGCTGAATTGTATTTTTGTGATACTTTATGGCCTGATTTTTCTTGTCAAGATTTGAGTAAAGCATTAGCAGATTATACAAAGAGAGAGAAAAAATATGGTAGATAATAATTTTATGGTGAGAACACTGTCCTCAATAGTCATATTACTTATATTTTCTTTTGCCACATATTTCAGTGATTTATCGTTTTATCTACTAATTTTCTCAATTGCAGTTTTATCTTCTTTTGAATGGTATAATCTAACTCAGGGCAATAGAATCTTATACATTTTCGCATTACTACTCATTGCACTACCAAATGCATCGCTGATATACTTATATAATCTACCACAGGGAAAATATGAATTAATATGGCTTATCTTAACCATTTGGAGCATCGATATTACCGCTTACCTATTTGGTAAAAACTTTGGTGGTGCTAAAATTTGCCCAATTATTAGTCCTGGAAAGACTTGGTCAGGGCTTTTAGGTGCAGTTTTAGCTGGAGTATTTTGTACAATTTTTGGTTCAATATTTTTGAGTTTATTTCCAATTTTCTATTCCCCAATAATTGGCTTTACAATTGCTATTCTAGCCCAACTTGGAGATTTTACTGAATCACTCATAAAAAGAGTTTACAATGTTAAAGATAGTGGAGGTATAATACCTGGCCATGGAGGAGTACTTGACCGTATGGACAGTTTGATCTTTACTGCCCCCTTTATTGCTATTTACATAAGCTAAAGAATGAAGTGCTATTAACCTTTGGTCCTTTCCTTTTTGTTCACTGCTTTCACCTCAACAGATTGAAATTCTTCGGAGTTTACTATTTCACTCATGGGCTTACTGCAATAAGGACAATACATTTCTCCTTCTTTATGTAAATATACTACTGGATGACCAGAACCATCATCATTCTCATCACCACGGCAGCAAACTATTAGATTATTATCCCTCACTTCTGACATACTGCTCCTTTATTTTATAGTATTTTGTACATCGAGCATAACCGCTTTGAAGTGGAGAAAACAACAAATATTTATTCTCCATTTTTTACCCTATTTAGATTAATCAATTCGGTTTGGACATTTTGTGATACAAAGCTGCTAACATCTTCTCCTAATCTCGCTATTTCTTTCACAAAACTTGATGAGATAAATTGAGTGTCTTCAGATGCAGGAAGAAATATGGTTTCGATTTCATGGGAGAGCTTATAATTTACCCAACTCATTTGAAATTCATAATCAAAATCTGATACTGCCCTCAGTCCTCTGATAATAACAGAGGCATTTTGCTCTTTGGCAAACTTCACGAGCAACCCATTAAAAGATATAACATCTGCATTAATTTCTGCTCCTTTAACTTCATTTTCAGCCATGCTTGTGCGTAGCTTTATGTTAAAGGCAGTATGTTTGTTAACATTTTCTGCAACACCGACTATCAACTTATCGACTAGCTTACATGCTCTTTTTATTATGTCAAGGTGCCCAAAAGTTATAGGATCAAACGTACCAGGATAAATTCCTATTTTGTTATTAATGTTCATTTTTTGTTTCTATACTTCAAAAACTTTTGATGGACATAATAACGTTTTTTGTCTAAAAATAAAAGTACGTAGTTGGCCTGATAGCTCAGTTGGTAGAGCAAAGGACTGAAAATCCTTGTGTCGCTGGTTCGATTCCTGCTCAGGCCACATTCTTTTTCTTAATGTTCTATAATATATTACAATATTAATATAATTATTTAGGAAATAATGCATAAATGTTACAATAGAGTATTTAATATACTATTAATTACATTTCTACTATTAAGTAATATCGCTTATAGTGAAAAAGTAAACAAAGAATTATCTGCTTTGACAGCAGAAAATGCAGTAAATTATAATATAATTGTTGGTTTATTGCAAACAGATGAATCTCAAAATATCTATGAGATATTCAATAATTTTGGGGTTAAAACTATATTCATTGACTACGACAAAATAATTAATCTAAAAGAAATCCAAGAAGAGTTCGCAAAACAAGATGAAATATTGGCAAAAAAGCTGATACTAGATCGAATAAAAGTTGAAGTTGCAAAATTTATCAAAGAGCAAAAGATAAACAGAATATTTATTTCAGATAACTTTCATTCAGCTCTTAACCCTTACCGCCAGCTTGTGAATGAAGCAATTGTAAAAATAGTAGATGACAATCCTACAATTCATTTGCTTGCCATATGCGGTGGTTTACAAGACATTATGCATGCAAAAGAAATTGAAATAACAAATGTTGTTAATGATGAGAAGAATCATTTAAAATCAGCATCCTATCCACAAAAAGAGAATATGCCTCTTCAGCAGATAAAAATTGTTCCAGGTAGTCGTTTGGAAAAAGTGGTAGCTAGATTTTTACTACCTAATCAAAATGGCTGGTTTTCAACTTATTTTCCGAATGCTCATTCAGGTACAGTAAGTAATACTACAGAGAATAGAAGAAGGCTAGAGCTACTTGGATATAAAATTGCAGCATTTGCCAATGACGGGGTAATAGAAGCTATCGAAGATAAGCATGGTAATATTTACTTTCAAAGTCATCTAGAAGCCCTTGTTGTCAAATCAGATAAAAACTCTCGTTTGTCAAGCCAAAAGGTACGTCAGGTTTCAACACTAGTTGCTATAGCAATTATAAATGATTTTCTTCATCGCGTTTAATGCTAAAATAAGGAAAATCATTTAATGTCATGCCAGCACCCTTTTTCTTGTTGTTCCAGTGCGTGACGCTGGAATCCCGATACAATGTTGAACACTTTTTTTTGTCTTTCTAGAGCAAGTTCTTTCGGTTCTGTCGCATTTGTAGGGAAGTAGAAAGAAGAATGATATAATTGTCTAAAAATAAAGCAAAGATGTTTCGTATCAATCAAAAATTATTGCCATATTTCAAAGGATTTAGCTTTTCAGCGATGTTATCTGTATACATGAAATGTCGATTCTCTTTGAGCTATCGAGATTTGGAAGAAATTATGAGTATAAGGGGAGCAAAATTGACCATGCTACGTTACAAAGTGGTTTATTACCACTGATAGATTAGGCAGTAAGGAAAAGAAAGAAGCAGGTTGGTAGTAGTTGGAGAGACCTACATTAAATTAAACGGTAAATGGGTTTATTTATATAGAGCACTATTGGTAATACTGTAGACTTCCTCTTGTGTGTTAGTAGAGACAAGTCTGCAGCACTCCGCAAAGATTACTATTACAGGTATAGAAAATATTCGCATGATTCAGAAAAAACAAATTATCGGAGCTAATGACAATGTTTCTACTTTTGAGAATTTTGCTATGTTAATGGCTCTATAACTCCTATAATCCCAACTTTAATGATCTTCTTTTCTATGGTTTATAGATGCGACAGAACCTCCAGGATTTTTCTCCCAATTTTGGGACTATGCATTGCTTGAAAAACTCAACACCATACCAACGCTAAAGAAAATCATAAGAGGATGGTTAGGAGCGGGTATTATGGAAGATGGAAAGCTTCAATCCACAAAACGTGGTACAATTAAAGGAGGGACGATCTCACCGTTGCTAGCTTGTGTTGCATTACACGGATTAGAGCAACATGTCAAAAAAGCTTTAACAAACGAACTCTTTCAGTGCATGAAAAGAAAATATGGTAAGATACCGCATAAAAACGCGTAAAAGTCTATTAGTGTAATTTTCTACTGTGATGATTGTGCGCCGTAGAAACACGGGAAGTGTTGAAGCTGTGCAATAGATGAGGGAGGGCCCCTCGGAGCCGGTTTGCAAGAGCAGGCTTCAAACAGCCATAAGCTGCTTTGGTAAAGAGCTAAGGTAGTGAGCGTTATGGAAAAGGCACAATTATGTGTCATGTGTGAAATAGAGAGACGAACGCAAGTGAACCACTGATGAAGTGTCGAAAGCGTAGAGACGACGTCAAAACCAGGGGGTAGTCGTTAATCTGGGATAAATCTACCGGGAGCTTGTTTACTGGGTAGGTGGCGTCCGGCATAAAAGTGGCGTGAATCTATTTTAGGCTATTGCATGGAACTACGGGAACCTGTCGTTTCGATGATAAGGAAGAAATTCAAAGAGCAGATCTCTGAGGATGAGAGTACCGATGCGGAAAACAGGGGCGGATCAGTTTGTAGTAGTGAAGAAGTTTCTGTAATGGAAATGGAGCGAAGGGACTGAGTTATTTAGTTTTAATTATTTTGTCAACCGTAATGGGAGGAATTAATGAATAAAACAAAGTCTTTTGATATACCGAAGCAACTTATTTGGAAAGCTTATAAACAAGTATCGAAAAATAAAGGTGCTGCAGGTGTAGATGAGGTCTCGATAACAAAGTTTGAGGAGAATCTAAAAGATAATTTGTACAAACTATGGAATCGGATGTCATCCGGAAGTTATTTTCCCGAGCCAGTAAAAGCTGTTACAATACCGAAAGATACGGGAGGACAAAGAACTCTATGTGTTGTCCGACAGGATAGCACAAACAGCCGCTACTATGTATCTTGAACCATTAGTAGAGCCGAAATTTCACGAGGATTCATATGGTTATAGACCAAATAAGTCTGCATTGGATGCGGTATATACAGCACGGAAGAGATGTTGGAAAAATGATTGGGCAGTAGATCTTGATATATCTGGATTTTTCGACAATCTGGACCACGATTTAGCACTGCAGGCTATCAAGAAACACACTGACTGCAAATGGATCATACTGTATGTTGAGAGGTGGATGAAAGCCCCCATTCAGCAAGCAGATGGCAGTAAGGTAGTTAGGGATAAAGGAGTTCCGCAAGGAGGTTCAGTTAGCCCAATCATCTCTAATATATTCATGCATCATGTGTTTGATATATGGATGAAAAAGAACTACCCGACAGTACCATTTGAGAGGTATGTGGATGATGCGATAGTGCACTGCAGAACTAAGAGACAGGCAGAATTTATGAAAGTAATGATCGAAGAAAGATTGGCTAAGTGTAAATTGAGGTTACATCCTGAAAAGACACAGATAGTGTACTGTAAGGATGGTGATAGGAGAGATGAGTTTCCTACACAAAACTTTGATTTCTTGGGCTATACCTTTAGAGCTAGAGGAGCAAAGAATAAGAAGAGGGACTGTTATGTTTCATTTCTACCTGCAATCAGCAACAAAGCCAAGAAGAAGATCAAGAAAACCATAAAGTCATGGAGAATACATCGGATTACGTGGACCACATTAGAGGAAATATCGAAGAAAATAGATCCAATAGTCAGAGGCTGGTTTCAGTACTATGGCAGGTTTTATAAATCGGAGATTTATACATCTCTCAGAAATATAGAGAGATACCTCATAAGATGGGTCAGAACCAAATATAAGAAACTTCGAGATCATGGAAGACTAGCAAAGCAATTTCTAGGAAAAGTGAGAAAGAGGTCTCCAAATATTTTCTATCATTGGACACTTGGGTTAGGATCAAAGGACTAAATAATGGGAGCTATATAAACCGAGAGGGTGCGCCGTGGTACGCATTAAGAAATACTTAGCGGAGCTAAGCGGGGTTCAGAATAAATGGCCTCGAGGTGAACAACTAACTTTAACCCGAAAGGGAAGGAGGACAAGAGCATGTATGTAAAGCGAGAGTTATCTGAAGATGTGTAAGGTAACGGCTTGCAACACCTGATCAATATGGTTAAAGCTAAACTGCTTGAATTCTAATCTTCAGGGGTGGGATTTCACATCCATGGGTATCACATTTAAAACCCCATGTCTACAGTAAGCACAAATTAAACTTTCGTTTGTGTGACATTCTGGCTGTAGAACGATAAGTAGTGAACTTATTTAAGAGGATGAATAGAAAACCTAAGTTGATCTAGAACAGTTCTTAGTGACGGAACATGGGATGACCTAAGGAACGCGAGTTCTATGGTTACGGAGTCATCGTAGTAGTCGTGAAAGTAACGAATCACCGGGGAGTGTGGGAAAGCCACATACAGGGCAAAGGGTGACAGATAATTGAATGTTGAAATTGGGAGGTACGCAAGATGCGGAAAGCTGAAACAATACTTAACATTATACGTGAACGTGGACAAAGAAATTTGCCGGTTAAAAACGTATATCGCCTACTCTATCAGCGTGATCTTTACCTTCGGGCGTATGGCAAACTTTGTCGTAATAAAGGTGCTATGACAGAAGGTGTGACAGTTGAAACAGTTGATGGTATGTCTTTGGAAAAGATCGATAAAATCATAGAGGGTTTACGCTATGAGCGATATCGGTGGACACCAGTAAAACGTATCTATGTTTTAAAGAAGAGTGGTAAACGCAGGCCGTTAGGGTTGCCAACATGGTCAAATAAGTTACTTCAAGAAGTAATTCGATTAATATTGGAAGCCTACTATGAGCCTAAATTTAGTGAATGTTCACATGGATTTCGACCAAAGCGTGGATGCCACACTGCATTAAGAGCAGTAATGCAAAAAGGCAGAGGTACAAAATGGTTTATAGAGGGAGATCTCAGTGCATGTTATGACTCAATTGATCATACTATGTTGTTGAAAATACTGAGTGAAAGCTTCCAAGATAACCGTTTTATTCAGCTAATCAATCGACTGCTAAAAGCAGGATATATGGAAAATTGGAAGTACAATAAGAGTCATAGTGGGGTACCACAAGGTTCTATTATTGGTCCAATTCTGAGTAACATATTACTCGATCGGTTAGATAAACATGTGGAGCATATACTAATACCAGCAAATAACCGAGGTAAGCGAAGAAGGACAAATCCAAAATATTTAAGGTTAACCATGCAAGTATCGATGATGAGAAAACAAGGGAACTGGGATCAAGCAAAACAACTGCGTCAATTAGTGCAGGGTATGCCATCTAAGGATTCTTGCGATCTAAATTATCGACGTCTTTGGTATGTTAGGTATGCTGATGATTTTCTGGTAGGGTTTGCAGGACCAAAGAATGAAGCTGAACAAATTAAGAATGAGATTGCTGGGTTTCTCAATGAGGAGCTCAAACTTATGCTTAATGAAGATAAAACGTTTATTACACATGCGTGTGATAGCAAAGCCAATTTTTTGGGTTATGAAATACATGTTTTGCATGCAGATGATAAACATGATCATCGGACACAACGATGTATTAACGGTAGTATTGGGTTACGTGTACCACATCATATAAAGCAGAAAAAGTGTTCTGATACCAAAATCCATTACTGACCGAACAAATAAGAAACATTACAAACTCGTTTAATAGTAGTACTGGAAATATTGACAATAAAATTACACAAAACATCTTCAAGTAAACCTATGGTATCGTAGATACTATTGCGTAAAGTATTGTATTTGATATATTGCCACAACCTTTCAACAGGATTCAGTTCCGGTGAATAAGGAGGCAAGTATATGATGGTAATGTTTTCCTGAATTTTCAAACTTTTTGATCTATGCCAACTTGCACAATCCATTACAAGAAAGGCTTCTTTCGTGCCTAAATCTTTCGACATCTGCTCCAGAAATATATTCATACAATCAGTGTTTACATATGGAGCAAGTAGGCTAATTTTCTTACCACTTCTTGGATTTACCGCACTGTAGATATAGAAATTTTGTCTACCAATTTTCATTTTAACCTGTGTTCTGACCCCTTTTTTAAACCATCCGTGTCCGATTTTTGAATGAGTTCCAAATCGTGATTCATCAAAAAAATACCTCCTTTTCAGGGTGGGAATTGACTATTTTATTGAAGTATTTTTTAAACTCTTCTTGCTTGTTTTTATCTTGTTTATGGTGAATTGGCCTCGGTGTTATGTAAGAAAACTTCATCCTTTGTATCTCACGGTGCACTGTTGATTTGCTAATGTTTAGGCCAAATTCCTCTGAGATTTTTATTTGCACTTCCTTAATAGTAATATTTGGATTTCTTTCTACCCATATTTCAATTTGCTCACGTTGATTTTTGTTTAATTTGCTTTTTCTTCGCCGCTGAGACGGGGAAAATAATCTTTCTACTCTACCAAATTTTAGATGCTTTATCCATTCAGTCAAAGCAGTCCTTGAAATTTTACATATTCTTGCCATAGCGCTTATACTACTTTCTTTTCCTGCTATCACCGCTTGTAACTTTTTTGAAACATATGCGTTATTTCTGACCTTTTTTAACATTTCTTTCGCCAAATTTACAACTTTTTCGTCTAATAGTTTTGACCTTAATGCCATTTATACCTCTCTATTTTATCTACTTTAGTATCACTTCTTTCCCATTATTGTCTATCTGTTCTTTATATAGTGGGAATTGGTATGAATATATGCGTTGTGGTAAACCGATACATTTACCTCAACGTACAATTGATACAGCTTACAGTATTGTTGCTCAGTATCAAACTGAATATCGAGGAATTGTACAATACTACAAAATGGCCTACAACCTTCACACACTAAGTTATCTGAAATATGTGATGGAAGTATCATTAGTAAAGACTTTAGCATCTAAATACAAAACAACTTGCAGGAAAATTTATAGAAAATTTGGTGCGACGATCGAAAATGATGAAGGTGAAAAACGAAAAGTCATCCAAATCAGAGTAGATCGTTTACCATCAAAGATACCATTAATTACACACTTTGGTGCTGTGTTGCTAAAATGGAATAAATGGGTAAGCATAAGTGATAACCTTATACCAATATGGAATAAGCGTAGTGAAATAGAGCAAAGACTATTGGCACAAACTTGTGAATTATGTAAATCACAAGAGCAGATTGAAGTACATCACGTACGTAAACTTGCTGATTTGCTAGGTAAACGTAATACTGAACTACCGGAATGGAAAAAGAGAATGATTGAACGACAGAGGAAAACTCTTGTTGTTTGTCATGAATGCCATAAGAAAATCCAATATGGAAAATATGATGGTGACTCCTTAAAACGTTAGATTATTGGAGAGCCACGTGATACGGAAACGATCATGCGTGGTTCGGAGAGGGGTTGTTGGAAAAGTACTTAACAAGTAACTCGCTGGCTGCCCACTCTACTTTCCGTACAGTTCTGCGAGAGACTGGTGGGGAAGTTCCGCCGGTCTACTCTCCTTATTATTTCAGGTTTCACACATGAAGTACTGGAAAAGGAAGTTAAGCCTTTAGTATCATCTTTTCTTCATGAGCGAGGTTTAATTCTGTCAGAAGAGAAGACAAAGATTACATCTATCACAACAGGGTTTGACTTTCTTGGTTGTAATGTACGTAGATATAATAAGAAGTTAATTATTAAACCTTCGAAAGAAAGTATTAAAAGACTTCTGAATAAAGCACGTACATTGATAAAAGCAAATATAGCGAACACTCAGGCTATAGTAATTAAGTCACTCAATTCTCTACTGAGAGGATGGGGAAATTACTATCACCATGTGTGTGCTAAAAAAGCGTTTAGAAAGATCGACAATGAAATTTGGCATAGTTTATGGAAATGGGCAAAGAAAAGACATCCTCGTAAAGGATTACGTTGGATAAAGAATCGTTACTTCAAAGTAATGGGTCAACGCCAATGGGTTTTTGCTGCACCCCTATGCAAGAACAAACCAAAAGAGATACGGTATTTAAGACTGCTTAAGCTGATTGATATACCTATCAGACGACATGTTAAAATCAGAGCGGATGCAAATCCCCTTGACTTAAAATGGAAAAAGTATTTTGATGAGAGAGTGAAACGAACAAGAATGTTAGCAAGCTCCTTTTCAAGAGAAGGTTCTCTACTGTTAGTGTCACCACTAAAGTTGATGTATTCTGAGGATTTATGAAAGACAAGCCGGTTCGAGAAAAGAAGAACTTAGATAAGGGACTCAAGCGTAGTGTGGGGAAACCTGCATGCTGCGTTTCTAAGGGAGGGAGTAGTAGTAATATTGCTTCCTTACCTGACCAATTCACTAAGACCAAAGATACAAGGCTTTGAAAAACGTGCCCAATACTATGCTGCTAAAGCTTACTCAAGGCAAGCTGATAAAGGTGACCAGTATCATTAACCTTAAGGAAATTATCTTCATTGCTATAGCAGATTGTGTACTGTTTCCTAATAAATCTGAGTACAAATCAAAGCATACTATTCGAGATGAAGACACTAATGATCATGATCTAAAAGATTTCTATTTTATATTTATTGAGTTGCCAAAATTTCCAAAGAATAAGGAAGATCAGTTGGAAAATATAGTTGAAAAATGGGTTTATTTTTTTCGATATGCAGATGAGACTAGTGAAGAAGAGCTGGAAAAAATAATAGGTAGTGATGTAATAATTAAAAAGGCCTATGAAGAGCTAAATAGATTCAACTGGTCAGAAAAAGAATTTATTGCCTATGAACAGGAAATAAAACGTATTCTTGATGAACAGGCTGTCCTCGCTCAAAAACTTGATGATGCTACTGAAAAAGGTAGAGAAGAAGGTAAAGAAGAAGGCATCCAAATCGGACATGAAAAAGGCAGAAAAGCAGAGAAAATCGAAGTGGCAAAGAACTCACTTAAGGCCGGTGTCTCTATTGATGTTATCGCTCAAATTACCGGCTTTTCGATAGATGAAATTCAAAAATTAAGGAATTAATACTTTACCTTGACCTCTAGCTTGAGTTAAATGACATTGAACAGAAGTATTATTTAGATAACTTTTAGGCTCCAAGCTTATTTGTTGTTCTTTTACGTCACTCACTTCTAATCTGCTTAACATTTGTTGCATTAATTGATTTATTACTGGGTCTATTCTTCTATTAAATTCAGCCATAAACTTATCAAACTTTTTCGGACTTAATCTACCGGGATCTCCGGGTTCTCTACCAGGCAATGCTTCCTCTGCGTATGATTTTAAAATCCCTGAAATTTCATTAAATTCACCACTCCTAATTTTTTCATTAATCTTCTCAAATAATTTCTCAAAATTAATATCTAAGCGGTGCATTTTTATACCACCTTTCGATTCAGCTTGCTTCTCTAATACTTCCTTGAACGACTTTATAATATCCGATGTGTAAAAAAGAGCCTTTACAGGATTAACATCAGAAAACTTAGGAAGAGGACACTTTTTATCTAGAAAAGCTTGTAACAAGAAAAACATCAAGCTAGCATTATTACTCGCACAAACTTCACGACTAAATTGGCTAGTATATTGGATATTTGGGTTTCTTACTGTATCAGAATGATTGGAGCTACTTCCTGCTGTACCAGAACGGCTAGAGCTATTTTCTGAAAATGAAGGCAACGCAGCCCTTAAAGGGGAAGAGATAAACTGAAAAACACCTTTAACAGCATCTATCCATGAAGACGGCTTACTTGCTCCGCTTGTAGCTCCTATTTTGTTATAGCCTGTATCATCACCCTGCAATGAATTCTTTGACACATCTTGCCTAGCTACTATCTCAGGTTGATTACTTAAATCTATAGCAAGAGGTTTATGTGATAAGTGACTATGATGACGATCGTGATCCCCATGATGATGACGGCGTTTACGTTGTACAGGTTTTCCTCTTTCTCTTTCGATCCCTTCTAAATATTGCACAACACTATCATGTCCTTTATCTCTAGCAATACCTAGTGGTGTTCTGCCATATCTATTCTTAATACTAATGTGTGCTCCATTCTCCATGAACTTTTTTACTGTACTCAAGTAGCCTTCCTCAGCAGCCTTATATAGAGGGGTGCTACCATAGTAATTCCGAATATTAATATCAGCATTGTTCTCTATGAGCTTCCCTACTACATCTAAGCGACCTTCTTTAGCAGCCAAATGCAGAGGAGTATCACCATTTTTATCCCTAGCATTAATATCCACCTTCACTAGTTCTTTTACCACGCCTAAGTAACCTCCCTTAGCAGCCAAATGCAGAGGAGTACGATAAAAATTGCCATCTCGGGCAGCAATATTAGCCCCTCTCCTTATGAGCTCTTTTACTACATCTGAAAAACCTTCTCCAGCAGCGCAGTGTAGAGGAGTTTCATCAAAGCGGTTCTTAGAGCCTGTACGTGATCTCAAAAAAGGGATAGAATGAGAGGATAAAGTATATAAAGTAGGATATGCGAAGTTTATATCCAAGTGATATAAGTCGAGAAAAGTTTGAGATTATTGTAGCAGATCTGGAGTCTTGCAGGAAGAGGACAAAGCCAAGAACACTTGATTTATATCATGTATTTTGTGGAGTGTTATACGTCTTAAAAAGTGGCTGCCAGTGGAGAATGTTACCAAAAGAGTTTCCAAAATGGCGGAATTGTTACGACTATTTTAAGAAGTGGAGTGAAAAAGCAGATGCAAATAAAGAAAGTGTTCTGGAGCTGGTATTAAAAAAAAATAGTTGGCGTGGTCCGACAAAACAATGGTCGGAAAGAAAAAACCAGCTTCTGCATAATTGATGCACAAAGCGTAAAAAATGCAGATACTGCTGAAGAAAAAGGCTATGATGCAGGCAAAAAGGTTTCAGGAATAAAACGCCATATTGCGGTAGATACACAAGGTTTACCCCACGCAATTTATATAACAACGGCAGAAATAACTGATCGTAGTAGCGCTGTGAGAATGGTTAAAAATGCTAAAGAAAACCTATCTGAAGTTAAAAATATACTAGTTGATGCTGGCTACACAGGAGAAAATTTTGCAACACAAATAAAAGCAACTATTGGCGCTACCGTTGAAGTAATAAAGCGAAACGAATTACACACCTTTGTCGTATTGCCGAAAAGATGGGTTGTTGAGAGATCTTTTGCTTGGTTGCAAAAATGTAGGCGATTGTGGAAAAATTGCGAGCGGAAACTCAACACTAGCCTGCAAATGGTCGTTCTTGCTTTCGCTGCTTTGCTTCTGAAAAGATTATGAACAGGCTCTTAACATCAACTCTAGCACCGTTCTCTATGAGCTCTTTTACCATACACAAGTAACCCTTTTTAGCTGCTAGGTGCAGAGGAGTATTACGATCATTATTTCTGATGTTAATATTAGCACCTCGACTTACAAGACTTTTAATTTTACCAGAACAGCTATCTTGTGTCGCATTTGACAATTCTCTATCTAAATCCAATTGTGCTTGTCTTAAAAACTCTACTATGTCTCTACAATTCCTTCGAATAGCCAAGCTTAAAGGCGTTTGGCCATACATATCTGTAGCGTTGACATTAGCACCTTTATTAAAAAGAAGCTTTATTATATCCAAACTGCCTGCTTTAACAGCAAGATGCAAGGGTCTTTCATTGTATGCGTTTCGAGACTCAATATCAGCGCCTTGATCAATAAGAAACTTAGCTATGTCTAATTTACCCTCCTGAATAGCCCAGCGCAGAACATGAATGTCTTTATCTCTGATGCTAAAATACCCTCTATTAAAAAGAGTTATGACTGAGTGCAGTCTACCCATTTGAATAGCAATGATAGTTAAGTATAAATACCTTAATTCATCCCCACCTTCAAAATTAGTACTTTTAATTAAATGTTTAGCTTTATTAAAATTATCTTTCGCTATAACATTGAGCACCAGTTTTTTTAATAAAATTACTTTTTCCTTATTAAACTCCACTATAACATCTTCTGGATTACAAATAGAAGTTATACATTTTGAGTTAGAAACCACTGCATCATTAAAAGCAAACATTATTTCTTTTGCTGGCTGATAAGTATTCCAATTTTCTACTTTTACAAGAGTGTTATTTTTATGTGATAGCAATAAGATATCATTCATAACTTTCATATCGAAATTTAATATAGACTTATCTTTTAAATCAACTAAACCAATATCATTTTTGTTAACAGGTTGGTTATGATAAATCTGTAACCCTTGCTCATCTGGTTTATAATATCTGAAAGAACTAAATTTATCAGCTCTTTCTCCAAATTCTCCTGGTTCCACAATTCTATTATTTAGCCTTATGGATAAATCCCAATTTTTATGAACAAAAGAATAATAATTCGATATTGATAATGCCCCTCTATCTGATAACAATAGCAAATCATTATTTAGCTTCAAAAAAAGCACTTTATCTGAATCAAACGTGAAACAATTATGATGATTTAACAGGTCAGTACCATTAACACTGAATCTTCCATCTACTTTAAAGCTATGAGAACAATAATCACGCTCTAGTTCCCCATTTTGAAATTTGTAATATTCTTTTCCGTCAAATGTAACTGTAACATCTTTATAATCTGGTAGCAAAGTTACATGTAAATCATTTTTGTTAACCTTTATTTCTCCTTTATCATTTCCTATAAATTGTATATCGCTTAATGTACAATTTAATTGGCTAAAATCTAGTATACCATTTGCTTGAGCAATCGTAATATTAGCGTTTCTGTTATCGAAGAGATAAAGATGACTTATATTACTTGGAGCTTCCCAGTAAAAATTATGATGCTCTTTATCAGGATAAAAAATATGATTGCTAGAGCCACCTATAGTGCTATGATAATTGGCGCTTGATAATTGCTTTGTAATACTAAAGTTTGAATTGTCTATTTTTCTTAGAGCCTGTTCATAATCTTTTCAGAAGCAAAGCAGCGAAAGCAAGAACGACCATTTGCAGGCTAGTGTTGAGTTTCCGCTCGCAATTTTTCCACAATCGCCTACATTTTTGCAACCAAGCAAAAGATCTCTCAACAACCCATCTTTTCGGCAATACGACAAAGGTGTGTAATTCGTTTCGCTTTATTACTTCAACGGTAGCGCCAATAGTTGCTTTTATTTGTGTTGCAAAATTTTCTCCTGTGTAGCCAGCATCAACTAGTATATTTTTAACTTCAGATAGGTTTTCTTTAGCATTTTTAATCATTCTCACAGCGCTACTACGATCAGTTATTTCTGCCGTTGTTATATAAATTGCGTGGGGTAAACCTTGTGTATCTACCGCAATATGGCGTTTTATTCCTGAAACCTTTTTGCCTGCATCATAGCCTTTTTCTTCAGCAGTATCTGCATTTTTTACGCTTTGTGCATCAATTATGCAGAAGCTGGTTTTTTCTTTCCGACCATTGTTTTGTCGGACCACGCCAACTATTTTTTTTTAATACCAGCTCCAGAACACTTTCTTTATTTGCATCTGCTTTTTCACTCCACTTCTTAAAATAGTCGTAACAATTCCGCCATTTTGGAAACTCTTTTGGTAACATTCTCCACTGGCAGCCACTTTTTAAGACGTATAACACTCCACAAAATACATGATATAAATCAAGTGTTCTTGGCTTTGTCCTCTTCCTGCAAGACTCCAGATCTGCTACAATAATCTCAAACTTTTCTCGACTTATATCACTTGGATATAAACTTCGCATATCCTACTTTATATACTTTATCCTCTCATTCTATCCCTTTTTTGAGATCACGTACAGGCTCTTAAATTATCCAATTCATCATCTAACACAACGTCATTACCTACGCTTTTTGTTACATGTAAGTTTGTTACTACACCAGTTTTATTGTCTACTTTTGTCGGAGTTACAAACGAACCATCTGCTGTTTTTACCAATATCTGTTTATCTATACTTATAAAAGCTCCACTTTTATTATAGATGGTTGTTATATTATTAGTATGAGTGATATTACCTATATCACTAAGATTTATTGGTAATAATACTAAACCCTTTCCATAAATAGAATCACCAAAATAACCCTTTATTGTAGTAAAGTTCTTTGCTGTTATTACATCATTGCCACCTTTACCGTCTGTATAATCTGCATAAGAAACTTTTATATGATTAGCTTTGTTGCTGCCAACAATAGAATGTATGTTTATTGAATCTGTAGTAAGATTACCTTGTGTTATGACTATGTTCTTTTGCCCATCTGCCCCTAAATCACAAGAAAACTTTCCTGCTATGTAAAAGAAATTTCTACCTGGATTATGTACCTTACAGCTATCCAGCGACTTTTCAAAATAGTACCTATTTTCTATCTTATCTCTCCTATCTCGATCACCATTTAAAATATCCTTTTCTTGAAAAACAACATTAATATTAGCATCTTGAGATAGTATATGATACATGCTCCCATACCCACGGGAATTTGTATTTCTATATATAACCGCATTATAACAGTCGCTAGGATACTCTTGTAAAAACCACTTTTCAAATGTTCTATTCAATAATACGTTGCTATGATCATATAAACTATCACATCCTGAACCAATTCCATTTACAACACAGTCAGTACATGAAGGATTATCAACTTGTACTTTAACATCACTATCACGTGGTCCGCAAACGACACTATAACTCTCAATGTTTGTAGGAACCACCCTAGAATTAATATCACTGATATGAAATGGATGTGTAACATTTGTATTGAATCCAAAACCAAACTTAGTATCAACTATTTTTGTGTTAGTACGACAGTAAACTCTGAAGAGTCGTATTTCCGCATCACCACGCTCCTCCTTTGTAGCCAATATATAAGGCAATGACATAACTATTTTATCATAATTATTTTTATATTGGCTTATAAGCTTTGATACATATTGTTTATATATACTTTCTGCTTCTATGTCATCTTTTATATAATCTGGTACTTTTTTACCAAGAAAGAAATCCCAATAAAGATCATGTCTCTCCTGATCTGTAAGATTCATTTGTTCTGTTAATTTTTCTACTTCAAGTCCTGCTTCTACAAACTGTGCTATAATGATTACAGCAACTGAAACAGCGGCACCAACTGGACCAGCAAATTCTCCTATTATTCCAGCTTCCATACCTATAGCTGACATTGTCTCAGTAACAACCGCAGGTACATCTGCAGCTATAAAAATGGAATTAGTTGCAATGTTTAGGTCAGCAATCTTTATATCTACTGGATCTGTTGCACTCTGATGAGCCTTTATTGACTCCGCTAACCCTAAAAATGCTGCAAAATTACCTATAGCACGTCCCATAACTGGCGCAAACCCCTTTAGCATCTGAGAATCAAGCTTTGTTCCTAACTCTAATATCTTTCCAGAGATTTTTTCGCCAATCTTTGGCATTACCCAGAGATTTAATGCATCATAGCCTAATCCTTCTATGTCTCCATTTACTATATGTTTACCAACTAAAAACATTGTAAAGGCAAAACCTGCACCTTCTGCTACTTTTCCTATTTTTTCTGCTACTCCATATCTTCTCAGGATATTTTCTATTTCTTCTTTATTTTCTACATTGTTCTTCATTTCCTTCACAATATCTCTAATCTCTGGATCTATTGAATTTAGATCTATATTTTTGAGCTTTACTATAAGAGCTTCTTTGATACTTGGATCTATAGTTCCTTCTTTGAACATCTGATCAGATACCTTAAAAAGTTGATCATAAAACTCAATGCTTTTTGCTCTTTCCCTCATCTTATCAGTATTGAATAGTTCTTTCATAAACTCTTCTTTTCTCTCTTTCTCTTCAATGCTCTCTTCATCATTCGAGTCTATGCATAATACATCCACATTTCTCACTCTCCTTCTCTTGGGGCATCCAGCAAGTGGAGATCCTGGTCTTTTCTTTTCAGGAGAGCTACTGGAAGTATGGTCAACTTTAACATCCTGCGCGCTTACCTTGATTACATTATTCTTGTCTCTGGCTCCAATATTGAAAACCATAGCTACATGCTTAGCTGTCTTTTTATCAGTGAAGGACCTGAGAATTTTATATTTCTCACTCAGCTGTTCTTTTGCTTGCTTTAGTTTACTATTTGCATCGTTATCACTATTAGCAAGTTTTAACTCTATGATAATTGGATCATCTTCTATGAAAGAGTCATCATTTTCTGATAGTTGTGTAAAAGATAACGCTAGGTCTATCCTCCCTTGTGGAGATGCATTAGATTCCATATACACTCTAATCTCTTTACCATCTTCAGTTTCTTCATTTATAAATAAGCCTTGTATTATTGCTTGAAAGTCTATTTCTTTTTTGATTAATCCCTTGAAAGGAAACAAGACTTCCGCTAAAGGAGACAATGATTCTCCTAGTTTCCTATCACTTCTTTTTTTGTCACCACTTGTTCTTTCTATGTCAATACTTTTCCGTAGACCTTTAACTAAATTACCAACCTTAACATTCTCTATCTTTTCGAATTGACCCTGAAACTTACCTTGAGAACTACCAGAGACTTTTTCTATATTTATACCCTGATAATAAGATTTATCTTCTCCCCCTTCTACTTCAAATCCATCTGGTTTATGCTGTACTCCCGTGTTTATTGTTACATCAATTTTAACTGCAGAATTGATTCTCAGCCCATCAATTGGGGGAATCCTTTTACTATCAGATTCCTTTTTCCCCCTAAGTGCTCTCTGCTCACCACTACGTTCTATAATATTTAATATTACTGCCTCACTCTTGGCCTGGTTTGATAGCACAAGTGTGGTAGCCTCTCTTCCTATACTTTCATCTTGATTCGTATAAGTAAAAATATATTTATCTAATTCATCATCGTCTACAGCTAAAACCTACCCAAATACTAATTTACTCAAATAATGGCGATTATGGCTCTGAATTGAATGATATAAATTCTTCAATTCACCCTTTAAAACATTTTTAATTTCACTTATACGATTCTGATTGAACCTTTTCATCTCTTCTAATAATCGCTGCAGGAAGCCTTGCGATTGAAAAATCTTAGCTTGTTCTGTCTTTACTTCAGCACAACTCATCCCTAATATAACCGCCTCTTCTGCTTTAGTTCTAACGCTTAGGTTATATAGGTAGCCTTTGTTCTTGATCTGTGCTATGGCTTCATCAGCAGTATGACCTTCTCCTTTAAACTCAACAACTACTGGAATAGGTTTTGGGTTCATCCTGTCATTTGTACCTTTTCTCGTACGTGACATAAATATCAGATCTGCACGTCCATTACCTGCGGTACGTTCAGCGTAACAGTTAAGATCATAGCGATATTTAAAGTTTAATGCTAAAGCTCCATAGTGAAACCCATGATACGCTGCTTCTGAATTGCTTAGCGAAAATTTTTCTTGATTATCTCGATATACGCTAGCAAATTCTTTGAAAATTTTTTCCGTACTACCTATTACTTCCTTTATATCTCCATTAGAAAGCTCTTTAAATGAATCTTCTAAGTTTATAGACTGAGCTACACTAATCTCTTTAAATTCGTTATTAACCTGAGATTGAGAAGATGCTGCTATCTTAAATTTTTCTTTTACTCTACCTATCTGCCATGTATGTAGTCTGAATGATTTATTGCCTGGTTCTCCTTCAGTACAAATACGGAACACATGTTCATCTACGTTATCTATATCAGAAATACCCAATTTTCCCGCTATTTCCTTAAGTTCATCGTCACTATAACGATACTTATCTTCTGGATTTCTACCACCTGTAATTCCATCATTCGTAAAAACTCTAAGGGCTACTTGTTTCTTTCCATCTTTTTTAAGAGAAAAACATAGCTTTACAACATTAGCTTTACCTTTTTTTCTACTATCTTGTACACCAACCTCAGTATGCTTAACATATACCTTATCGATACCAAGCTTTTCTACTAGCCCACTTTCAGGAAGTATTAAAACTGAACCTAAAATACCATGAATAAAAAACTCTGGATCAGACGTCGAGCCAATATCTGGAGTCTCACTAAAAAATAAACTAAACTTTTCAGCAAACCCTACGGGCTTTTCTTTATCCACCGCAAGAATTGGATTACCTTTATCGTTACCTAAGTTAATTGGTTCTGTAAGTAACAATTCTATTAATTCAGGCTTATGTTTAATGTGTTTTGTTTTAGCTGTTGCTTTTGGCACTTTTCCACCTATTTTTTCATACTATGTGCTACTTCTTTAAATTCTATACTATGAAGCCTTTTAGCTGGACTACTATCACTTTCTTCCATACTTCTCTTTTTGTTACCTTTGTGAATAAGGTCATCCAGCAACTGAAAAGCCTTATTCCACATATCCTTTTCTTTCTCTAACTTTTCTTCCGAGCGACGGCATATGATACGTTCCTTGAACTTTTCTTTAAACTTAATTATTACTTCTTTGGACAATATACACTCCTGAATAAAGAATTTTAGTAAATCCCATTTATTGTTATAAATTAAACTCTCACAGATATCCTTACCTTCACGGTAAAAAATGATTTTTTCTTTTTCAATAAGAGTTGCATCTTTTAAAATTAGCTTAACATTCTCTTTATCTTCAATCTTAAGTAACTTTGACAATAGAGACCCACTAGAACATTCATCTATAACATACCTTTTATGAGCATCTGGGCTTTGCTGCCAAAATTTCCCAAAAAGCTTTTGATAGTCATAATCTTTGTGGCCCTCTATCACTTTATCGACCATTTCCCTCAAAAAATAATTACAATCCTTTCCAGAAAGAAAATCCCACATACGACTCACCGTTTTCATAAAGAAACTTTGCCAAGGCCAATCTAACAAGCATTTTAACACTTCATAAGGGTAGCTTTTAAATACTTCTGTTTGTTGCTCTTCATTCATTTGTGAGAGTAAAAAACATAAAACATCAGCATAGTGTTCTTTAGGAAGGTCAGTACGATTGCGAGCAGAGTCACAACGTCTATCTGCTACATATCCTGCAGATCTTACTAACGACTCTTCTTTTTCCTTGGAAGTTAGTTTTTGCAAAAAATACTCAGTTGCCGCTTTATTACCACCAACTGCTGCATATTCAAATGCATATTGATAAGGAGAACACTTACTTTGCCATCTTCTTTCAATCATATTATCCAGCTTATTCACTTCTCCTTTTGTATAATATGTCCAAAGAACCACTAATTCCTGCTGCCTAACTTTTCTTGGATCTTCTTCGCTATAAAAAGACTTTCTGCGATTTTCAGGCATCTTGCTCCATAGTTCCCGAATATCATCCTCTAAACAGTAAATACATGCCAGTCTATAGCGTCTGGTAATATCTAAATTCTCATCTTTAATTAACACCACTGCTGTTTCCTTTTTATCTACTGTCCCTTGTGGTGTCCAACAAAGCTCATTTGGCAGATCTATACCAAGATAGGAGTTTTGATCATGATACTCCCTCCACTTTAATATCTCCAGGCCTATTGGTTTGATAAAGTTCAATACTTTCTTTTTTAGGGGTTCTGGTAACAGGAGCTCTGGTATTTTTTCTATTACCTTATCTTCTACTACTTGCCACTCTTTCCGTCTTTCACTGAGAATTAACGATCAAAAATAGAACCTTGCGGTCAAGGCCCTAATGTCGTCCTGGTTCCACAATGTGATAGCTATCTTAACTAGAGTTATATGCTCAAGCGATGGCGTTAAAGTGTAATTCATTATTTGCCTCACTAAAATACTTAATATATCATGATTTTCTATTTATTAAAGAAAAAAATTATACCAACCTTCGTTACTGAAAAGACAAATAGGACATGTTATAAATTCGCCTTAGTTTTTACTCTCAAATGAATTACTATTAATTTAATATTATATATCGCTAATGAATTAAATAATATAACCATCTCCATCACTAAAAACCAGCTAGTGAGAGAAGAGTTTGTTTTGGGATGAATTGGTCTACCAAACGATACATACGAACTTTTTTATATTCTGACTTTGCTATACGCTAAAACTAGCCATATTAGCACATTTCATCAATATCTACATACGAACTGTTTTGCCTAAGCTTATTGAAATAATTTAAATCTTCTATTTTTATAACCTTATTTTTATGCAACGTGTTCTCACAAAGGTAGGCAGTTTTTTTGCGATTTCCGAAGGAGTAAATAAACAAATTCATTATAGCGCTACAGAGTCTAGTATTTTCTATAAATTTTTATTTAATCTACTAATAAATTGACAAATATTACAATATTTGCTAAAATGTTCATATAATAGTACCTTGCTTTCATAAAGATGTAGTATTGGTAATGTCATGAAAAATGTATCAAAGTAGTGGAGAAATAGATGCCTGATTATTATGAAGTACTAGGAATAGATGAAGAAGCTTCTGAATATGAAATAACCCAAGCATATCGTAATTTAGCAAAGCAGTATCATCCAGATAAATTTCCTGAAAAAAAAGATCTCAATATGTTAAAAGTAAAGACGAACCTTTCACAAGCAGAAGAAAATCGACTAATTCAACTTGAAAAAAAAGTTCAAGAGAATGAGGAAAAGTTCAAAAAAATACAAGAGGCACATACAGTATTATCGGATATAGAAAAAAGGGAAAAGTATGATGAAGAAAAGAATGGTAATCAATGTTCAGGAACATCTAAATCTTCAAGTTTCCAAGAGAAGCTTGATGAGATGGTTGGAAAAATGGATGAGATTAGTAGTGCACAATACAAACGTACTATGAGAAATCTCAGAGGATTGACTTCTATTACGAAGGAGTTGAATCTGCAAGAAAAATCAAGACGTACACTGAAACAAGAATCATTAAAACGTGTACTTGATGAATTAGAAGATGCGCAGAAAAAAACTTTTTTCAGTTTAAGTGTTAGTCTGATTTTAGATAGACTTAAGGATTTTGCCGTTCAGATAGAAGATATAAATTTTTCTAATTACTCGAAATATCGAGAAGAGCTTATTATTCTGTATGATAAAAAGGAATTCTTAAATCTTTTAATGGAAAAAGGAGTAAAGTTATCAAATACTGTTTTGCATGCAGCTATTGAATATAATTCTATAAACGTTGCTTATTACCTTGTAAATGAACACATAGATAAGATAGATATCAATCATCAAGATGAAAATGGAAATACAGTTTTACATCTCGCTTTAGAACTTTTGTGTTTGGATAAACCAGAAGTCAAAGGTATTATTAAATTACTTCTAAGCAAAGGTATAAAATTTGATATTCAAAATAAAAAAAGTGAAACCCCATTTGATCTCTTAGTTAAATATGTTAGCTATCCAATTAATCAACAAAAGAAATTAAATAATATTCAGGAGCTTCTTAGCAATTGTACAGTTAAAGACATATTGAAAGGTCTAAATGGTACTTCTTCATTAAATACACTAGCAGAACTTGCTGTTTATCATTGTAGTGAAGAAGTTTTAAAAACTTTAATTGAAGGTGGTATGAATGTCAATTGTCAAGACGAAAATGGAGATACAGTTTTACATCACGCTTTTAAATGTTTTGGCTCAGAAGATGATGAATGGAAGGAGCAAAATATTACAAAATTACTTCTAAATGAAGGTGCGAAACTTGATATTCAAAATAAAGAAAGTAAAACTCCATTTGATCTCTTGGTTGGATATGTTACAAAGGCGCATTATACTAAAAAGGAAAGATTACATCATGTTTCAAGGATCCTTAGCAATTGTACAATTAAAGGTACACTAAAAAGTCTAAATGGTACTTCTTCATTAAATGAGCTAGCAAGACTTGCTGTTAAACTTAATAATAAAAAAATCTTAAATTTCTTGATTAAAAACGACATAAAGATTCTAAGTACTATTTTAGAAGATATTGTTAAATATGATTTCAATAAAAAGATTTTTAGTTACTTTTTGCATAAAAATAGGATTGATTACCAAGATGAAGGTGAAAATACAATTTTGCATCATACCTTAAAATTGTTGATTAGTAATAAATCAAACTATCAAGGTTATGTTGAATTACTAATGAGTGAAGGCGCAAAGCTTAACGTTAAAAATGACAAAGGTGAAACTCCTTTTGATCTCCTGATTGAATATGTTGAGAAGGGGTTTTATGGTCAAGCACGAAGATTAAGTTATGTTTGGAATTTGCTTAACAAATGTGAAAATAAAGATATACTAAGAGAGCTAAAATACAAGGATGGTGCTTCTGCATTAGATAAACTAAATGAGCTTCATGCTAAGTGTCGTAATACTTCTATCATAGTTGCTTCTACACTAGCAGTGGCTGGAGTTGCTTTAGGTGTGGCTATTGCAGCTTACTCAGGAATGTTAGCGGTAGGAATAGCAGTTGGAGCCTGTTGCTTAGTTGTTGCTGCAATCATATACTATTGTAATAAGCCTTCAAAGTCACTTGAGAATAGCAATGCTGAAGCTGTAGTGAATCAAATAACAGTGGCAGATATCTCTTAAGGTAAGTAGAAATAGCAGGAGGGTTGGTTTTATTACATAGCTAACTAAAAGGCCAACTCTACAAGCAATTTATTAAAAACCTTATTTTTGCAATCAATTTATCCAATTTAGTGGGAGTGTTAAATTTACTAATCTTTCCGTAAGTGAGATTAAAGAATTGCAAAAGATTTAATAATTTATAGATTCTTCTAAAGAAATTATCTTATTTTTTATTGGCAGACAGCTTGCTTAAACCTGTAAAACTTCTCCATCTGGTCACTCCATAGCATCGGTATTTCTTTCAAATCAACCAATTTCAAATCTCTTGGCTGTCTTCCACTTACTATATCTTCTTTAATTTTTGGTGCTAAATAATTTAACCTTAAAATTTGTTGTATACGTCTTGTACCTATATTAATTTTGGCACTCAGCTCTTTCACACTTTCGTATTTTCCTTCCTCTAGCTGCCGTTTCCAGGAATGGGCTCTTACCACTGCTTTCAGTAGCGAATTATTTGTTTTACCTTCCGGTTCTACTACTGTGCATTTATTTCCCTTCTTCTTTGTTGGTATAAATTTTTCCTCTGATTCAGAATGCACCTCTATTCCATCCTCTCTCACCATTACTCCCTTTATTAACTTTTTCACCACTTCTTTCTGTTCTCTGAAACTTAAATTTTTCCACTCTTCTCCCCATTTTTCATATATCTGTTCAGCTTTCTTCATCACTTCTTTTTCCACTTCTCCAGCAACTATTGTTCGATTTACTGATTCACAATTCTTTCCCCTTAAATGATTGTTGCACACATAATATCGATACCTTTTATTCTCTTTTTTTGAGTACGTTAGCGTCATGTTTACATCACAGCTTTTGCACTTAATTATTCCCCTAAGTAGCGCTTCCTCATATTTTGCTTTTCTATATGGCTGATTCTTTATCAATTCTTGTGCTTTCTGCCATTTTTCCTCTTTTATTATTGCTTCATGCTTTCCCTCATACTCTTTCTCATAATGCCGTATTTTTCCCATATATATTGGATTTGTTATTATTCTTCTCACCGTCGCCTTTTTAAAGATATCTGATTTTGTTCTGTAACCTTCTCTATTTAACTCCCTTGCCAGTTCTGCAATTGACTTCAGCTCCAAATATCTTTCAAATATGTGCCCTACTATTTTCGCTTCTTTCTCATTTATTATTAATTCCTTATCTTTCACATCATACCCAAGCGGCAAAGTTCCTCCCATCCACAATCCCTGCTCCTTTGATGTTGCTATTTTATTTTTTACTCTCTCTACAATCATTTCTCTTTCTAGCTGTGCTGCTCCTGATAACACTGTTTGTACGAACTTTCCCATTGGCGTATTATTGTCAAATATCTGTGTTACTGCTACAAAATTTACTCGGTGCCTTCTAAAAAATGATGTTACCTCTATGCTGTCTTTTGTTTCTCTCGAGAGCCTATCTAGCGTATATACTACCACACAATCTACTTCTCCTCCTTTCACGTCTTCAAATAACTCCTTTATCGCTGGTCTTTCTAAATTTTTTCCTGAGAAACCTCCATCATCGTACCTTTTTGCCAATGCTACCCATCCTTCTCGGCTTTTTATATATTTTTCACATGCTACTCGTTGCGCATCAAGACTGTTAAACTTTTGTTCTAGTCCATCCTCATTTGATTTTCTTGTATATATCGCACACCTTACTTCTTTTAGCATTTTCTCCTCTTCAGCTCCCATTTTTATCACGCATTCCAAATAATAAAGGTCCGTTGTAGCTCATTCCCATTATTTTCCCCGCCACTGCTGATAATGACGTATAAAATCCTTCTCTGTAGATTAAACCCTTGTCTGTTACCATTACCGCATGCGTCTCTTCTCCTCTCTCTAGTATTAATTCTGTTCCTTCTACTGGCAGTTTATCACTACTTATTCTTTTTCCCTTCTCTAGCCGATCTGCCAGATACTCTAGTCTTTTTGTCCCCTTTCTTGACATTTCTCCATATGCTTTTTCCTGGATTCTATAAGCTAATCTCGGTATCAGATATTTCTTTGAATGTTTAGGTGCCTCTTCCCCAAATAACTTCTTCCATATTTTTCTCAGCTCATCCAAAGATTTTCTCTCTAAATTCATTACTTTCTTTTCTGTTTCTTCCTCCATATTTTTAGCCTTTCATAAATAGCTTTTCAATTCTGTCCGTTTCTTTCTTTAATATCTCGGCTATTTCTTTACTGTTTTTTGCATAATCCATCGCTGTCATTCCCAATTTATCCGCTTGCTCTATTTCTCCTCCTGCTTCCACTAACTCTTTTACTATCTCCACTTTCCCCATCATACATGCAAGGTGCAGCGGCGTGCATTTACTGCCATACTCTTCAGCATTTACATTTCCTCCTGACTTTATCAGTTCTCTCACGGTTTCTAGGCGTTTCTCCGTTACCGCTAGGTGCAGCGCTGTATATCCTCCTATATCTGCTGCATTCACATTCACTCCTTTTTCAACTAATAACCTCACTGTTTTTGCGTCTACTGCATAATGTAGAGCTGTTCTTCCATTCTTGTCTCTTGCATAAATATTTTTATATGAGTTCTCTAATAGTGACTCCTCTTTTTTACCGAGCTTTACCATAATTTACCCCCACCTTTCTTTAAAATTAAGTCCCTTTTTTAAGCCTTCTTTCCTACTACATTTTCTGCCTCATCTATCATTTCATTTACTTGGCTCATTATTTTGCTTGCTAAATTTTTACATTCTTCCTTTATCAGTGATTTGTCTCTCTTCCTTATTTCTTCTATCTCTATTATTTTTAGCTCCGGCATGTAGCTTCCATTCAACATGTCTGCTATTTCTCCCACTAGCCCCTCTATTCCATAGCACGTCAGTTCTCTACTTTTTGTTATTCCACCTTTTTCTCTCAAAAATTTACTTGCCTTTTCACTCTCTTTGCTATCACATAGACTATACTTTTCACTTTCCCATATGTAATACATTGGTGTTGCACCGTACTTATTTAGTTGATTAACTTCAGCTCCAGCCTTTACCAGCTCTTTTATTATTTCAACTCCTGCTCCTCCTATTTTGCACGCAGAGTGGAGTGGCGTACATCCAGTAATATATTGAGTAGCATTTACCTCCGCTCCTTCCCTTAGCAGTACTTTTACATTTTCTAAACTTTTCGCAAATACTGCACAGTGTAGTGGTGTATAACCATTTTTATCTCTTGCATTGATCTCCGCTCCTTTTTTTATTAATAATCTCACTGTTTTGTAATCAGAGATTTCCACTGCTTGGTGCAATATCGTCTCTCCTTCTTCATTTCTTTTATTAATATCGTTACTTGATACTTCTTTAAAAAACTTACTAAAAGATTCTTTGCTAAACTTCATACTTACCTCACAAAACTAGCTTTTCTAGCGCCAGACAAATTTCTTATATTTACCTGCTGCTATTCAAGTCATGTCCTTTTTAGCATGAGAAAGCAAGTCCTTTTCTTTTTATTTCATACACTTTTACCTATTATTAATATAGTATATGAGGATCTAAATATAAGTACTTAACTTATTATAGATATTGCTTGACTATTTTTCCAACTTCTGTGCAAATGTCTATGTTCGTGCCACTTCAGTACTCCTGGGTAAAATACCAAAATATGCTTTTCTAATTCGTGTATTGAGTCTTTTTGCTCTGAATCTGAGTCATTTTTATAGTAAACGTTGTGTTCTGCTAAAACATATTTTCTGACCTTCTGATCTGTATAATTTTCTACTTTATAGTTGTGAGTAACGCTAAATCTTTCTAAAATTGGCTTGTGTTTTAAACTCCAATGCTGCCCTGAAAGTTTATCGCTTCCCAATACAAATTTATTTCCTCTTTCTTCTACGCTACTAACTGGAAAGCACGTATTTATGTCTCCTAAATCCCAACTGTCCGATAATACTATCTGCGCTTTAGCAAATTTAATCGATGGTAATAAGCTTTGAGTTAGAGGATACAGGGCTTTTAAGTTATACCACTGATGACTTCTTTCATAAATGCCTTTGTAATCTCTTGTGTGAGGCTCTGTTTCTCCAAGTACTGCTACATCTAATCGATATATGTCATTACTAAATGTTTGTTCATAATGCTCTCTTAAATAGTTGTCTACAATCTCTACTAACGGACCTCTAGAACTGAAAAAATTTATTCTTCCAAACGATAACACTGGTCCATCTTTTTCAACTTTTCTACCTGAATAGTCTGATAATAAGCTGCCGAATATACTTTCATCTAATATAAACCTATCAACGTTATAGTAGTCATTAAAAATCCTCATTAGCCTTGATCTTGCTGGTAATGATAGTTTTGCAAGTTCTACTACTGCATCTACAAAAAAGTCATTTGGAACATCTTTTATTCCTATTTGTAATTCAAAGAAGTGTTTACCAGGTGGTTCTTCGATAATTGTAATATCTTCTATATTTGCCCACTTTAGTGCTATTTTAAGTGATGCAGGTGTTCCTCTCAGTCTTTGAAATTTTACTCCTTCTACTATCGCCCTTCTTTTATCTTTTACCCAGCGCAATATCTCTTCTAAACCATATTCTTCTATTATCCACGGCAATGTTTCTTCTTTAAGACTAAACTTAAATCCTCTGATACAGCTCAGATCAACCTTATAATCTGTTGCATCTACTAGCGCTTTTTCCTGTTTTGTTGCATTTGGTGGCAATAACATTAATTCAACTCAATCTCTAAGTTTCTTAAAGCAGCACACTCATTACCTAGCACCACAACATCCTCTTTTGGCTCTATTAATTCCACATTTTTTACACCATCTACAAATAGATTCGCTATTATCCAAGATCTTGTTACACTCCACCCTAATCTTTTTGCTAATTCAAATTTCTCAATAAACTGCTTCTTGATTTCTTCCTCTGATATTATATAATTCGTGCTGATTCTGCTGTGGATATCTATTTCCATAATATTGCAGCCAATTACTGTTACTGTATCGGTTAAAACCCTTATATCATCTCTAGTAACTTGCTTTCTTACAATTTCAAGTAGCTCTTCTAATGCTATGCCAGTTTGTGTTGATAAAATCGAGATCTGTACTTTCCCTGGTATAGGTGATTCTACTAATGCATCTTTTACTCTACTATCTGCTGACAGTGCATAATACCTATAATACTCCTTGCTCCCACATGTGCTCCAGCCTTTTATTTTTGCTTTTACCCTCTTTCTAAATCGTTCGTCATCTTCTTCTTTCTGCCTCTCCACTCCGTAAAACTCAGCTAAATTATCAAGATCTTCTCCTGTCGCAAATTTAAGTAAATTGCTCTTTACTGCTTCATTTATTCTTTGTCTTAGTAACAATTCCCTCCATGCTGCTACTTCTAATACCTTCATCGCTGGGTCACTTTCTACTAATGCTGTAAAACTTTCATCACACTTCACTAACTCTTCCTTCACCCGAGCAAAAATCTCTTCAAAGTTCAGTGGTTCGATAATATTTGGCTGCTGCATTTTTAAACAACTACTCCATTAATATTTATGAACTTACCTTCTGAAAGATAGACACCTTCTAAATTCAATGTTACTCTCCCTTCTTTTACTTCTGTTATCTTCACTTTCTCTAATTTAAACCTTCTCTCCCATTTTTCCAAAGCTTCTGCAGTTGCTGCATATATCTCAAGTGTTAAATCTCTATTTATTGGCTTATCCACCAATTCAAATAATCTTGAGCCATAATCTTTCCTCATTATTCTACTGTTTACTGGAGTGGTCAGTATATCAATTATCGATTGCTTTAAGTGCTCTATTCCTTCTAACGCTTTTCCTGTTTTAGCATCCATACCCTTCATTTCTATTTTGCAAAAACGCTTTCACTGCCTTTTATTACTTTAAAACCACATGAAACTATATCTCCTACTCTTCCTATACCAAGACCATTTGCAAACACTGTTTTTGATCCTTCAGTTAATGCTCTTCCTTCACTAAAACTGTCTCCTTGTCTACATATTGATTTACCGTTTACAAAAACATTATTACTTCCGCTAATGCAGAAATGTGGTATAGCTTCTCCACAGTAGTCTCCTAACCTCATACCAAAATCCATTACTGACCGAACAAATAAGAAACATTACAAACTCGTTTAATAGTAGTACTGGAAATATTGACAATAAAATTACACAAAACATCTTCAAGTAAACCTATGGTATCGTAGATACTATTGCGTAAAGTATTGTATTTGATATATTGCCACAACCTTTCAACAGGATTCAGTTCCGGTGAATAAGGAGGCAAGTATATGATGGTAATGTTTTCCTGAATTTTCAAACTTTTTGATCTATGCCAACTTGCACAATCCATTACAAGAAAGGCTTCTTTCGTGCCTAAATCTTTCGACATCTGCTCCAGAAATATATTCATACAATCAGTGTTTACATATGGAGCAAGTAGGCTAATTTTCTTACCACTTCTTGGATTTACCGCACTGTAGATATAGAAATTTTGTCTACCAATTTTCATTTTAACCTGTGTTCTGACCCCTTTTTTAAACCATCCGTGTCCGATTTTTGAATGAGTTCCAAATCGTGATTCATCAAAAAAATACCTCCTTTTCAGGGTGGGAATTGACTATTTTATTGAAGTATTTTTTAAACTCTTCTTGCTTGTTTTTATCTTGTTTATGGTGAATTGGCCTCGGTGTTATGTAAGAAAACTTCATCCTTTGTATCTCACGGTGCACTGTTGATTTGCTAATGTTTAGGCCAAATTCCTCTGAGATTTTTATTTGCACTTCCTTAATAGTAATATTTGGATTTCTTTCTACCCATATTTCAATTTGCTCACGTTGATTTTTGTTTAATTTGCTTTTTCTTCGCCGCTGAGACGGGGAAAATAATCTTTCTACTCTACCAAATTTTAGATGCTTTATCCATTCAGTCAAAGCAGTCCTTGAAATTTTACATATTCTTGCCACAGCGCTTATACTACTTTCTTTTCCTGCTATCACCGCTTGTAACTTTTTTGAAACATATGCGTTATTTCTGACCTTTTTTAACATTTCTTTCGCCAAATTTACAACTTTTTCGTCTAATAGTTTTGACCTTAATGCCATTTATACCTCTCTATTTTATCTACTTTAGTATCACTTCTTTCCCATTATTGTCTATCTGTTCTTTATATAGTGGGAATTGGTATCACTATTCCTTTGTTCAATTTAAGTCGATCCTTTCTGCTTTCAGCTTTATTCCACTTTTTGTCATTTCTATACTTGATCCCCCAACTTTCAGTGTTATTTTGTCTACTACTTCAATCTCTAAATGATGTTTATCTTTATCGTATGACAACTTTGTTCCATCTTGAAATGTTAAGCTACTCACCTCTTTTTTATTTTCTGGTGCAGAGTACTTTTGTTGATATATTCCAGGAAGTACTACTCCTAATGATAACTCTCCCAATGGTGACAATATTACTACCTGTTCATTTATGCTTGGTGGTAGCCAGCTTCTTTCCTCTCCTGCTCTAGAAGTTATCCATGGAAGAAAATCTGTTAAAAGTTCTCCTATCTTCACTCTTACTTTTGCTTTCTCATAATCTACTTCTTTTACAACTCCTATTCGTACAATGTTTGCTAACTTTCTTTGCAGCTCTGAAATAGCAAAATTACTCTCTAACATTTTCTTCTATTATAATCGTATGTGGCTTAATCTTATTTTCTGTCCATATAGATTTACCTAAATGAAGCTGATGACTCCAATCAACCATCCACACCAAATATGCATCTAATTCGGGTCTAAATCCGTCAATTTCTGCAGAGATAAATTCTCCTGGTGAAACATTTTTTATATTCCATGTATTTTTGTTTACAACTTTTGCCACCTCAGCAGCTAATGTTCTGACAATAGTAGCTGCATTTTCTATTGTGCTATCAATCACAATTCGTGCTTCAAATCTTGCTTTCAGTGCTAATTCTTCTGTTCCTGGATCTTTTCCCGATTCTAAACTCACAAGCTCTACAAATAACGCTGGCGCTAATAATTCTTTTCTTATCGATGGATAAATTTCACATGTCTGTATAGACGGTATTTCTTCCTTCAGTGTGCTGCAAATTGCTTGATGTAAATCTTTCCAGAACTTTGTCATACCTTTAAAATATAGTTTAGCTCATGCTTAAAGTATTTCTCAAACTCTCTCTCACTCTCATAATTAACAAAATTCCCTATTATCCTTGAAGCCTCTGGTTCTAGTGGCAACTTAATTTCCTTTATTGGCAATGCTGCTCTTCCTTCACGTTTAAACATACCGCTATTTCCTTTTGGCATAACTGCTGCAAATCCTCCTATAAACTCATGCTTTCCTACTTTCGATCCTCTTCTTGTTTTTTGTATTTTACCAATTGTCGATGCTCTAATGTCATAGAGATTTGCTCTAATTAACACTTCTAATCTGCTAGTTTTCGCCTTAAAAATTCTTAATCTCTTTCTTATCAAACTTTTCTTTTCCTCACTAATTTCTTTTGCTGTCTTCAATTTTAGCCATAGTGCTGTTCTGTTTAACGCTCTTACTATTGCTAATTCTATTTTTTTTCTTTTAGCATTTACACTTTCTATTACCTCAACTTCTATATGCACAGACATTTTACACCCCATACGCTTCGATTCGCCAGACCATTCCAGATTTATCTCTAAGTGGTGGTGTGTGTATTTTGTATTTGCAATCACCTATAACAAAAATATCTCCTACAATTGGCCTCAGTATATCAAAAATGCTTACCTCAAGAAAAAGCATCTCTCCCACAAATTGTCCTTCACCAATCTCGTATAATTTATCTGGCTGTTGCTTTAGTACTTGTACCATGTACGCCTTATTTTTCGACTTATACAAAGCTACTTCTCCTAAATGGGCAAAACAATCTTTTAGTAATCTCTTAATATTCTCTTGCATTCTTTCATAAGTATGCTAATAAGTTATATACTAGTAGAGTCCTCTTGTACCTCACCAACTTGTAGTTACTCTACCAGTATTGTTATGCTGCAACGACTTTTACTAATGTTCCTGGTCTGTGGCACATTGGCAATGGATTCGACTGCGTATGTAAATCAGTTCCTCTATCAAATCTCCTTGGCTCTTGTTTTGCATATAGTGGCTGTCCTAGTGTATTTACTGTTTCATTAAAATCTGCTGGTGCAAAATATGTTGTAAATGTGCTCGCTGTTCCTACTGGAAAACAGTGCCCTGTATCTTTCTCAATAAATCTTCTTACTGTTCCTTCAGGGTCAGTTGCTTGCCCTCTATATTCCTCAAATGTTATGCCACAGAACGTAAATCCTGACCTCATATCATTTCGAAGTGCTGCTCCTTCTTGCCATCTTTCATATGCTTCTTTTACTTTAGCATGAGAAGTTAATGCATCAAAAAACTCAGGGCTTACCAAGGCATGAATTCCAGTCATATATTCACCACTTAGATTATCTTCTATGTGCCGGAGTACTTCCAGACACTTACGTTTTACGTCAGTTGTTGCTGTTCCAAGGGCAAAATTTACTACTTTCGGTGTGATTTCAAATTCGTTGTACAGATTTAATAATTCTGACCCATCAGCATCTAAAATTATTCCTTTGAGCGCTCCCATTCGCAAATGCTCTAATGTTATTGCATGTTTGTTCCTCATCAATTGCAAATGATCGGTTATTACATCTGCCAGCGCTTTAAGTTCACTCTCTGATCCAAATGCCCTTATTCCTTGTACTTCTTCTGGCAGCACTACATCATCATGCGGAATGTGCGGAATCGTAAATGTTCTTACCTTTCTTTTTCCTCTTTTTCCTACTGTTGCTGGTGCTCCGGGTACTTGCGTTGGTAGTAAACTTAACACTCCGTTGTGTTCTTCTATCGTAATATGTCTAAATCTTACTGACCTACTTGGAAACAAATTTAAATTTTCAACACGTCCATAATTTATCGGCAATATATTCATCGCATTTGTTAGTGCCGTCATGCTAAATGCTGTATTTGTAAATGGATTTTGCATTTTTTCTTTTCCCCCTTTTGTATTTTTAATAGTTTTTTTAAGCTCCCTTGCGGATAATGATCCCTCGTGCTTCAAGTTGCTTTATTGCTGCATTTTTCTGCTCTTCAGTGATATTTGCTGGCCACACAATTGCATGATCTGCTAGCATTGCTATACGTGTAATGATTACTGCTTTGGCATTTTCTGTCGCATTTACATCACTTACTATCGCACCTATTGCTGTTTGTGTACCATCTGTTGCAGTTGGATTTATTATCTTAATCATGTTATCCTTATCACTACCAACAACTGTACCAAGTTTAAGATTTTGTCCCTTGGCTACCGTTATTTGGTCTCTTGAATATAGACTTGATGCCTCATACTTTAATAAGTCACCTAGATTATTTTGTTCGATTATACAACTCATAAAATTTCCTCATTTATTTTCCCCTTTAGTTTTACCGCCATGTTTGTAATTGTTGTACGCGGCGGTTATAAAAAAACTTAAATACTTGATTGCGCTCTAGTCCTTGCTACCTCCGTCATCAACTCTTCTCCTGAATTCTGCGGTATTGCACTCAGTATCTCTGTCTTTTTCGTTCTCTCTGCAAGTAATTCCATTAAAACCTCCCTTGCTTGCTCAATACTTATGCCCTGCTCAATAAATTCTCCTATTTTCTCTGGCATATGCGATAAATTACATAAGCGTATTAATTCTAAAACTTCTCCTCGACATTTTTTGCATCCACCTTTTTCAATTAATTCATTTGTGTCTACAATCTGTTTAGCTGTTGCGTTTAAATTCATAGTGTAACTCCTAATAAATTCTGAATATGTTGTTATTTCATCAGCAAGACCTATTTCTATTGCTCTCTCGCCAAAATATAGCCCTGCCTCCGTTGATCGAATCTTTTCAATTGAAAGACCTCTGTTCCTCGCTATTAGCTGCACAAACATTTCATATAGTCGGTCTACTTCTTTTTGTAAGCTTTCCAGACTTTCAGACGTCATTGGCTCATGTGGATTTAAATCATTTTTTCTACTTCCTGCAAATACTGTGGTATATTTTATTCCACATTTTTCATTAAATCCACTTTGATCTATATGACTTGCAATTACCCCTATGCTTCCTACTCCTGAGGTTCTGCTCACAAATACCTTTTCAGCGCTAGAGGCTATAGCGTACGCAGCAGAATATGCATCATCATTTGCTATCGCTATTATCCTCTTTTTTGCTCTTGATTCATAAATAAAGTCAGCTAGGTCAAATATACCGTTTACCTCTCCTCCGGGGCTATCTATTTCCAGTATAATTGTCTCTATGCTACTATCTGCTAATGCTTGTGTAATTTGTTCTTCTATTTGCTCATATGATGTCATTCCGAGCATTTCATCAAATGCACCAGGTTTTTTAGTTAAAATGCCATGTATCGGTATTATTCCTCTTTCACTATTTCTTACTGCATGTTTTATATTTTTAAAGATAGGCTGCTTTCCTGTTTGTAGTGACAGTAACTCAAAACTCCTTGGTTCTACCATTACACAGCTGTTTAGCCATTGTTGTTTCATATCACCTCTTGATTTGCAGTAACCTCAGAATCAAAACTTAAGCCCAGTTCGCTTGCACGTCTTTGATCTTCTGCTATTTCTTGGTCAATTTCTTCAACATCGTAACCCATTTCTGATACTACTTCCGATCGACTCTTAAATCCATTTCTTACTGCCATTTGTTGTGCTTGCTGATCTTTTAGTGGATCTACCCAATCAAATCCCTGTGGTATCCATTTTACTTCTTCTTTCGCTGCTTTTACTACTTTTTCATCTATACAGAGTTCTCCACAAAGTACTGCTAACTCTAGCCATCTATTCCATACTGGTCTGCAAAATTGAAATACCATAATGTTGTGTTGCAGCATAGCACATCTACGACGAAACTCTATTAATCCTGCTCGAATGGATGAATAATTAACACCGGTTAAATCTCCTGTTAGCTGCTCATATGTTATTCCTGTACCTATTGCTATTGCCCTCAGTTGCTGTCTCATGAATGCTTCATAACTTCCTCCAACATCTGATGGCTCTGAAAATTTTATATCTTCTCCTGGGTCTAAAAGCTGCATTGTTCCAGGTTCTAGGCCAGATAGTGCTACTCCTTGCTCATTACTTTCACCTTCTCCCATGATATTTGCTTCTGGATCGAGTCTCGTAATAAATCCTGCAAACATTGCTGCAGTTTTCTTTCTCACCAGCTCTGCATCATCATATTGATCAAGCTCATAAAGCTTCAGCAGTATATTAGAAAGCCATGGCTCTCCTCTGATTTGCCCAGGTCTTAATGGTCTATAAATATGTAAAACATCATTTGCTGGCACTCTCACTGATTCACCAAACGAGCCTTCACCAGGGTGTTCTTTAAATAGGTAATATGCTTCTCTTTGCCCAAGCTTGTTAAACTCAATCCCGTTTCTTATTACATTACCATTTCCTAAAGTTTGATTTGTTTTATTATCTAAATGCTCTGATTCCAATACTTGAAGTTGCAATGGTACAGAAAATCCATCTTCGAGTTTACGATTTCGGAGACGTACGAAACACTCTCCACCTTCTATCATACTTCTGCATACTAGAGCTTGTAATCCATAAAAATCACTTACTCCGTTACTATCTGCTTCATCTGTCCATTTTAGCCATAATTCTTGCACCTTCTTTCGAAATTCACCATCTCTTGCTTTTGATTGTGGTTTTATTCCTGTGCCAATAGAGTTACTCACTATCGTATCAATAATATTTGCTGCATATGGATTTTTTCTCACCATGTCACGAGAACGACTACGTAAAGTTTCAAGGTTTTGAGACAACAAATTGTTTATACTTCCTAACTCTGGTTGAAAGTGAAAAAATCTTCTTCCTGAACCTGCTGCATCCCATGCTGAGCTTTTTATCTTTGGCTTGCTAAATAATTGCTTGAACGATTTTAATAGCATTACTTTTCCTGATCTGAAACTTTGGATAACTCAGCCTCTAGCTCTTCTACTGTTGGTAAAGCTGCCTTTATATTCTTTGGTAGATTTTCAGTAATTTTATATTCTGCCAACCCTATCGGTTTATTTATGTCTTTCAGTGTATACTTAGCTAGTACGTTATCCTTTGACTTGCATAAAATTAATCCTATAGATGGTTGATCTGTCTCATGCTTTAATAAATCATCAACGGCTGAAAGATAAAAATTCATTTTTCCTGCATATTCTGGCTTGAAATCTTTGTCTTTTAGCTCAATTACTACAAAGCAACGTAGCTTCAAATGGTAAAACAATAAATCAATATAGAAGTCTTTATTTCCAACATCTAAGTGAAACTGCCTACCAACAAATGCAAATCCTTCCCCTAGCTCAAGCAAAAACTTCTCTACATGGCCTACAAGCCCTTTTTCTACTTCTCTTTCGTGAGCATCGTCTCCTATACTCAAAAAATCAAAAATATATGGATCTTTTAATGTATAATGTGCTAAATCTGATTGGGGAGAAGGTAACTTATCTTTGAAGTTAGTAACAGCTTTTCCTTGACGTTTGTACAATTCACGTTCGATTTGCATCACCATTATACTACGTGACCAACCGTGCTCTATAGCCTTTTGAAAATAGAATAGTCTTTCTTTTGGATCTTTTACTTTATCTAAAATAACTACAATATGAAACCAAGGCAATTGTGCAGCAACCTGCTGCGTAAATTCAGTATCTTGATATTCTGCAGCAAATTGGCGCATATAAGTAAGATTCCTAGCACTAAATCCCTTCATTTCTGGAAATGCGCTTCTTAAATCCTTACTTAGCTGATCTATGATTTTAGCACCCCAGCCATGTTCTTTTTGGCGTTTTAAGATCTCTGTACCAATATGGTGGTAAAGCACAATAAGCTTGCTATTTACTGCCAGTGCTGCTTTATAACGACTAGTAGCAATCTGCTCTTTTAGCTGCTCTAAAAATTCTGTATATTCTTTTGCTATAATTTTTGTCATATGGTTCCTTTCAACGATATTATATGATCCCTTTACTCGTTGAAAAAACAATCTTTCTCTTTGGCTTCATTCCAGCAATCTTTAGTTCACCTTTGATGCGTTGTCTTAAGCTTAGCAAGTCATTTATCTGAACTTCAGCATATCTCACCACATGGTCACCATATGCAATTGATACTACTCGCTCTCCGCTTTGCAGTTTTTTTATCGCTTCTTCGACTTGACTTAAATATTCCTGATTGTACATTTTACTTCTCATTCAACCATTTACTTTGTCTCACTTTTTTAGGCTTTTTACTTTCCATTTTTCCACTCAAACTATTCCACTTACTCTCTGGCCATCTGTCTATTCCCAGTGCTATCGATGCAGCTCTTGCATAAATCCTACAGTCTAATACTTCATTTCTTTCTCTTACCTTCTGCCACTCTTGTTTGGTATATCCTTTCACTACTTTACTGACTAATTGCTCTGCCGTTAGTTGCTTAAAATATTCAGGTGCATACTCAGGAAAATGACAATATCCAGGTAGAGCTTTTCCCTCTTCTTCTTTCAAAATATTAAGTAATTGAAAAAGCTCTGACTTTAATATCGATACTCCTACTGGCCAGAGCTTTATTCCTCTTTTCAGCTTTTGACCACCAACTGTTATATCTACTCTGCTTGGACTGCTAAGTGGTACTAGCGCTTTGTTTACACCTTTCACTGCCATTACTCTTCCAGATCCTTGATGACCTCTTACCCAGTTATATACTTCTTGCGTTGCATATCCAGCATCTACCGCCATCATGCTTATCATATATTCAAGCCCATTTTCACCGATAAAATGATGACTCAGAAGCTCCGAAAGTTTTCCCCATACTTCTCCACCTCCTGTATCTCCTTCAAATACTCGGTAGTCTATTGACCAACTTTCACGGCTTTTTCCCCATGCTACAACTTCCACCTCTAGACGATCTTTTTGGACATCTACTCCTGCAGTAAGTACCACTTCTCTCCTAGGTACTGTGCCAATCTGAAAAAATTCTCTCCTGTTAAATAATTGTTTCCAGTCTGGTACTTCTCCTTTGTCTACCCAGGTTTCTCCAAGCGTAGTATTTATCCATACTTTTAGTAATTGTTCACTTTCTTTTGCATAAAGAAAATCTTCTACTGCTTGAGTCCAACTATACCAGCCAACTGGACTATAAAGACTTGAAAGATGAAATCCTTTTTTCTCACCTTTTACTCTATTAGTAGGCCTCCATTCTCCACGCTCAAGCATCTCTGTCTTTTGATGATTTTCTATTTTGCCGCTACATTCAGTGCAGACATAATGTGCTGTTCTTGAGTCATTGTTTTCCCATTTTATTTGTGACCATTTTAGAACTTGATAGTAATTACAATGCGGACAGGGAACAAAAAAATATCTCTTATCTGTTGCTTCAAATTCTTTCTCAATTCTGCTTATTCCATGAATTGTTGGTGTTGATACTAAAAAAATCTTTCGCTGTGCAAATGTATTAGTTCGAGCAATACTAAGCAGTACTGGATCTCCTTCTCCTCCTGAATCTCCTGGGTAGGCATCTATTTCATCAAGAAAGAGATATTTTACTGGCATGGATCTAAGTCCTACACTGCTATTCGCTCCAGTTATTACTACTATTCCACCTGGAAACTCCTTACTTTGTACAGTATTGCCTGAGTCTCTTGATCTTGGGTCTTTTACTTTACTCTTTAAACATGGTGTACTCTCTATCAACGGTGCAAATCTTCCCTTCGACCAACGTTTTCCCATTTCGACTGTTGGCTGCACAACTAACATTGGACCTGGTGTTTGATCGATAATATAGCCAATCCAATTGTTGCCAGCTTCTGTTCCCCCAATCTGCGCTCCTTTCATGAATACTACTTTTTCTGCAGGTGAAGACGGAGATAGTGAATCCATGATTTCTTTAAGATATGGTGTTCTCTCTGTTCTCCATTTACCTGGCTCTGATGCTGCAGTTGCTGCTAAAACTCGATATTCATTTGCCCACTCTGATACTTTAAGCTCTGGATCTGGTTTTAAACCTTCAGAAAAAGATGTGGCGTATATCATTGTCTGCATCTACTCGTAATTGGTTCTATCTCGACATCATTAACAGTAGAACTACACTCCTCCAGTTCCATAAACATCTTTTTCTGAAATTCGTTTTCTATATATCTTTTGCTCATCTCACTTATCATTATTGCTATAACAAGCGCAAATACCCCTGTTATTGTTGCAAAAATGATTGCACTGCTTATTGTTGCTGCTGTTAAACCTATATATGCTGCCATTGCTACTGCGCTAACTGTAATACAGATGCAGATAATATTATTATGTTTTTTCATCCTTTTATCTGCTATTTCTCTCTGTGCTATATATTTATTATGAAGGGTTGGAAAATTAACAACGGTATCTTTGCAGAGCAATGACCCATTTTTTTCAGTAAACAAAACTTTAAATAACTCTAAATTGTTTGATTTGATTGCTAAATGTAAAACAGGTATATAGTTTGCTCCTTTTTTTAGTAGTAATTTTACTACATGTAAATGTCCTTTTTCCGCAGCAAGGTAAATCGGTGATAGACCTTTATTATTTGAAATATCAATATCAATTTCTTCTTTTAAGATAGACTCTACAATCTCAATTTCTCCTCTTTGTGCAGCTAAATGGAGTAGACTATTCTTTTCAGAACCGTATTTATTACTCATCAAAGCCTTCTTTATCTCAGGTTTAGCGTAATCAAATGGTGTCTTGCCGCTATCGTCTTTTACCAGAGGGTCTATATCTTCTCGTGTTAGTAAAACCTCTATTGTTTTAAGTCTTTCAGCGTAATGTAGTGGCGTTTTATTTTCGTAATCTTGTAAATTGACTTGAGCATTAGTCTCCTTTATTAAGCATTTGAGGATATCAAGACATAAGTCTCTTTCATCGTAATTAGTATTACTTACAGCTATATGCACAGGTGACAATTTCATTGAGTTTTGTCCTATGCGTGCACTATTTACATCTGCTCCTAGCTTCAGCAGTAACTTTACTATTTCCAATTTTTTGTTATTAACTGCATAGTGCATTGGTGTCTGATTTCGCGCATCAAAGACATCTATTTCAGCTTTTCCTTCTCTTATCAAAATCTTTACAACTTCTGCATGTCCTATTCCTGCTGCTAGATGTAATGGCGTATGATGCAGAGCATTTCGTACATTAACGTCAATACCTTTTCCTATCAAATATCTGACTGCATTAACTTCACCTATCATTGCAGCTAAATGAAGTAAACTATCTTGTTCTGACCCGTATTTGTTACTAATTAACGCTTTCAATATTTCTGCTTTTTTCTCTTCTTTGGCGTAATCAAGAGATGTTTTACCTTCATTATCTTCCACAAAAGGATTAATGTTCTTCTTCGTGAGTAACAAATCCACCATACTTAATTCATCAAACTCTATAGCGCAATGTAGTGGGGTTTTTCCGTTTAATCCTCTAACATTTACATCTAATCCAGGTTGATTAATGAGACACTTTATTAACTCTAAACTTAAGTTATCAGCCATTTTATATTCAAAATCTTTTTTATATTTGAAATTTAGTATTAGATAATTCTTGTAATGAGTTTGTAATCTCTTCGGTTAGCGTCTTATGAATCTTTTCAGTGTCGCTCAGTGAGGCAAGCAGTGCTGAAACTCTATTTGGAATATTAAGCAAATTATTACGGACAACTCTTGCTACATTAAATGCATCGCGCTTTACTTCCTCTACTGCTACAAGTTCACCAATCTCAGCCTTAGCTTTCGCCTCAAGCAATTTGCCACGTTCCATCTCATTTTTTATTCGCGTTTTAAGCAACATTGTGGAAAGGTTACTTGTATTTTCGTTTTCTGGATTTTTCCTCCTCAGTGGCTGACTTAGATCTCTTATTGCTGCTACCGCTTCATTTGCTTGTTCTCTATTGATCAAACCATCCTCCAACTCAACTATTCCTTTTTTTACTAAATAACAGACGTATTGCTTTGATACTCCGATCTCTCTTGCCCATTCCGTCTGCGTGATTTTTTCCACTCTTTTCCTCCTCTCTTTTTGCTCCTTTTTACGAATTTTCTTCTTGAATTTCTGCAAAAGTTTTACCAGTACCAGAAAGAATTGCCTCCCTACCTGTGTATATTTGCCAACGTTTTATGGTGACATCTACAAATTTTGAATCTAGTTCTATTGTTCTGCAAATTCTTCCTGTTCTCTCACATGCAATCAGTGTACTTCCAGAGCCGCTAAATGGATCAAGTACGATATCTCCAGGTCTGCTGCTATTAACTATTGCTTTCTCCATTAGCTCTACTGGCTTCATCGTTGGATGTAGTGTATTATGTGTTGGCTTATCATAAAACCACAGATCACTTTGATTTCTACCTCCATGCCACTCACGTTTATTGCCGCTTTTCCATCCATAAAGCATTGCTTCGTATTGTCTTTGATAATCTGATCTTCCTAGCGTAAAGTGATTCTTCGCCCAAATGATAAAAGTTGACCATTTTCCTCCCGCTTCCTCAAATGCTTTTTGCAACGTTGAAAACTCTGATGATGATATGCAAATGTAAATTGCACCTTTCGTATATGCTAAAATATGGGAACAGATGTCGTAGAGAAAAAGCTCATACTTTTCACCTTGATTATCATTTAATATTTTTTTATCTTCTCTTTCTTGACTGCTACCATAATCAACGTTATATGGAGGATCACAAATAGTAATGTCTGCCATTTTATCGCCCAGTACTGCTTTAAATGATTCAACTACAGAGCTATCACCACAATAGATTCTATGATCACCTAAAATCCAAAGATCACCTGGTTTTGTTACCTTTTTGTCATCAACAGCTAAGTCAGAAAGATCTTCTTTTTCACTATCTAAATCATCAAGGAAATGTTGAACTTTTTCTAATTCAAATCCAGTCATTTTAAGATCAAACTGTAAATCTTCTAACTCTTGAATTTCTACTTTTAAAAGCTCATCATCCCACTTTGCCCAATTAGCTGATTGATTTGCCAGTAATCGAAAAGCTTTGGTTTGTGGTTCATTTAAATTATCACTTAAAACAACTGGAATACTCTCCATACCAAGTTTTCTTGCTGCTTTAAGTCTTAAATGACCATCAACCACAGTTCCATCGCTTTTTGCAACTATTGGTATACGAAAACCGAATTCCCTGATTGAAGCACACATTCTATTTACTACGTCATCATTCTTACGTGGATTACGCTCATATTCAACTAGGTTTTCAACAGGATAGTAGTGGATTGCTAAATTCATATCTTAATAATTAAAAAGTTAATATTCAAAATATATCTGACGCTAAAGAAGGCCTGGGGTCAAACCCACCAAACCCGCCAGTATGGCCGAAAGGACCCACTTTTATGGATTTTTCGTCTTATTAATATCTTTACTAATATAGAACATTAATGCCAAAGCATCGGCCTCATTATCATCTCTAGGTGAAAAACTTTTTTCACGTATCGCTTCAATAACTTCACTCTTACTTGCATTGCCTTTGCCTGCTATAAAGCGTTTTATAGTTTTAACATTAACACCTTGGTAGGGAATATTGTTCTCTTCACACCAAGCAGACAGAACTGCGAGAAAACCGCCATAGCAATGCGCTGCATCTGTTCCTAGATGTCTTCTTACTTCTTCAAAATAAACCGCAGCGAACTTATGCTCCAAAGAGTTAAGCCAATTACGAAAATTCAAGAAGCACATGCCACCTCCGCTAAAACGACTACCATGAAAGCCTTTGCTTCCACTTTCAATTATTCCATCTGTTAGAATTGCCCAGCCCGTTTGCTTGCCAAGGTCCAGTGTTAGGATTGACATTTATATTCAGAATTTGTTTCGCTAGAGTGCTATATAATATATATTCAGGATTTGAAAAATTTTTGTCCAAAAAATCTTCTTCTTAAGCAAACTTTTTAGAAAAAACTTGGTTAAAAATCAGTAAACAGCCCTTGCATAATTATTGGTCAAGGCTTTCAGATTTCTATCTTAACTATTTAAATAGTCTATTATGCTGTGGTTAGTTTCTTATGAACATTTATCCAAATCGTAAATTTTGGGAAGATGATTTAGAAGTCCCTGTTAACCATTTGCTTGATCGTTTTCACAATACAAAAATACGTCAGTCTTGGATAGATTCACTTTCTGGTAAGCAATTAAATATTATTTTTCAAAACTCCTTTAAAGATAAATTAAATGCTCAACTCTTTGATGACGAAAGTTACGATAATACATCTGTACAATACAAACGTAAAGTGATTGCTAATTATTCCGATTCTCTCGTTACTTACTACTTGATTACCTGTTTTGACCGTGCAAAACTAGAAGTTACTGTCAGTGAAATTGCAAGATCTGCATTAACTACGGAACTCATGAAATCCTACCTTGTAAAAAATAATAATAAATATGATAAGAAGTCTTTGCTGTTTCTACTGTTTCATGCAGATTACAATCTTTTAAAGTCTGTCTATCACTTTGAAAAAATACAAAGAAAGAGTTTCATGTCTTTTGCCTTACAAAAAATACCAAGACGACCAAGTACTCCATTTAAGGACTTTATCTCAGAGGAAATCATACAACAAATACTGAAAGAAGATAACATTAAGAGAAATGACAGTTTCGAGAATCAACTACAAGGTTTCTTCTATCATCAGAATCGTTTATATGTGTTAATACGAAAAGCTAGCGATATAGATTTGTTGTTAAATTCAAACAAAGTTATTCATGGCCATAAGGCAGAGTGGATGATTTTGGATTTTCTACTAAATGGCACTCAGGTAGATCTTGGTGCTAGAAATATCGATCAAGCTATAGAAATAGCAAATAGCATTGCAAGTTGTTACTTTGGCTGCGAATGTATTTTTGTAGATGTGCAGGATAAAAACTTTGCGGAACAGGTGCATAAATTTATAGAAACTTGTATTAATGAATCTGATTCAAATATTCGTGTTTTTGAGTTAAAGTTTCAGTCAAATCGTTTCAATTACAGCTATACTAATATCACTTTGACTGTTGCTCCATATGATCCTATTGCACCGGAATTGCATGTTTTAAAGCCATTTGTAGGAGACATAGTGCCATTGATAGAGTCGATTAAAGTAATATTTCAAGGCAAAAAGATAGGCTTATTTTTCAAGCGAAGTGATGAGTATATAGCAATTTACTACTCTGAACATCCTCTGAATAAAAGGGAAAGAGAGGATTTTAAAGCATACATAAAACAATTTTATGGTCTTACAATCTTGCCAAGAGCAAATCTCTGATCTTCTTAATTCTGGCAGCTCTTGGGTTAATCCAAATCAAAATTACATCAAAGCAGCAAGGTATTTGTCAGATCTTGAATTAATTAAGATGCAAGAGAGGTCTTACATTATCTGCTCTCGTAGACAAGATAAATTAGATTGGCCAAATATAGTTGATCCATACTGTAACAATGAGATTTTCATTGATGAGGACTTTAACGAAGCATGCGATAATATAATTTGTGAAAATTGTAACCGTGATATTTTACCTAATACCTACAAGAAGCAAAGATTTCACCGCTTATCTGCATATTTAAACCCAGAGAAATTTATGAATTGGTTTGAAGGTCAGCTAAGTGATACAAATTTTATGTGGCAAAAAGTGGAAAGTGGAGTTTATCATGTTGGTGGACAAGGTAAGATTGTAAGTTTAATCATACTTGATTTTTGCACCAATCCAACATTCTTAACGATAGATAAGCTTAAAGCTAATCCAACTGTATTAATAATACTAAGAAAAAATCCATCAAACATACCTCTTGATTTGCCCACAGTAAAAATGGTTGACCTTTTCTTTCAGCATAAGACTTTAATTGAAGTATTCCAAGAAGCAGCACAAAGAGGAGTACTAGAGTTCATACCAAATACTTCAATGCAAATCTTATACCAATTCCCACTATATAAAGAACAGATAGACAATAATGGGAAAGAAGTGATACTAAAGTAGATAAAATAGAGAGGTATAAATGGCATTAAGGTCAAAACTATTAGACGAAAAAGTTGTAAATTTGGCGAAAGAAATGTTAAAAAAGGTCAGAAATAACGCATATGTTTCAAAAAAGTTACAAGCGGTGATAGCAGGAAAAGAAAGTAGTATAAGCGCTGTGGCAAGAATATGTAAAATTTCAAGGACTGCTTTGACTGAATGGATAAAGCATCTAAAATTTGGTAGAGTAGAAAGATTATTTTCCCCGTCTCAGCGGCGAAGAAAAAGCAAATTAAACAAAAATCAACGTGAGCAAATTGAAATATGGGTAGAAAGAAATCCAAATATTACTATTAAGGAAGTGCAAATAAAAATCTCAGAGGAATTTGGCCTAAACATTAGCAAATCAACAGTGCACCGTGAGATACAAAGGATGAAGTTTTCTTACATAACACCGAGGCCAATTCACCATAAACAAGATAAAAACAAGCAAGAAGAGTTTAAAAAATACTTCAATAAAATAGTCAATTCCCACCCTGAAAAGGAGGTATTTTTTTGATGAATCACGATTTGGAACTCATTCAAAAATCGGACACGGATGGTTTAAAAAAGGGGTCAGAACACAGGTTAAAATGAAAATTGGTAGACAAAATTTCTATATCTACAGTGCGGTAAATCCAAGAAGTGGTAAGAAAATTAGCCTACTTGCTCCATATGTAAACACTGATTGTATGAATATATTTCTGGAGCAGATGTCGAAAGATTTAGGCACGAAAGAAGCCTTTCTTGTAATGGATTGTGCAAGTTGGCATAGATCAAAAAGTTTGAAAATTCAGGAAAACATTACCATCATATACTTGCCTCCTTATTCACCGGAACTGAATCCTGTTGAAAGGTTGTGGCAATATATCAAATACAATACTTTACGCAATAGTATCTACGATACCATAGGTTTACTTGAAGATGTTTTGTGTAATTTTATTGTCAATATTTCCAGTACTACTATTAAACGAGTTTGTAATGTTTCTTATTTGTTCGGTCAGTAATGGATTTTGGTATTACATACTGCACTTAATCTAATTGAACCTCCTAAAGAGAAGGAATTACTAAAGTTGCAATTGATAGAGGGCTCACTTTACGTAAACAATATAGAGATTCTAAATAAGAAAGCTGTAGCATGTATGAAAGTTTTGCGCGTATTATTTGAACAATTTTTGAATGATTGTAAAAAAGAATTACCTCCTGAAAAACACATGTTGCTTCGCATAACTGAAATAGAAAAGCGCCTAAATCTTGATCCAGAAGCAGATCCAGAACATCACATCAGAAAACCACTAAACACAATCCAAAGAACAATAAAAACCACCTTAGCTAAAAAATTAGGACTAAACATCGAACGTAATGATGTGATTCAAACAGTTGGTTGGCCTGGATCATCGCGTAGAGATTATGGTTACCGTATTAACCCTTTTACTGTGGTAGTTCGTTAACTGTGTTGACGAGAAGTAAAAGTAGTATATTTTACCCTAAAGTCACATCTAGCTTTAAAATACAGTTTTTGTCTTATTTAAAGAAATTTGAAAATATAAATTCTCAATTACGCAACTCACCAAAAACCTATCTCGTTTCTTTTGCTTTCTTCAATCTTTTCTACTCTGTTCGTTTGCCGACTTTTGTGTTTGAAGCACATCTACACTCAATGCCCTTCTATAATATATATACCGGATTTCTTGCTACTTTTTCCGGGATTTTCTGAAAAAAAGTTAAAATAATTTGAATGTAGCTCAGAAATTAAAGAGCTTTAAGAATCCGCTAAACGGAACTCCTAGACATCTTACTATTTGAGTTGTTTCCATTTTGGAAATAACTGTTTACTGGAGCTGAGAAGAGTTCAAATGGATTTTTGATAAAACATATATCCCCCTCTATCTAGCTCATTAATAAGTTATAATAGCTCTCTAAAGACGTTTTAAAGAATTTGGTTGCAGTAAAGACAATTAATTGGTTAAATTCCTTAAACTTCATTAATGGTTTGTTTGTAAGTTATAGGAGATAGATAATGGATGAGAATAAGATTGTATTTTATACTACCCCAGGTGGAAATATAGAAATTGAAGTTTTATGCAGAGATGAAAATCTTTGGCTTACGCAAAAAAGGATGGCTGAATTATTTGATGTGCAACTGCCGGCTATTAGTAAGCATATAAAGAACATATTTGAATCTGGTGAATTACAAGAAAAAGAAGTTGTTTCCACTTTTGAGGTAACTGCTGCAGATGGTAAAAATTACCCGACGCAATTTTATAATGTAGATACAATCATAGCTGTTGGTTATCGAGTTAATTCTAAAAAGGCTACATCTTTCAGAGTATGGGCTACAAAAGTTTTGAGGGATTTTATCATCAAAGGATTTGCATTGAATAGTGAACGGCTAAAAAACGGCCCAAAGTTTGGCAAAGATTACTTCAATGAATTACTTGAAAAAATCAGGGAAATACGAGCATCCGAACGTAGATTTTACCAGAAGATTACAGATATTTATGCTGAATGCTCTGCAGATTATGATCCACATTCGGATATAACAAGACAATTTTACGCAAAAGTACAAAATAAATTATATTGGGCAATTTATGGTTTAACTGCAGCAGAGTTGATATGTTCTCGAGTTGATCACGAAAAGCCACATATGGGGCTAACTACATGGAAAGATGGTTCTGGCAACAAAATTCATAAGAGTGATGTGAGTACTGCAAAAAACTATTTGACTGAAAAAGAGTTGAGTGAACTAAATCATATTGTTTCGATGTATCTAGATTATGCGGAACTTCAAGCAAGAAAGCATCGGCTAATGAAAATGCAGAATTGGGTTGAAAAGTTGGATGCATTTCTATTGTTCAATGATTATGAAGTGCTTAAAGATGCTGGTAAAGTTAGTGCTGAAGTTGCAAAAGCTCTAGCTGAAGGAGAATACGAAAAGTATAGAGTTATACAAGATAAATTACATGAATCTGACTTTGATGAATTAATTAAAGCAAGTAAAGAAAGTGAGAAAATAACTACAACAAAAACCAGCTTGTAGTTGAGCTATCTATGTTTGACATCTTGCTTTTATTTTAATTTCAAGGGGGGTGACCCACCCTTTAGAAAGCCCTATCTGCCAATAAATAGTGAAAACATGAATCTTTGTCTTCATTATACGCGATAAAATTGGAGACGTAAATAAATAAATTTAGATCTTTGTCTCCATTTTGAACTATTAAGCGGGTTAAGAGTTCTGTAGCTTCTGTTTCTTCTTCTATGGCAGTAACTTTTTTCCTTTAGCTTCATCTACAATTTGCTGATTTCATTACTGAGAGTTTTGCAATCAATTGCTCAGAGGTTTGCAATAAAAGTTGTTGTATTCTCATATAGTCTCCATTAAACCCTTATACTCACCACAAGTCGTTCAATCTTTTTTGAAGAATTTTCTTTGCAAAGTGTAAAAAATGTGTTAAACCTACTAGTAAGTTTATTTTGCAATAGTTGGGTTACTAAAGATGCCTTTTATTCGAGTTTTTAGGGGAGCTACACGCGTTAATTAAAAAAAGACGAACTTTTATATCTAAATTACAAATAGTGTTGTAAGGACCTCCTAAAGCGTTTTAAAAGGTAGGAGTATTTTGTTACCCTCTCTATGATAGAAGTGACATAAGTTGGCTGTTGCAAAAATAACGTTTCAAAAAGTCTACTAACCATTTGTTCTTTAAGTTTGAAAAATTTTCTTTGCAACCAACAAAAAAACATGATAGACTAGTTTTAGGGTTTCTTGTAGTAAATAAAAGTTTGGGGTAAAAAATAATTTAGAAGTGCCTCGTAATCGAGTTTTAAGCTACCCTACATGAGTAACTTAGGTCTTGGTGGTATAATTGTACCCTTGGGTCATAGAGTCTTTTTAAAACGCTATTATAAATTGTTTTGTCTTTCACTTTTAGGTCCTTCATCTTTTTTTTCAAGTTGTTCAAAATGCAATAGTAGGTTTTTCGTATTTTTGTCTCTGTGTTGTATTTCTATTAGTGACTACTTTTCCAAACTTCTTTCTTTTTGCTCAAAAGTTACTATGAACCATTACTATAGTTATTGTATTTTATATTAGTTTATTATTATATCATTTATTATTATTTATATATATATAATATATAAGATTCTCGGAAAGTGGAAATCAGCCAATGTAGCGGGTTTGAGTATTACCAAATTAGCTAAATTTTTTGGAAATGGAAACGTAATATTTCTTATATTAGATGGCTAAAAATCAACGAATTTCAATGGTTTAAGTGTGAATATACTCTAATTTCCAAATCTTGATAAATTTTCCGGAAATCATGGAAATTTGGTCGTGTGGAATTCATTTTTTGTTCTTAAAACCTTACTTTCAGAGAGACAAAATGAACCCACAAAACTTTCATAAGTGAGCTTTAAGTATTTTTTAGAAGTTACCTATTTCAAACCTTCCTGCACCTAGCTTAAACTTACCTTCTCCTCTGGCAAAAGAACCAGTTTTGATATCAAGCCATTTATCCTCTTTTGAGTTTGTAGCCATACCTTTTACTATTTTTCTTTCGTTTAATAGTTCCTGTGCTAAACGTTCAAGTCTATGCCTACTAACACTATGAAATGCAGCTGGTAATCTATGCCGTTGTTGAAACACTCCTGGTCCACCTGTATGAGTAAACGGATGACCTTCTTCTGCTGACACTGCAATAGCTTGCATCAGTATCTTTTTTAAGTATTCATCAGATAATTTTCCAAGCTTAAATTCCTCAGATATATCCTCAAGCAAGCCAGTTGAGGAACGTAAGTAAGTTCTTATATTCCTATCTGTTGCACCATTAGACTTAACTATAGCTCCTTGGTATACTGCATTATTAACTTTACTAACCTTTAATGTATTAAACACAGTATTCTGATGCTCTTTTGAAGCAGGCCATAATGCAAAAGAACACCTCACACCATCAACAAGTGCAGTTGTACCTCTTATCGCATCTCTTGCCTGTTCCACAGTCGTAATCGGTTCACTGCACTTGGGTTTTCTCATATGATGTGCTACAATTACAGCTGCTCCTGTTTCATTTGCTAAGTTTGCAAGTAACCCCATTGCGTAATATCCCATTTCTGGATCTGAGTTTATATTAGCATGGACAAATGATACTAGTGGATCAAATACTATTAGTTTTAGATCTTTTACTTTATCTAATTGTCTACAGATGTCTTCAAATTTATCTGAAGTTTCAGGACATTTACCACGCATGTTGCTTTTCACTATAGAAAAGGGCTCTCCCGTATTTGGAATAGGTATAATAAATAATCGATTTTGATATTCTGCTCTCTTGCTACCAGGATCAAGACGATCAAGACGACGGTGTATCTCACCTGCATCATCTTCTGCTGAAAAAATCACCACTGATCCATGCTCTGTAACAAGGGAACCAAAACCACATATCTGATCTGCATCACTTGCAACCTTAAGTGCCAAGTCAAGGAGTAGCATACCTTTACCTGTATCTCCCATAGCAGCTACTATTGAGGTAACACCTAAAGGAAATAAACCTTCAACAAGAAACCTTTGTATTGGTACTGAACCTAAATAACGACTCACACTCCAGTCTAAAATGTTAAGCGGCTGTTTTGTAGATCTTTCTAAACTTTTCATATTTGAAGTATTTGGAATGTCAGTAGATGGGGTATCAATAGTAAGTAAAGGAGTTGAAGCTAAAAATTCTTCAATGCTTATACCCTCCTTTACACAATCAGCGGCATCCCATTTCTCAGGCTTATCTTGAGGAATTTCAAGCACAGCAAGTGATGCAACTCCAAGATCTAACAGCTTTTTTGCAGCATTTTCAGCATATCGTTTGCCTGGTTCATCATTATCTGGCCAAATAATAACATGTTTACCTTTAAGTGGAGTCCAATCTGTCTTCTCAATAGGTGCATTTGCTCCTGACATTGCTGTTGTTGCAGTTATTCCTTTCTCTATCAGCGCTTCTGCACATTTTTCTCCTTCAACCAGAATAACTTTATCGGACTTTAAGATACCTGAAATATTATAGAGTGGCCTTATCTTCGGTGCACCAAAGTCAGATTTTTTAATATCAAAAGGAAGATATCGCTTTCCATTATTATCATCATAACGATAGACTCTAACAATAGCTTGGCCGTTTTCATCGTAATAATCCCAATATGCAGTTGGACTACTTGAATTCTTGAAATGACCAAGCCACTCAGCTATAGAAGCCATTACTTCAGGAAACTCTATTCTTGTACTTTTTCTATTTACTCCCGCCCAAAGGTCGATAATGTCACCACCTTCTCCTGTTGCAAAATCATGCCATAGGCCAGCTTCACTGCCACTTAATTCTACTACTAGACTCTTTCCTTTATCACCTTGTACATTGCCTACATAAAACTTATCACCACGAAAAATCCCTCTTGGCAATAGATAAGAAAGGCATGATCTGATATTTAACAGAAGCTGAGCTTTAAGCTGTTCTTTTTCTATTAACGATGCATTTTTTCGTGAAGCTGCAGTATTAAAATTGCAATAGATATCCATAAAATCCTCTGAATATATTTTCAATTTAAAACTAAGCGGTAGCTATAACTTTAGAAGTCTTCCAACATCCATTAACTTTGCGAATGTATTTTGTCATAGGCTTGCTATTTCTAAGTTCATACACCACTTTCAGAGTATTTGTACGTTCGTTTGGTTTAAATATAACGATGCCAGATGTATAAACACTTCTCAAAATGTTTGAGCCGCTTAAAGCTTGAAATGGATTTTTCTCCAATACAGTCGAAGACACTTTTTTGGTACAATGTGTGAGCACTATCCCGGCCATAGGATTAGTTATTGAACGTAATTTCTCCATGTCACTTCTTACAAAAGAGATTATCTCCCTATAATCGAGAAAAGAATCAATAACAATAAGATCTACCGTTTTTGCATCAAGTTTCTCTGTTATTATTGCTCTTACCTCTTCAGAATTTAAAGTTAATGGCATTTTATTGGTAATAAATAAATTTTCTTTCCAAAGATTTTGATCAATTTTAAGCTGAAGTAAGCGTTCTTTCATATCACCATATTCCATCTCGTTTTGCAGATAAAATATTTTTAATGGTCTTGGAGGCTTCATGTTGAGAAACGGCACTCCTGATGCCATATGTGCTAATAAAGAAAGAAGAAAATTACTTTTTCCTATTTTTGGAGTTCCACCTATCACCAAAAGACCGCCTGGAGTTAAAATTCTTGGACCTATTATATCTTTTGGCATTGGTGATTTATCATTTAAGTAATGCCTTGCTGAAAACGATGTAACTTTATGTTCTGTTGTGTTTTCTTTAGTATTTAACCACTTCTTAGCGGAATTTATATCACCTTTAACTAAAGTCCAAAGATCAATAATGTCACCACTAGTCCCTTTGGTAAAATTACGCCAATTCCCAGCTTTTTTACCCACTATTTTAACTGTAATCGTATCCCCGTCACAGTTGCCAACATAAGTCCTCTCTCGATAAAAATTACCGTTTGGAATTAGGTAAGGTACACACTCCTTAATATTATCAATCAATAATCCTTTTATTTCCTTTCTCTGCATAAAACCCCCATACATACTTTTCATACGTTTAGAGCTGAGATTAGCTAGCTCACAAACAGTTTCAAAAGACTCTGAATCAAACCATTTAATTGCTTCTTTCTTTAGCTCTAGATTTTTTCCTGCTGCATCTTTGATAGCTCTCTCAATTACAGCAATCCAGAGCTTCTCTTCGTCGTACTTCAAAATGGCAACCAATCAACTTCAGATTGTTCTGGAGTAATAACCGTAGCAATCTTGTTCTTTTCTCCATACCGATCAGCTTCAATACCAACTTTTGCAGTAAACTCTAACCCGTTAAAATCAGCTATAGAGTTGATTTTTCTAGCAATAACTGCTTTCTCTGAAGTGTCATGTGCATGAATATTTCGTGCTGACTCCAAAATACTTCTAAGCATGGAACGACCAGATTCTCCCCAAGTATCTTCTCCTTCAACTCTTGCTTTGCCACTTTTAATACCAATTACTTGAAAAATCTTACGTTTTGCATATTGACCTTCAGTGACGGTAAATTCAGCGTTTAAATAGATGCTGCCGGTAGCATAGCTTTTAGTGAACCAATTTTCATAACCTCCTGGTTTAATTGCCATTTTTACCTTAACTATTGTACCTTTTGGTATTAAATTACTTTGTAATTTTGCAGTATTAAAATCAGTTAAAAAATCTGATAACATATTGTCTCCTACAAATTAAGTGAAAAAAAGAATCAGTTACTCCATTGGTCTACAACCTTCCAGCGACCATTTATCTTATTGACAAGCTTGCTTGCCACACGTTCACCATTTCGCAACTCAAATACTATTTGACGGACAGTGCTTTCCTCATCATGAGCAAACATCACCATGCCAGTGCTATAAAATCCACGTAAAGATCCAGCACCACTTAGGCCTTGAAATGGATCTTCTTCTAACATTTTTTTGGATAGTTTTTTTGTATGGTGAGTGAGTATTATACCCGAATCTGGATTGATAACATTTCTCAGTCTTTCAAGTGTTTTTTGCAAGAAGAATAACATAGCGCTATTGTCGTTTTCATTGCCATATTCACTTGAGTTAAAAATGTTACGAAGAGGATCGATTGCAATAATATCAGGTTTAAAACGCTCTTTAATAACATTTTTAATTTCATCTATTTCTTCACTGCTGAAAGATAATTGTACTCTTGGTGTAATGATTAAGTTATTGGCAGCTATATTCAAAAGTTCGTTATCCAGTTGAAGTTGTTGCAAACGTTCTTTCATATATTCATATTCAATTTCAGTTTGCAGATAGAAAATTTTCATAGGTTTGCTTGGAGTCATACCCAAAAATGAAACTCCAGCAGCCATGTGGACAAGCCATGAAATTAGAAAATCGCTTTTGCCAATTTTAGGTGGGCCACCTAGTACCAATAGACCTCTTTTTGTTAAAATCCTTGGTGAGATTATATCTTCTGGTATCGGTGCTTTGTCGTTTAAATACTCTTTTACGCTGAAAAAGGGAATTTTTTGACCGATATTGAAAAAGCTTTGTTCCATAATAACTATTCTCCAATTTTTAATTAAGCAATAGGCGCAAAAGTTTTGGCTTTAATTTTCGCAAGTAATTTACCCAGATGCGGTTCTTCAACCATATCAAGGCAGCCACTTCGATCTTTAGCAGGGTATCCCCAAGTATTAATAGTCTGACAGACAAATGAACGTTTCTCCGTGCCATCATCTTTCTTGATTCCAACCATACTGATTACTTCGTCAACTATCCCTGGAATCTCACTAGCAGTTTTAGCCCCTTCACATTGAGGTAGCCATGTTGAACGATTACAGTCATCGAGATATTGACCTAGTGTGCCAACTATGATGATGTCTTTATCTCTGATGTGTTGAAACTGATTGAGCCATGCCATCATCTCTTGAGCAAGCAACCCATAAGCAGCTCTTTTATCTTCTTTTCCTGATCTATCGGAAAAAGCTTCAGGTTGCATCCTTGCCCATAATAGACATAAACGTGAAGCAACGGTTATACTATCCACAAAGATGCATCGGTATTTAGACACTTCAGAAAGAAGATCTTTGTGCTTGCTACAGACATGCTCATAGTGTTTCTGACTATACGCCTGATCAGATTTTAGTGCAGGGTTCGGACCACCAATTAGGCAAGCAATATCACGAGCTTGACTCCAAGTACGAACACTAATTGAATCTCCCTGCCAATCTTGAACAGCAAGCAGACCTGCTTCAAAGTCAAGACATAGTGTTGGTTCACTTATAGTCTTTAAGAGACTGGTTTTACCAATACCGTAAGGACCAAAAATTACTACTTTTATGCCTGTAGTTGTTTTCAATCTTTCATTATTGTTTAAAATTTTAAAAGTCATTTATTCACCTCAATGGTATATGTTATATATTCAGGAAAGGTAGAATTTATGTTCAATTTTTCTTTTTGCCCTTGTAGTAGATGGAAGAGAGTTTTATACGTATTTTTCTTACCATAGTATTTAAAGTAGTTCTTGATATGTTGTTCATCTTAGCAACTTCATATAAGTTAAAGTACTTGAGTTGTTCGCATATCCTCTGCATCTTTCTTGGTAGCGTTGAAATCATGTAATCTACATCAGTACGTTTTGCTACTTCATCTTCAAAAGCTTCTGTTTTCTCAATATTGATGTAGTTATTAATATTGCGTTTTATACATAGTTGTTTCTCCAATAAGTTATTGGCACGACGTTCAGTTAATCTTGCTACAAAAGTGTTAAAGCTACCTTTGCTTTCATCATATCTATCAAGATAAGTCCAAATTTCACAGAAAAGTTCTTGCTCAAGATCTTCATGAGTTTCATGAGCAAAGCATTCAAAAAGTTTTAATCTCTTAGCTTGATACCGTATATTTTGAACAACTATGGCAGTTTTTAGTTTCATAACTTTTCCCTAAAACAATTAATGCTTTAAGGATGAGAACTTATAGGTGCACTTTGTAGGACAGGAGCAAAAATAAATAATACAGATGCAATTTTTAACCTATTGATATTCTATTGTTTTTTTTTCGAGAATAATACAGTTCGATTTTTAAATAATACTGCAACAAAAAATTAGGCAAAAATTCATTTTTTTTGGACAAAAATTTTCCAAATCCTGAATATATATTATATAAGCCTTTCAAACTCATCACAGGTGTCAATTCTTACACAATCAGGAAGAGCAGCAATAGCAGCCAGCATAAAAGAGCAAGTTATACATCTTGCTTGGGGTAGTGGTGATGCCAATTGGGAAAGTAGCCATCAGGTCGAAAAAGTTTTTATTGAGGGTGAAATAGCTCTAAATCACCATACTATTAAAGATGTAAGGGTTTTTACAGGACAAACAACTTATCAGCCAAGTATAGATTATATAGTTGATAGCAGTAGTGGTGTAATAAAACGTACGGAAAATAGCTCTATTCCAGTAAGTGATAAAGTTACTGTACAGTATACTGAAAGCACACCACCTGAACCTATAAATTCTATAAAGCTCTTGAATGAACTTGGCAGACGTACTGCAGATGAAGTGCTATTCTGCACAGGTGATGAAAATGGCGAACTTATAACTCCTTCTGGAAGGTTTAAACCCTCAAATGTACCAACTAATAATCTTTTTCTCAAATTCACTTTCGATTTCACGGACGCAGCAAATCAAGTGATAAGAGAGCTCGGGGTTATAGTTGGTACTAAAGTAAAAAAAGAATTGCCTGAAGGACAGAGATATTTTGAACCAAAAGACGTGGAAAATCCTGGAATTTTGTTAGTTTTAGAACACACCGTACCACTTATCAGAACATCTGCAACTCGGGAAACTTTTTCATTTGTTGTAACTTTTTGAAACAAAATGACCTTAAATAGTTATTATAACCGCTTTAATCCTGACAAAGAATACGAAAAAAGCTTGTTCCTGGCAGGAAGAGGTCTACAGTCAGCAGAACTAAACGAGACTCAGGAGTATGCTCTCTCTAAGCTTAAAGGCATAGGTGATGCAATATTTCGTGATGGTGATGTTATAACAGGAAGCAATTGTATTATAGATAGAGAAACTGGTAAAGTTACACTTGAATCAGGAAAAATCTATCTTCGTGGAGCAGTTAGAAAAGTCGAAAAAGAAGAATTTATTATTCCACTGAGTACCACAGTTCGTATAGGTGTTTATTATCTAGAATCTACTATTACAGAGCTTGAGGATGAAAATCTTCGTGATCCTGCTGTTGGTACAAGAAACTATCAGGAAGTAGGAGCAGCAAGACTTAAAGTTTCTACCATTTGGGGTTATCAATCTGAAGGTGTTTCTTCCCCTTTTTCTGTAAATGGCGAATTTTATCCAATTTATAACATTGAAAATGGAGTTCTCATTCAGCACTCACCACCTCCACAAGCAAACATAGTAACTACTGCTCTTGCTCGTTATGACAAAGAGGCAAATGGTTCCTACGTTGTAAATGGCTTGGAAGTTATGTTCCTACATAAAGAAGGTGGAAAAGAAGTATTCGTGGTTAATGAGGGCAAAGCTCATGTTGATGGTTATGAGATTGAACTTCCTCACAGTATTCGTGTTTCTTTTGATGAAGATCCGAATATAAAATCAGTTGAATCAGAACCACATACTTTTCAGCCAAATAGCCAAAGGGTAATGGAACTGAAGGTTAATGATTTTCCAATAAGTGAAATCAAAAAAGTAGATATAACTGTTCAAAAAACCATTACCGTTACTCATGGTTCATACTCAGGAGCTGTTGATCCAATACCTGACTCTGCGGTACTTGAGATTATTCAAATTAAACAAGGCAATGTTATTTATGAAAATAGTGTAGATTATAAGTTAAACGCAGGAAACGTTGATTGGTCATTACCTGGCAAAGAACCAGCTCCTGGAAGTAGTTACCTAATAACTTATCGCTGTCGCACTCATGTAAGCCCTGAAGATATAAATGAAGAGGGATGTAAAGTAAGGGGAGCAGTTGATAATAGCTTGGTTTTGATAGATTACACCTGGAAAATGCCACGCTTTGATTTAATTACTATCGATAGCAAAGGTGTGGTAAGAAGAATAAAAGGAATTTCTCACCCTTGGAGACCATCGATGCCTAAAGCTCCCTCTGGACAGCTTTTGCTCTGCTATATTCACCAGACATGGAAAAACGGAGAAAAAGAAGGGGTGAAAATAGTGAATAATGCTATTCATGCAGTACCGATGAATGAGCTTGAAGCAATGAAAAAAGGAATAAATGATCTTTATGCGCTGGTTGCACAGGAACGTCTACGCAGTGATGCAAATTCAAGAGAACCTACCAGCAAAAAAGGAGTATTTGTTGATTCGTTCTTCGACGATGATATGCGTGATCAAGGAATTTTGCAGTCTGCAGCAATAGTAAATAGAGAGCTAGTTCTGCCAATAGATGTAGAAGTTGCAGATATTGAAAAAGGTGGGGAAAGATATCTTTTGCCATATGAACTTGAACCGGTACTGGAGCAGCTTTTACAGACTAAAGGAGAAAAGATCAATCCATATCAAGCTTTTGATCCAGTACCGGCACAAATTACTCTAAATAAAAATATAGACCACTGGACGGAGGTTACCACGAATTGGAAAAGTCCAGTAACTAGAGTATTTAATGTTAAAGAAACAACAGAGCTGCTGTCAAGTACCTCATACGAAACTGAATTTATGAGAGAAGCAGTACAGAATTTTGAGATCGAAGGTCTTGAGCCAAATGAAAAACTTAAAGAAGTAAAATTTGATGGCATTTCTATTATACCTATGGCATAGAGGAAAAAAAAGTGGAAGCTAACAATCAGGGAAAATTAAAAGGAAAGGTGAAAGTGCCGGCAAATATTCCAGCAGGTACTAAATTAGTGCAATTTTATGGAGATAAAGGAAGCTATGGAGAAGCAACGTATACTGGTAAAAAAACTATTACCATAGAAGAGAGAAGAAGAGTTATCGCAGCAAGAAGAGTTGATCCTTTAGCGCAAACATTTACTTTAAATGAGAGCAGACACATAGGAGGTCTAGAGTTATGGTTTATAAATAAAGGCAAAAAACGTGTTGTTGTGCAGATTAGAGAAACAGCAGTGGGAATGCCATCGCAGACTGTCATTGCTGAAAGTTATATTGAGCCAAAAGATATAAAGATAGATGGCACAGCAACACGTATTACTTGGTCACCAGTGTTTTGCCATGCAGGAGAGGAGTATGCAATAGTACTGCTTACTGATGATTCGGGTACTGCAGTCAAAATAGCAGAACTTGGCAAATATGATGCAGTAAATAGCCGTTGGGTAACAAGCCAGCCATATCAAGTAGGAGTATTACTTTCATCAAGCAATGCAAGCACCTGGACTCCACATCAAAATTTAGATTTAACGTTTCGGCTTTTGGCTGCAAAATTTAGCGAAAATTCTCACGTTATTGATCTGGGAAAAGTTACAGCAACCAATACTTCAGATTTAATTGTTTTGACGAACGTCGAAAAAGTAGCATTTGATACCAATGTGGAATTTATCTTAACAGATGAAGAGGGAAAAGAGAACTTTTTGTCTGATAATTTGCCACTTGCACTGCGTGAAAGACTATCTGGAGAGCTAACAGTAAAGGCAAGCCTAAAAGGAGGGCGAGAAAAAAGTCCAGTGCTATATCCTGGGTTACAGCTAGTTATGGGTAATATAGGGGAAAAAGGAGATTATGTTACAAGAAGTATTACAGCAGGAGCTAATACTAAAATCACCATAACGTACGATGCGCTGATACCTGGCACTGCAGATGTTAAAGCATATGTGCAAAAAAACGTGGATTGGCAATTAGTAAATTTAACATCAGGAAAACCAATTGGAGAAAATTGGGTAGAGAGAACTCATGTGCTATCAAATTTTAATGCTAATGAGACGAGAGTAAAATTAGTTTTGAGTGGTACGGTTGTTTATCGTCCTAAAGTCAAAAATCTTAGAGCCTGTTCATAATCTTTTCAGAAGCAAAGCAGCGAAAGCAAGAACGACCATTTGCAGGCTAGTGTTGAGTTTCCGCTCGCAATTTTTCCACAATCGCCTACATTTTTGCAACCAAGCAAAAGATCTCTCAACAACCCATCTTTTCGGCAATACGACAAAGGTGTGTAATTCGTTTCGCTTTATTACTTCAACGGTAGCGCCAATAGTTGCTTTTATTTGTGTTGCAAAATTTTCTCCTGTGTAGCCAGCATCAACTAGTATATTTTTAACTTCAGATAGGTTTTCTTTAGCATTTTTAACCATTCTCACAGCGCTACTACGATCAGTTATTTCTGCCGTTGTTATATAAATTGCGTGGGGTAAACCTTGTGTATCTACCGCAATATGGCGTTTTATTCCTGAAACCTTTTTGCCTGCATCATAGCCTTTTTCTTCAGCAGTATCTGCATTTTTTACGCTTTGTGCATCAATTATGCAGAAGCTGGTTTTTTCTTTCCGACCATTGTTTTGTCGGACCACGCCAACTATTTTTTTTTAATACCAGCTCCAGAACACTTTCTTTATTTGCATCTGCTTTTTCACTCCACTTCTTAAAATAGTCGTAACAATTCCGCCATTTTGGAAACTCTTTTGGTAACATTCTCCACTGGCAGCCACTTTTTAAGACGTATAACACTCCACAAAATACATGATATAAATCAAGTGTTCTTGGCTTTGTCCTCTTCCTGCAAGACTCCAGATCTGCTACAATAATCTCAAACTTTTCTCGACTTATATCACTTGGATATAAACTTCGCATATCCTACTTTATATACTTTATCCTCTCATTCTATCCCTTTTTTGAGATCACGTACAGGCTCTTAGAGTAATAGTAACATAATGAATATTGACCAAACCAAACGAGGATATCCTTTGCCTCATCCAAAAAATATTGCGGTGGAAGATGTAGTACGTATTCGAAGAGCTATAGAAAAAATAGATGAAGATATCACCGAAAGAGAAGATGAACTAAAAAATAATTTTAAACGACTGAGCTTTGCAACTTTTTTGAATTTGTGGAATGACCATTGCTAACGAAGCCATAGATGCATTGCATCACAGAATTAAAGATTTAGCAGCAAATAGCACACCTGATCAATTAGCGTACCTTGCTAAATCATTGGAATCGATGATAGGTAAAAAAGCTATTTCTGATATTGTGCAAATGACTAAAGTAAAAGAAATAATTGATGCACTACAAGAAAGGCTTAGGGATTTAGCAGTAAACAGTACACCAGATCAATTAGCATATCTTGCTAAAGCACTGGAATCAATAATCGACAAAAGTGCGGTTTCTGAAATTGTACAGATGACTGATGGTAAGCTAAAAGAACTTCTTGATAGTGCAAAAAAACACTTAACTGATCTGGATAATAAAAAAGCTAGTTCTTTAGCAGTGATCTCTGAATCAGAGAAGCAGTTATTAAAGAGAATTGATGAAAAAGGAACAACAAATTTATCGCTACTTGATACGAGAAAGAATGCCAATATTGCAGCAATAAACAGTGTTGGCAATGATCATAAAGATGGTCTTAAAGGTTTAGTAGAAGATTTTCGTGCTGTTAATAATGTACCATCTGGCTCATCAATTATTAGGGAAATAGAAACTCGTGATAACCAATTAAAAACATCCCTGATAAATGAGGTAAAAACTCGGGATGAACAGTTAAAAGCGTCTCTTATAAATGAAATAAGAAAGCGCAACATGGTTGAATCAGGGTCATTACCTTTCTTATTTGGTGTACTTGGAAGAAAAAATAATTACTTTGGCCACGGAACTTTTACAACAGAGCTTGGAAAGTGGAGTAGTGATATAACAAAAACTGACTATATGTTACAACTACTAGCAGGTAGCCATAAGTACGATACAGATTACGTTAGTTTTTATCGGCCAAGACAACTAAGTTTTATAGAGGGAAGTAAGGGAACATTTATTTACGGAGAGTTATACACAAACAGTTTTTCTGGTAGTTATGATCAAATATACTATTACCCATATGCTGCACTTGGAGTAGTATTTATAAAAAATACAACGAATGTGAACATAAATAAAACTATAGAGTTTGTTGGATCATCGTATTCGAGTACGGAGTATGGAGGTGCAGGATTATTTGTGGGAACACCAGATAATACTAATTCTAATAAATCAAGTATTTCAAAAATAGTATGGAAAAATGTTTACCAATACACGAGTTCTGATAGCAAGTTAGCCGGATCTGGTAATGTGGAGATTCCAGCAGGAAAAACAGTTGCAATATTACTTTACACATCATCTTATCTATATTCCAGAACAAAAGTTAGTGAAGGTGCGTTTTCAGGTGATGTGTACACCTATGGTCAATTTATTCAGTGGGGAATTTATAACATACGTAGCAATTTTCTCACCACAGGACTTGAGGTGGACGTAGAGAGAACGCTAAGAGCTTGGCAATGCCCAGGATTAGATGCCACTCATAAAATTTGGAATTAAAAACGGAGAAAACCAATGCCAATTTATATTAGATTTGAACATAACAAACAAGTAGAAACAACAACGCTTGAAAGTAAGCCAACTGGAAATGATTGGTATGAAGCGCCAGAAGATTTTGATTGGCAAAAAAGCTATTGTTTAACAGAAGGAGGCAAAATTGCTCAGCGGAATCAAGAAGATATTGAATTGGAGTTACTACAAAATGCGAAGTTTTCTGCACTTTCTAATCTTCATGCTTATTATGATAACTATACTCACCAATACGCAGGATATTCTCATCAGAAGTCTAAGTCGTACGAAATACAAGCAAAAGCCGCAGAGAACATTTTAGCAGCACCAGAATCTCTAGACAAAAAAGATGCAGAAATTATAGAGCCATTAGCAAAAGTCCGAGGAATTTCAGTAGTAGAAATGGCAAGAATAATTCAGGAAAAAGCAAAAAGAGCGAAAAAAGCAATAATCAAGTGCGAAGAATTGGTGGATATAGCTGAAAGGGAAATCGGTGAAGCTAAAAGTAAGGAAGAGCTGCAAACTTTGCTAGATGATTGTAAACAAAAAATGCAAGAAAGTTGAAAAGGGGAAAAAGAAATGACAGAACAGTTTCTACATGGAGTAAATGTTATTGAGGTTACCTCAGGAGCGAGGACAGTACGTACAGCTAAATCATCAGTGATAGGTGTAATTGGTACTGCTCCTGAAGCAGATGAGCAAAAATTTCCACTGAATAAACCAGTGTTAATTGCAGGAAGCTTAAAGGAAGCAGCAAAGCTCGGAAAGAGTGGCAGTTTACCTTCTGCAGTAAATGGAATATTTTCCCAAATTGGTGCAACAATAGTAGTAATTAGAGTTGAAGAAAGTGAAAACAGCGATCCAAAATTAAAAAAAGAAGAAACGCTGAAAAATGTAATTGGAGGAGTTGATAAAGAAACCGGAGAATATCAGGGAATTGAGGCATTTCTCAGCAGTGAAAGCATAGTCCATGTTGCTCCAAGAATACTAATTGCACCTCAGTTTACTCATCAGTTACCTGAAATAGATGGAGTAAATTCAGTAGTAAGTGCTTTAATTTCCATAGCAGAAAAATTAAGAGCAATTATTGTTGCAGATGGACCAAATACTAATGATGAAGAAGCAATAAAATGGAGAAAAAGTGTAGGCAGCTCAAGAGTTTATGTTGTTGATCCGTGGGTTAAGGTGTTTACTGAAGGAAAAGAAGGAACCTTGCCAGCAAGCCCATTTGTAGCTGGTTTAATAGCAAAAGTAGATAGCGAACAAGGATTTTGGCACTCACCTTCAAATAAAGAGATAAATGGTATTGTTGGAACAAGCAGGCCTATTGATTTTACGCTCGGTAATACAAATTGTAGAGCAAACCATTTAAATGAAAATGAAGTAACAACGATAATTCATCAAAATGGCTATAGGCTTTGGGGAAATAGGACATGTTCAAATGATTCGAAATGGGCTTTTTTATCAGTGAGAAGAACTGCAGATTTAATCAACGATAGTTTACTTAGAGCTCATCTATGGGCAGTTGATCGCAATATTACCAAAACTTACATAGATGATGTAATTGAGGGGGTGAATTCTTATCTTGCAAATTTGAAAGCTCAGGGAGCGATTATCAGCGGAAAATGTTATGCAACTTCAGAATTAAACACACCAGCAAACATCGCAAGCGGAAAAGTATATTTTGACTTTGAGTTTACACCACCATATCCGGCTGAGCAAATAACATTCAAATCTCATCTCGTAAATAATAGTGTAATAAGTTAGGAGAAAGCAAAGTGTTACCGAAAATACTGAGAAATTTTAACGTATTTGTTGATGGTCGTGGTTATGCAGGAAAAATAGATGAAATTACGCTACCAAAACTTACCATAAAAACAGAGGAGTATCGTGCTGGTGGTATGGATATTCCAATAAATATTGATATGGGCATGGAGAAACTTGAAGCAGACTTTACTTTCGCTGAGTATGATTCAGAACTATTTAGACTTTTTGGCTTGATAGATGGAAACTCAGTATCTTTAACGCTCCGTGGAGGAATGCAAGGTAGTGGTAGCAATGAGGTTGAAGGAGTAATTATCAACCTTAGAGGCATATTCAAAGAATTTGATTTTGGTAGCTGGAAACCTGCTGAAAAAGCCACTCTAAAATGCACTGTAGCTGCTCATTATTATAAACTTACGATAGGTGGCAATGAGCTGATAGAGATCGATGCTGAAAATATGATAAGAAAGATAAATGGTGTTGATCAAATGGCCTTGCTGCAAACGGTTTTAGGTATTTAGGTTTAGTTTTAAAAAGATTTTAGAATTTTATTTTTTAGGAGAAAGTATGACAACAGTAAAACTTGATAATCCAATAACAGTTGATGGTATTTCTGTCTCAGAACTTACCATTAGACGTCCAAAAGTTAGAGATTATCTAGCTATTGAGAGACTTAATGGTAGTGATCTAAGTAAGGAAGTAACTTTGACTGCCAACCTGACATCAGTTGCAAAAGAAGCAATTGAAGAGTTAGATATTGCTGATTATGTGAAAATTCAAGAGGTATTAAAGGATTTTTTTTCACCGATTATCCAAAAAACTTGAGATTAGAAATACTAGTGCTTGGCTCTATCATAGGTGGTGGAGTTGAGCACATTCTTGATATGGAGATTAGTGAGTTTATTTTATGGAGCAAATTAGCTAGGGAGTTCAAATGTCAGTATTATCGATAAAAATAGGTGCGGTACTTGATGGCAGTTTTAATACTGTAATAAAGGGAAGCAGTAGTCAACTTACCCGTCTTGGTGAGAATATAAGAAAGCTTGATTCATCTTTAAAATCAGTATCAAAATTTAAGCAGTTGGGTAGTGATGTTTTGACTAGCAGGAGGTCGTGGAAGGGCTTTGAAGATCAAGTAAAATCTTTAGCTAAACAAATGAAAGCAATAGAGAAACCAAGCAAAACTTTAAAAGCAGAGTTTGACAAGGCCAAAACCTCTGCAACAAAAGCAAAAGAAGCATACTTAAAAAAGAGAGATGCTTTACATTCATTTAATGAAGAAGTAAGAAAAAGTGGAAGAAATATTAAGTCATTAGTAAGTGACCAATATAAACTTGGCTCGTCCATTGAAGCGCTGAAAGGCAAGTATGGTAAGCTTGGATCTGCAATACGTAGTCACCAAAGTTTTTTAGCAAGCAAAGCACATTTTAAGTCACAAATTATAGAGACTATTGGGCTAGGGCTAACGCTTGCAGCTCCAGTTAAAGTTGCGATTGACTTTGAAAGTGCTATGGCTGACGTTAAAAAGGTAGTAAAATTTGTACAAAATGACACTAAAGATGAAGCATCAAAGTTCGCTAAAGAGTTAAAGAAATTATCTCGGGAGATGCCATTGTCAGCTGCAGAATTAGCACAAATAGCCGCAAGTGGTGGTCAACTTGGTATTGACAAAGATGATCTTATGAAGTTTACAACAGTAGTTGCTAAAATGACCACAGCGTTTGATATGTCGGCAGAGGAAGCTGGTAATGCTATTGCGAAAATATCCAACGTCTATGGAATTAAAGTTGATGGTATGGAAAATGTAGGTAACATAATAAACCATCTTTCAGATAATACCGCTGCTAAAGCAAAGGAAATGGTTCTTACACTGAATAGAATTGGCGGTAATGCTAAACAGTTTGGTTTAGAAGTTGATCAAGCAAGTAGCTTAGCAAGTGCGTTCATAAGTTTAGGTAAACAACCTGAAAAAGCAGCAACTGCTATAAATAACTTTCTTAGTAAACTACAGACCGCAAGGGAGCAAAGTCCTGAATTTCACGATGCATTAGATGAGATGGGAACAAGTATAGAAGAGCTCGAACAAACTATTAAAAAAAATCCTCAAGAGGCAATACTGCAATTTCTTGAAACTTTAAAAAAAATAGATGACCAAGAGCGTGCCGGTATTCTTATGAATCTATTTGGTGCTGGGTTTCAAGATGACATTGCTCTTTTAGTAGGAAGCTTAGACATTTACAAGAAAGCTATTGAACATTTAGCTGATAAAGAAAAATATAACGCTTCAATGCAGGACGAATTTAACAATCGGGCAAATACTACAGCTAATAAATTACAATTACTTAAAAATGCAGTATTTGAAGCTGGCATGAATCTAGGGTCAGTAATGTTGCCTACTTTAAATTATGTAGCTGGAAGTTTGAAAGCAATAACAGAGCGTATAGCTTCTTTTGCAGAAAAATATCCAACTTTAACTACGGCAATCATGAGTACTTTAGCAGCTTTGATAAGTTTGAAAGTCTTAGTAGTGGGAGTAGGCTATGGAATTACTTTATTAGGAAGTACAATTTTTGGTCTTAAAGCAACAATACTGACAACATTTTCATCTTTATCAAGTATAGTTTTTCCTGCAGTAATAACAGGGCTAAGAGCAATAACACTAGCTGTAATGACTAACCCAATTGGACTTTTAATAGCGAGTCTTGTTTCTGGTGCAGCTCTTGTTATCACTAACTGGCAAAAGGTAAAAGACTTTTTCTCTAACTTTTGGAAATCACTCATTAAACCCATAGGAGAAACTTTTTCATGGATAGGAAATAAAGTTAGTAGCATATTTGCTGAGAATAGTCCGATTAGAAAATTTGAAAATAATGGAAATGTTGTTAATAGGCTTTCTAAAAATAGCATTTTCAGTAACGGAAACCCATTGACAAGTAATAGTGCTATTAAACAATTTTCAGAAAATAGTAAAGGCAATTTTGAGAGTTTTAAAGTTAAAGGTGTTATAGAAGAAAAAAGAGCTATAGAACAAGAAGAAGTTGAGAAAGCATTCAAGAAAAGTAGATATGAAAATAGGGAATCTAAAGTATATAATCAAGCATTCTATCAAACGTTTAATATCAACATTAAGTCTGAAGATGTCCGCAGCGTTGCTGATGCAGTAATAGAACGATTTAGAGAACAAGCACGTGGGGCACTTTTTGATATAGTTGAAGAGTTACATTGATGTTGCTTGGGAAATGTAAGATTGAACCAACAAGCCTAAGATACAGTAAAGAAAAAAGGTGGTATACAATTGAATGTATTGAAAAAACGTTGCTACAAAACATTGGCTCAGGAATTGAATGTATTGATCTGACAGGAGTAATTTATCCACGTTATCAGAGTAATGGCTTAGAACAGCTAAAAAATATACGCGATACTCAAGTTCTGGTTGATAATTCAGGAAATGTGCTTGGAAATTTTGTCATTACTAATGTAGAAGAAAAACAGATATTATTTTTTCCTGATGGAAAACCAAGAAAAGTTGAGTTTATTTTGAAGTTAAAAAGTTACAGCAAGTGATTTATTATTACACTAAAGAAAACGAAATGTTAGATGAAATTTGCTGGAAACATTATGGATACAGTAGTGGAGCAGTGGAGGAAGTATTGCTTGAAAATCCAGGCCTTGCAGAACATGGAAGTTTTTTGCCCGCTGGATTAAGAATTAAGCTTCCTAAAATTCAAAAAATACCGAAAGGATCTGTTATAAACATTTTAGATGAATGACACCAGACTTTGATATAGTAGCAAAAAATAACCCAGTAACAGAGGTTTTAAAAAAGAGTTTAATATTACTACGTGTCACTGATGGATCAGGTACTACAAGTGACGAAGCTGAGATATGTATTAATTATAGCTCTAGCGCTTTAGAACTTAAGGGTAATTTACAGGTTTTTCTAGGATATAAAGAAACAGGTTTATTACCTATGGGGGTATATAAGGCAAATCAAATTACAATACAAAGTCCACCACAAACTTTAAGAATAAAATGTGACGCTGCAAGTTTAAGAGGATCATTAAAGGAAAGAAAATCAAAGGAATGGAAAGACATTACCTTGGGAGATTTGATTAAAGAAATAGCACAAGAACATGGGTATGAAGGTAAAGTCGCTGAAAGATTTGAAAATATATTTATACCACATACCATTCAAGCAGATGAAAGCGACATGAGTTTTTTGGAAGGATTAGGCAAAAAATATGATGCACTAGTAAAACCAGCAGGAGGATATATAATTTTTATTCCGAAGGGAGAAGCAAGATCAGCGACTGGAAAGATGTTAGGTACAACAGTATTGACACCTAAAGATATTATAAATTGGGAGGTAAATTTTAATGTGCGTAACAAATATGGATCTGTTATTGCAAAATGGCACAGTTATGAAAAGGGAGAAACTATAGAAGAGAAAGTGGGAAATGAGGGTCCAAGTTATACCCTGCAAACGCTTTACTCTACCGCAGAATCAGCAATTAGTGCAGCAGCAGCCAAGTTAAAACAACTAAAACGTAGTACATCAAATTTAAATGTAACTGTTCCTGGTAATCCAGAATTATTTGCAGAAGCTAAGATCAGCCTTTCAGGATTTTGTCAGGAAATTGAAGGTGAATGGGTAATCAGCAGGGCAGAACATATTCTGAATAATAGAGGATATCAAACTATAGTAGAGGCAGCAGTGAGCAAAGCTGTTTAAGTGAAACTTAAGCAAATAGTCATTTAATTCTAGATGGGTATAATTATTGCAGTACTACATGAACAGAAATGTAAGAAGGCTTTTTCATAAAAATTCAATTATACGCCAAGGAGAATTTGATGGATTAATTTTTCTTATAGTGCTAACGGTGTGTATTGTGGTTATATATTTTTCCTTTTTTAAAAAAGGAGATGAGAGTTATAGTGCCACATTAGAAATCGCAGCTAAGAACTGTGACTTGGAAACTGTGAAATCCTTGATAAAAGATAATATAGGTATTGGTGAAAAATCATTACGTTATGTTGCAGGAGAAGGATGTTTAGAAATCGTAAGGTTTTTAGTAGAAGATGGTATTGATATTAATGCTACTAATAAATTCAAATGGACAGCGCTACATTCTGCTGCAGATCAAGGCTATTTAGAAATCGTTGAGTTTCTATTAGAAAAAGGAGCGAATCCTAATATAAAGGATAGCAATGGAAAAAGCCCTAGAAGAATAGCTGTAATGGCATCAAGGCACAACAAAGATAAACCTTACAGAGAAATCATTAAGCTACTTGCAGAAGCAGAGGACCGATACGAATCAACAAAAAGTAATCACTAAAGCTGCAAGTTTTTTATGATCTCTATATAAACTCCCAAAACCATCCATAATAGATTAATACTTTCACATGAAAAAGCAAAAAATCCCAATAGCGGTAATAATAACAATAGTTCTACAGACTGTAGGATTCATATGGTGGTTGGCAAAACTTGACTTACGTGTACACATCCATGATAAATTTATAGAAAAAAACCAAGAACTAATCGAAATAGTCTATCGACTTGAAGAGAGAGTGAAAAACCTCACTGAAGAAGTCAACGAACTTGAAGCTATTCACAAACACAAATAAATTTTACAGTGACAAAGTACATTTTATCTGTAGATGGAGGTGGCATTAGAGGGATAATACCTGCCATTATTCTTGCAGAAATTGAATCTAGGACAAAAAAGCCAATTTCCCAGATTTTTGATTTAATGGCAGGCACCTCAACCGGTGGGATTATTGTTGCTGGACTTTGTAAAAGCAATAAACTTCAATACTCTGCCAATGATTTAGTTGAATTTTACCAAGAATACGGGTCATATATTTTTAAATCTTCATTCTTCAGGCGATCAATATTATCTTGGTTTAACTGTGCACAATACCCACATAAAAATATTGAATTTGTACTGGATAAATATTTTGGTGATGATACTTTACAAAGCACCTTAAATAATGTACTGATTGCAAGTTACGATATTCACAATAATTGCCCATTTTTCTTCAAAAGCTGGAAAGAAGGTAATATTAAGCTGAAAGATGCACTCAGAGCTGCAACGGCTGCACCCACTTATTTCATACCAAAACATCTAAAAATTGATCAGATAGACAGAGTATTAGTGGATGGAGGGATATTTGCCAATAATCCAGCGGCTTGTGCATATGCAAGTGGTAAGAGGTTATTTCCAAATGATGATATTGTACTGTTATCGATAGGTACTGGAAGAACAGATAGAAGCATAGAGTATGCCAATTCAAAGAGATTTGGAAAAATAGGCTGGATAAAACCTTTGTTAAATGTGATGTTTGCCTCTGGATTGGACTGCGTAAATTATCAGATGAATCAAGTAATAGGCAATAGATACGTAAGAATACAATCGCAATTGAAAATAGCATCACCTGACATGGATAATATTACATCAAAAAATATCAGATCTCTTCAGCAAGAGGCAAATGCAATGATAGAGGACAATCAGAAAGTGATAGAAAAATTCTGTATAGAAATATTAAATATATAACTATCTTTACTTATATCTTAATATATTGTTTAACACAATTCAATTTTCACAATCACCCAACTCACCAGCAGTTAGGCCACTTGCTCGCACAATAATATCAATAGCAACACCTTCCTTAACTAGATCTTTTGCAATCTTGATTTTCTCTGCTTTTTTAACCTTTTCTTTACCAGTTTGCATTCCTTCAGATAAAGATCTGGCTACCGTATCCAGTAATTCTTGATCCTCAATTTTTTCGCATTTACCTATAAACCCAAAAACTGGCTCATTTTCATATTCTGTTAGTCCAAGAGCTTTAATGTTAACTGATAATGTCTTTGCTATCTTATATAATATTTCAATTGGAATGTCTGTATATCCTCGTTCATAGTCGTGTATTTCTTTAGGTGTTGAACCGATTTTATTTGCCAAGTCCTCCTGAGTGTATTCCCGTATTAATCTCTCCTCTTTTATCCTTTTCCCCACTTTGTAGAGTATAGAATCAGTACAAATTTCTTTCTCTATATCATCATACTCATAAGTAGATAAGCGAGTCACTTGGGAAATAATATCAACTGAAACTCCTTCTTTCACTAGATTCTTTGCTACTTCTATTTTCGCTTCTTCTTGGCTAATTTTCTCGCTAATATATACAAACCTTACTAATGGATACAGCTTCTTGCGTAATTCCTGATCCTTAATTTCTCTATGTATTTTTGTTAGATAGACTATTTCTTTATCCTCATCTTCATACCAACTGTTTTCTCTTAGTACTGTTGGTTCTGGAAGTAGATCTATAACATTAACTGACAATGCTCCTGCTATTATATACGATTCTTTGATTGTAATAGCCTTGCACCCTAGTTCAAAGTTATGTATTTCCTTATATGTTAAACCAATTTTGCTTGCTAATTTTGCCTGAGTATACCCTTGTACTATCCTACAACCTTCTATTTTTTTCCCCAGCTCGTAGCTCAATATGCTCTGAATTATCATAGATAAATCCTCTAAAAGCTGTTTTTCCTACAGAAGCAAACATATATTCTATCACAAAAAAATCCACTATTGGCTAAGTTTTTATGAAATCACAAAAATTTCTTAATCATATAATTTGATAAGCCTGTCGTTTGCAAGATAATATCAACAGAAATTCCTTCTTTCACTAAATTCCTTGCAACTTCAATCTTCTTTTCCTTTCTGACCTTTTCTCTATAAACATGTATACCTTCAAATAAAGACTTGATTAGCATATCGCGTAATTCCCGACTCTCAATCTTTTTGTATTCTTCTATCAAGTTTGATAGCTTTTCTTCCGCTTCACTATCCTCATCTGATTCGGGAAGTAGATCTATGATACTGATTGATAATACCTTTGCTATTTCATCTAACATTTCAAGTGAGACAGCAGCTCGCCCTTGTTCATATTCGTATATTCCTTGATTTGTTATGCCAACTTTATTCGCTAAATCTTTTTGAGTATATCCTCGTATCAATCTCCACTCTTTTATCCTTTGCCCTACTTTGTATGGAATGGGAATTTTGTTCTCCTCATACTCACCAATAGATAAGTTAGTTGTTCGAGAGATAACATGAGCAGAAACTCCTACTTTCATCAAACCCCTTGCTACTTCCATTTTTACCGCTTTTCTGCTTCTTTCCTCACTCAAACGAATAAATTTGGTTAATAAATAAAATACCTCGCTTAATTCTTTATCCTTATACCCCTTTACTAAATTTAATATTTCTTTATCTTCAAAATATCTTTTTTCATTTGGTAGCGTCTCTCCACAAACTAGACCTTTAACATTTACTGATAATGCTTCTGCTATAGCATATAACTTCTTAATTGGAATTTTACGGTTCCCTTTCTCATATTGCAGTATTACCCAGTACTTTACACCAATTTTCTCTGCTAAACCCTTCTGAGTATAACCTCGCTCTAACCTCCAACTTTTTACTTTTTGTCCTACTTCATAATCTAGACTTTTTTCCACGCAAAAAACCATATATATAATATTTTCTACTATAGCTCAAAGGCTCCAGTAAACTCTGGAACCTTAAAATAAATGAATTAAAGTTCCCTAAAGGTTTCTTTACTACCTCCACATACCCTATTTACCCATGAAGACAATACTTCATCATTGCTAATCTCTTTTATAGCATACTTTTCACTCCATATGCCACATCTAGTGAAATTACCTTTCTCTACTGCTTCTTGAAGTTTCACTCCCCCAAAAAGGCAGTTTTTTCCTATTTCTTCGCCTCTTTTTTGTAACTCAGCCCACATTTCCTTGTTTTCTACTCTGACTTGTACTTGATCATATTTTTTTACATCGTGGTACAATATAATATTTAGCTGACCAATGCTTGTAGGAAATTGTAATATAATAGAGCTTTCATCTGACATATCGATATAGTTTCTTATACCTCCCTTCTCGCTTTTAACCTCAACTGCATCATTACCAATTTTTAAAATATTACTTCCTAACTTTCTGTTTGCTTCCAGTATTTTGGCTACCTCTACCTTGCTATTATCAGAAAATTCTATATATGATGTTGTATTGTCTATCTCGAGATCTATTAAGGATCCTTCTTAAACAGCACTTTCGCCAGCTTTTTCTAGTTCTTCTAGTTGCTTATCTATCTGTGGCTGAACTTCTGGTTGTAGCTCATCATAGATTTCACCTATCAGTTTATTCTGTAGTAGAGTATCATGAAACTCTGCACCGCTTAACATTAATTTACGTATTACCTTTTTACGATCAACCTTATCAAATTTATGAAAATGTGTACCTAATACTACATACTCTGAGAAACTCCATTCCCCATCATTACATGCATTTAGCCTTGTTCCATCACCTATTACTTCATCTATAACTTTGTTCATCTCTTTTGGGGTTTTTGCTTTTACCACTCCACTCTTAAACCAGCTCAACTTTTCACTTTCGCTTATACTTGGCTTTATTTTTTGCAAGGCGGAGGTAAATGGATTTTTATCTTCTTGATCACTTACAGGTTTTGTGCCATAAACATAGTCAAATCCTTTCCTACAGTTGATTTTGTTTTCGCGAACTTCTCTACCAGGGAAAGGTGCTATTTCCTCAGGCTTTTTAGCCTTATTAATTTTGCTTACAAAGGTGGATTGCTCCTTAGTACGACCTATTCCTACAATAGCATTTAACACCTCACCTTTTGATAATCTATCAAGATCAATGTTTAACTCGTAAGTACCTCCTTCTTGATCATCAAAAGGTACAATTATTTTATTACTCATATTAGCCTCCGCTATTAAATATATTTAACTAAGTCTATAACCGACTTTATTACTTTATTATTAATTTAATATATACTTTCTCATTAATTGTAAGCAATAATTAATGCACTTGCAAATACTTTCTTCATTCAAGTAGTTAAACAACTCATGAAAATCTTCAAATATCTGCTTTATAACAGTCCTTGCTCTTTAAAGCTAAAATACCCAACACTTGTGATGATAATGTGATCCAGTAACCTAATCCCTATAGTCTGACAAGCTTTAGCCAAGTCTTTAGTTACAGCTTCATCCTCATCAGATGGCTTTAACCTTCCTTCTGGGTGGTTATGCGATATTATTATTGACGTCGCTTTTCTTATTAATGCCTTTCTTATTACTTCTCTTATGTAAAAAGGTACCTTATCCACTGTACCAGTGAACACTTCTTCCCCCTTTAAACGGCACTTTTGATCAAAATATATTATTTTCATCTTTTCCTCCTCTGAATAACCAATACTCACCCTTAAATATTTTACGATGGTTTCCAAGTTATCCATTACAGGTCCTTTCTTTAACTCTTCTCTTGGTACTCTCTTTGCAGCTTCCTTTAGGCATAAAATTACTGCTACTGTAGAGTCAGTTATCCCTTCTATAGTTTTCAAGTCATCTATTTCCTGACCTAAAACTCCTCCTATTCCAAAACTATCTATTAGCTTTCTAGCAATAATTCGAGCTTCTTCCCTGTCATGCACTGCACTTAGAAACGTTTCTATTACTTCACGATCAAGTAGAGCTTTACCGTTGCTTTCTAATGCTCTGAACTCTATTTCTTCTCTACGATCTTTCTTATTATTCATAAAAATTACCCTTCACTAATAACAAAATGTTTTTATATATTTACTGCTGTTTTTTTGTCAGCATTGGCATAAAGCCATAGCTTTTGAGTGAAGTCAAATCAATTTCTCAATCTTTTTTACTTATTTTTTCACGAATAGGTAAAGATATTAATATATACTGATTTTTTATTTTAAATTTGTTGAATTTCGTCTAAAGAGATGCCCACTGTTTTTAAAATAATATTGATAGAAATTCCTTCCTTAACTAAATTCTTTGCAATTCTCATCTTTTCTACTCTCTTCACTTTCTCTTTGCAAACTTGTATGCTTTCAAACAGAGATTTTATTAGTACATTACGTAGCTCTTGGCTTTTAATCTTTTTGTATTCTTCTATTAACCTTGATAGTTCCACTTCACTATTCTCATTTTCTCTTGTTTCTGGAAGCAGACCTGTAATATTAATTAATAGTACCTTTGCTATTTCATCTAACATTTCAAGTGAAACAGCAGCTCGTCCTTGTTCATATTCATATATTCTTTGATTTATTATGCCTACTTTACTTGCTAAATCTTCTTGAGTGTATCCTCTCCTCAACCTCCATTCTTTTATTCTTTGACCTACTTTATACGGAATAGAAATTTTTTTCTCATCATATTCATCAATAGATAAACTGGTCGTTTGAGAGATAGAAACTCCTTCCTTAACTAAACCCTTTGCCACCTCTACTTTTACTGCCTTTCCACTTTCTTCCTCACTAATACGGATGAATTTAGTTAATAAATAAAACGTTTCACGTAATTCTTGATCCTTAATCTCTTTATGTCTTCTTACTAGATTTAGTACCTCCTCTCCCTCATACCCTTTCTCATTTGATACTTCTTGTCCGCAAGCTAGGTCTCTAGCAGTTGTTGATAATGCTTCTGCTAACTCATATAATTTCTTAATTGAAATTCTGCGTGTTCCTTTTTCATATTGCAGTATTACCTGATATGTTGTTCCGATTTTTTTTGCTAAATCTTTTTGAGTATATCCCTTTGCTAATCTACGATTTCTTACTTCCTGTCCTATCACTTTGTAATCTAAAAAATTAGAGCATTTATTCTCTTTTTTCAAATTTTATACTCCATAATCAGAAGAGCTGTTACGTATACTTAATTGGCAACCTTTTTGACAAACTGAACTCATCTCCTTTCAAACAATTTTTCTATATCACTTAGTTTCATTTCTATATACGTTGGTCTTTCATGACCAGAATATGGAGTTTTCTCAATTTGTCTTAGTATCTCATTCATCTCTTCCAATTTCATTTTTCTTCCTGCTCCATGGCAAGCGATTGTGGCTGATATTTTATTCACCTTATCCTCTATTGGCACCGTATCTTTCATTTCCATTAACTTATCTACTATATCAACTAGCATCTCTTTTATATCTATTGTTCCCAAGATTGCAGGTATTTCTTTCACCCTTACTTTATCTTCTGATTCTATTTCAATATCAAAACCCATTTCAAAAAGCTCATCTTTATAAGTTTTTACCATCCCCATTCCAGCTTGGTTTTTAATTTCAACTGTTTCAGGAAGAAGTTTTTGTCTTTTTATGCTTGATTTTTGCTTTAAGCACTCGTATATCAACCTCTCATAGGCTGCATGTTGATCTACTATAATCAGCCTATCTCCAGCCTCAGCAATAATGTAAGTATTGTGGACCTGACAACGTGCATATCCTAGGGGATGATCCTCTACCAAATCAATTTGCTTCCTTTCTAAAACCATCGTTCCCTTTTGGGCTGGGGATTCTCCATACTTAAAAGTTTCTGGTAAGCTTTGCCTTCTTTCATCTGGTGCATTGAACTCTTTCATTAGACGATTTTCTAAAAGACTTGGTCTCTTTTCATAAAACTCTTTTTGATTTTTTTTCTCTTCATCATTAACCTGTTCTTGGCTATCAAACTCTTCAATACTTTGATCATTTACTGCGAATACGCCTGTTCTCGTTGATAATGCTTTTATTATCCCTCTTCTTACTATTTCATATATCAACCTTTTATTCTGAAATCTTACTTCTGATTTATTTGGATGCACATTTACATCTACTTGATCGTATGGTATCTCTAAGTGCAGCACTGCAAAAGGATACCTTCCACTTAGAATAAAATCTTGATACGCATATCTAATTGCACCAATAAGTAGATTATCTTTTATTGGCCTTCCATTAACAAACGTATAGATCTGAGTTGAATTGCCACGACTAATAGTTGGTTTACAGATGTGTCCCGTAAGTTTGATGCCGTCTTTTTCCTCTTTAACTTCCAGCGAATTGCTCTGAAATTCTTCTTCTATTTCACATAATCTGTTAAATAATGAAGTTTGCTTAACATATTTTAAGAGCTTTTTATTACCGGAAGTGAGAGTAAACCCAATACTATAGTTAATCATTGCTAAGTTATTTACAATGTCAACAATGCTTTGTGTTTCTGCCCTTTCGGTTTTTAGAAATTTTAGTCTATTTGGTGTAGCAAAAAATAAGTCACGAACTTCAATATATGTACCTTGCAACAAAGAACAAGGGGTAATCTCTCTTATTTTTTCTCCTCCCTCATACCTTATAGACCATGCTTCCTTTGCTCCACTTGCCTTAGACGATAATTTCATTCTACTTACTGCTGCAATTGAAGGTAAAGCTTCTCCCCTAAACCCAAGGTGCTTGATTTCTATTAACTCACTATCGCTTAATTTTGAAGTGGCATGCCTCATAAATGCTAGTTCTAAGTCGTCCTTTTCTATTCCATTTCCATCATCTGTCACAGTTATAAGGTTACGCCCACCACTTTCTATTTTGATCTCTATTTCTGTACTTCCAGCATCTATTGCATTTTCTACTAATTCCTTTACTACACTTGCTGGCCTCTCTATTACCTCTCCCGCTGCTATACGGTTTATTGTTTTTGTGTCTAAAAGAATTATTGCCATAATACTCCACCCAATCTATGAAACTTAGAGTTCCCTCTATTTTTTTTTGGTGATTTCTTGACCTCACAATCTCTATATTTTAGCTTTTTAGATTCCTTTCTAGCAAGTCTATCTGCCTCCTCATTGTACATATTACCGTTGTGAGCTCTAACCCACTTCCAATTAATATCATGCTGCAAAGCAACTTCATCTAGTTCCTGCCATAATTCTCTGTTCTTCACTGGCTTTTTATCGGCTGTCTTCCAACCATTTATTTTCCACTTGTTGATCCACTCTGTTACACCTTGTTTAATATACTGACTATCAGTGTGTACAATAACTTTGCAGGAAATTTTTAACATCTTTAGTCCATTAATTACAGCATTTAGCTCCATCTTGTTATTTGTTGTGCTTTCTTCATCTCCAGAGATACGTTTTTTGATAAAGACACTTTTATTTTCATACATTACCACGGCTGCCCATCCACCGGGACCAGGGTTTCCAGAACAAGCTCCATCTGTATATATTATAACCTTCTTTTTGTCCATATTGACAGGATATAGATTTAACATAAATTTGCTACTGAAATGTTGACACTAAGTTTCAAGATCTTTATCATGTAAAGGTGTGGGAGATTAATGAACCTGTCCTCACGATATTAGGTAAGTCGTAATTGAGCTTTTGGGCTTGTATTTTTATTAGGAGGTTAATCTCTCACACCCAAAATAAGTGTTTTTAAAGCTCTTTATAGCTCATGAATTCATTTGCTGGGGTTTATGGAGGGAGTTGTAAAAGATGATAAAATAAACAGCTAAGGTGCGCAGTAGCATTCTATGGTCATCTATGAAGGTAGTTTTTTGCCAACTCTTGAAATTTAGCTAACTTTAATAGACTTTAGCACAAAAACGTTGAATATTTCTTCACAATTGTGTATAATTATTAATGCTTTTTACGTACTCTTGCTATGGCTCTTTCGAAGTTTCTTGATGCTCGCAACGATTATGCATTTAAAAGAATATTTGGCACCGAGAAGAATAAAGATATCCTCATTCATTTCTTGAACGATATTTTAGGCTTTACTGGCTTAGCTGCTATTCACGATGTTGAATTCTTAGCTACCATTTTAGACCCTGAAATTGCCGCTAAAAAGCAGAGTATTGTTGATGTTCTTTGTAAGGACTCTCAAGGTTCAAGATATATTATAGAAATGGTGCGACCTGAAAGTCTTCGGTCATATTGTTTAAAAGGAGAGGAATTCATTCAGAAAGAAACTGAAAGGATTCTAAAACTTATTAAACCAGATGTTTTGCCATCTGAGTCTACGCATCAGTGCGAATCGGGCAACCGGTTGGTGCCGAGCGATGCGGACAATGAACCTCCTCTTGAAAAAGAAGATGCTCAATCGTGAGAGGGGCATAAACTGCAAGCATCATGTGGTTGGAGGGCTAGGCTTAGTGGTATGGTGAACGTAAGTGAAGCTTTATAAGTACCGATACGATGAAAGAGCTAAAGATGCTGATAAGCTCTGACCAAAAGGTAATGTGGATAAGTTACATTCTTCATTTCTGGATGTACGCAAATAATAACTCCACCGGTATAGAGAAGCCACCTAACCCACTGTTGTATGATAGAAGGAACAGGGTAAGCCTGTATTTTCGCCTATATGGCAAGCAAACCGCAAGGAATGCTGATGAAGGTGCAGGTAAAGGATAATGGAGAAAGCGAATGCCATTTTGTAACGAAATGGATAGAATTTGTAACATTAATTCTCGTGAAAACGAGCAGACTTCCATTTGGTCCCTCGTGACAAGAAACTTTGTTAACCACTTAAGGTAGGAAAGCAGATGATTACAAGTAAACCTGTAAGTGCATCTACCGAAAGCTTTGAAGCATGGAAGCAATTGCCATGGAAGAAATGCCAGAAAGTTATTGTGAGGCTACAAAGACGTATTGTTAAGGCTGTCCAAGAAGGAAGATGGGGTAAGGTAAAAGCTTTACAACATCTTCTCACACGCTCTTTTAGCGGAAAAGCTTTGGCTGTTAAGAGAGTAACTGAAAACCAAGGAAAAACCACAGCAGGTGTAGATCGTCAACTATGGTCAACTTGCAATGCTAAATTTCAAGGAATAAAGCTGTTAAAACAAAGAGGATATAAACCTTCTTCGCTCAAACGAATTTATATCAGTAAATCTAATGGCAAAAGAAGGCCTCTTGGTATACCCACGATAAAAGATAGAGCGATGCAAGCATTGTATCTGCTCGCGTTGGAACCGGTAGCTGAAACAATCAGTGATCGTCACTCTTACGGCTTTAGACCTAAAAGATCCTGCGCAGACGCTACTGTGGCTTGCCACTTATTACTGGCAAGTCGTAATCAACTACAATGGATACTCGAAGGTGATATCAAAGGTTGTTTTGATAACATTAACCATGAATGGCTCATGAAGCATATTCCTATGGAGAAGAAAATTCTTCATAGATGGTTAAAAGCTGGTTTCCTAGAATCGAAAACTCTGTATCCCACAACTGCTGGCACTCCGCAAGGAAGTATAATTTCTCCAATACTAGCTAACTTTACCTTAGATGGTCTTGAACAGTTATTAGAAAGTCGCTTTGGTAAATTAGGTAGCAAAAGAAGAGGAAAAATCAGAAGTGGAGTGAATGTAATCAGGTACGCAGACGACTGTGCGCCGTAGAAACACGGGAAGTGTTGAAGCTGTGCAATAGATGAGGGAGGGCCCCTCGGAGCCGGTTTGCAAGAGCAGGCTTCAAACAACCATAAGCTGCTTTGGTAAAGAGCCAAGGTAGTGAGCGTTATGGAAAAGGCATAATTATATGTCATGTAAGGAATAGAGAGATGAACGAAAATGAACCACTGATGAAGTGTCGAAACCTTTTAAATGACGTCAAAACCAGGGGGTCGTTTGTAACCTGGGATAAATCTATCGGGAGCTTGTTTACTGGATAGATGGCGTCCGGCATAAAGGTGGCATGAATCTATTTCAGGCTATTGTGTGGAACTACGGGAACCTGTCGTTTCGATGATAAGGGAGAAATCCAAGGAGCTAAACTCTAAGGATGAGAGTACCGATGCGAAAAACAGGGGCGGATCAGCTCGTAGTAGTGAAGAAGTTTCTGTAATGGAAATGGAGCGAAGGAGCTGAGTTATTCAGTTTTAATTATGTATCAACCGAAAGGGAGGAGTTAATGAATAAAACAAAGTCTTTTGATATACCAAAGCAACTTATTTGTAGGGCTTATAAACAAGTATCGAAAAATAAAGGTGCTGCAGGTGTAGATGAGGTCTCGATAACAAAGTTTGAGGAGAATCTAAAAGATAATTTGTACAAACTATGGAATCGGATGTCATCCGGAAGTTATTTTCCCGAGCCAGTAAAAGCTGTTACAATACCGAAAGATACGGGAGGACAAAGAACTCTATATGTTGTCCGACAGGATAGCACAAACAGCCGCTACTATGTATCTTGAACCGTTAGTAGAGCCGAAATTTCACGAGGATTCATATGGTTATAGACCAAATAAGTCTGCATTGGATGCGGTATATACAGCACGGAAGAGATGTTGGAAAAATGATTGGGCAGTAGATCTTGATATATCTGGATTTTTCGACAATCTGGACCACGATTTAGCACTGCAGGCTATCAAGAAACACACTGACTGCAAATGGATCATACTGTATGTTGAGAGGTGGATGAAAGCCCCCATTCAGCAAGCAGATGGCAGTAAGGTAGTTAGGGATAAAGGAGTTCCGCAAGGAGGTTCAGTTAGCCCAATCATCTCTAATATATTCATGCATCATGTGTTTGATATATGGATGAAAAAGAACTACCCGACAGTACCATTTGAGAGGTATGTGGATGATGCGATAGTGCACTGCAGAACTAAGAGACAGGCAGAATTTATGAAAGTAATGATCGAAGAAAGATTGGCTAAGTGTAAATTGAGGTTACATCCTGAAAAGACACAGATAGTGTACTGTAAGGATGGTGATAGGAGAGATGAGTTTCCTACACAAAACTTTGATTTCTTGGGCTATACCTTTAGAGCTAGAGGAGCAAAGAATAAGAAGAGGGACTGTTATGTTTCATTTCTACCTGCAATCAGCAACAAAGCCAAGAAGAAGATCAAGAAAACCATAAAGTCATGGAGAATACATCGGATTACGTGGACCACATTAGAGGAAATATCGAAGAAAATAGATCCAATAGTCAGAGGCTGGTTTCAGTACTATGGCAGGTTTTATAAATCGGAGATTTATACATCTCTCAGAAATATAGAGAGATACCTCATAAGATGGGTCAGAACCAAATATAAGAAACTTCGAGATCATGGAAGACTAGCAAAGCAATTTCTAGGAAAAGTGAGAAAGAGGTCTCCAAATATTTTCTATCATTGGACACTTGGGTTAGGATCAAAGGACTAAATAATGGGAGCTATATAAACCGAGAGGGTGCGCCGTGGTACGCATTAAGAAATACTTAGCGGAGCTAAGCGGGGTTCAGAATAAATGGCCTCGAGGTGAACAACTAACTTTAACCCGAAAGGGAAGGAGGACAAGAGCATGTATGTAAAGCGAGAGTTATCTGAAGATGTGTAAGAGCCTGTACGTGATCTCAAAAAAGGGATAGAATGAGAGGATAAAGTATATAAAGTAGGATATGCGAAGTTTATATCCAAGTGATATAAGTCGAGAAAAGTTTGAGATTATTGTAGCAGATCTGGAGTCTTGCAGGAAGAGGACAAAGCCAAGAACACTTGATTTATATCATGTATTTTGTGGAGTGTTATACGTCTTAAAAAGTGGCTGCCAGTGGAGAATGTTACCAAAAGAGTTTCCAAAATGGCGGAATTGTTACGACTATTTTAAGAAGTGGAGTGAAAAAGCAGATGCAAATAAAGAAAGTGTTCTGGAGCTGGTATTAAAAAAAAATAGTTGGCGTGGTCCGACAAAACAATGGTCGGAAAGAAAAAACCAGCTTCTGCATAATTGATGCACAAAGCGTAAAAAATGCAGATACTGCTGAAGAAAAAGGCTATGATGCAGGCAAAAAGGTTTCAGGAATAAAACGCCATATTGCGGTAGATACACAAGGTTTACCCCACGCAATTTATATAACAACGGCAGAAATAACTGATCGTAGTAGCGCTGTGAGAATGGTTAAAAATGCTAAAGAAAACCTATCTGAAGTTAAAAATATACTAGTTGATGCTGGCTACACAGGAGAAAATTTTGCAACACAAATAAAAGCAACTATTGGCGCTACCGTTGAAGTAATAAAGCGAAACGAATTACACACCTTTGTCGTATTGCCGAAAAGATGGGTTGTTGAGAGATCTTTTGCTTGGTTGCAAAAATGTAGGCGATTGTGGAAAAATTGCGAGCGGAAACTCAACACTAGCCTGCAAATGGTCGTTCTTGCTTTCGCTGCTTTGCTTCTGAAAAGATTATGAACAGGCTCTAAGGTAACGGCTTGCAACACCTGATCAATATGGTTAAAGCTAAACTGCTTGAATTCTAATCTTCAGGGGTGGGATTTCACATCCATGGGTATCACATTTAAAACCCCATGTCTACAGTAAGCACAAATTAAACTTTCGTTTGTGTGACATTCTGGCTGTAGAACGATAAGTAGTGAACTTATTTAAGAGGATGAATAGAAAACCTAAGTTGATCTAGAACAGTTCTTAGTGACGGAACATGGGATGACCTAAGGAACGCGAGTTCTATGGTTACGGAGTCATCGTAGTAGTCGTGAAAGTAACGAATCACCGGGGAGTGTGGGAAAGCCACATACAGGGCAAAGGGTGACAGATAATTGAATGTTGAAATTGGGAGGTACGCAAGATGCGGAAAGCTGAAACAATACTTAACATTATACGTGAACGTGGACAAAGAAATTTGCCGGTTAAAAACGTATATCGCCTACTCTATCAGCGTGATCTTTACCTTCGGGCGTATGGCAAACTTTGTCGTAATAAAGGTGCTATGACAGAAGGTGTGACAGTTGAAACAGTTGATGGTATGTCTTTGGAAAAGATCGATAAAATCATAGAGGGTTTACGCTATGAGCGATATCGGTGGACACCAGTAAAACGTATCTATGTTTTAAAGAAGAGTGGTAAACGCAGGCCGTTAGGGTTGCCAACATGGTCAAATAAGTTACTTCAAGAAGTAATTCGATTAATATTGGAAGCCTACTATGAGCCTAAATTTAGTGAATGTTCACATGGATTTCGACCAAAGCGTGGATGCCACACTGCATTAAGAGCAGTAATGCAAAAAGGCAGAGGTACAAAATGGTTTATAGAGGGAGATCTCAGTGCATGTTATGACTCAATTGATCATACTATGTTGTTGAAAATACTGAGTGAAAGCTTCCAAGATAACCGTTTTATTCAGCTAATCAATCGACTGCTAAAAGCAGGATATATGGAAAATTGGAAGTACAATAAGAGTCATAGTGGGGTACCACAAGGTTCTATTATTGGTCCAATTCTGAGTAACATATTACTCGATCGGTTAGATAAACATGTGGAGCATATACTAATACCAGCAAATAACCGAGGTAAGCGAAGAAGGACAAATCCAAAATATTTAAGGTTAACCATGCAAGTATCGATGATGAGAAAACAAGGGAACTGGGATCAAGCAAAACAACTGCGTCAATTAGTGCAGGGTATGCCATCTAAGGATTCTTGCGATCTAAATTATCGACGTCTTTGGTATGTTAGGTATGCTGATGATTTTCTGGTAGGGTTTGCAGGACCAAAGAATGAAGCTGAACAAATTAAGAATGAGATTGCTGGGTTTCTCAATGAGGAGCTCAAACTTATGCTTAATGAAGATAAAACGTTTATTACACATGCGTGTGATAGCAAAGCCAATTTTTTGGGTTATGAAATACATGTTTTGCATGCAGATGATAAACATGATCATCGGACACAACGATGTATTAACGGTAGTATTGGGTTACGTGTACCACATCATATAAAGCAGAAAAAGTGTTCTGAATATATGCGTTGTGGTAAACCGATACATTTACCTCAACGTACAATTGATACAGCTTACAGTATTGTTGCTCAGTATCAAACTGAATATCGAGGAATTGTACAATACTACAAAATGGCCTACAACCTTCACACACTAAGTTATCTGAAATATGTGATGGAAGTATCATTAGTAAAGACTTTAGCATCTAAATACAAAACAACTTGCAGGAAAATTTATAGAAAATTTGGTGCGACGATCGAAAATGATGAAGGTGAAAAACGAAAAGTCATCCAAATCAGAGTAGATCGTTTACCATCAAAGATACCATTAATTACACACTTTGGTGCTGTGTTGCTAAAATGGAATAAATGGGTAAGCATAAGTGATAACCTTATACCAATATGGAATAAGCGTAGTGAAATAGAGCAAAGACTATTGGCACAAACTTGTGAATTATGTAAATCACAAGAGCAGATTGAAGTACATCACGTACGTAAACTTGCTGATTTGCTAGGTAAACGTAATACTGAACTACCGGAATGGAAAAAGAGAATGATTGAACGACAGAGGAAAACTCTTGTTGTTTGTCATGAATGCCATAAGAAAATCCAATATGGAAAATATGATGGTGACTCCTTAAAACGTTAGATTATTGGAGAGCCACGTGATACGGAAACGATCATGCGTGGTTCGGAGAGGGGTTGTTGGAAAAGTACTTAACAAGTAACTCGCTGGCTGCCCACTCTACTTTCCGTACAGTTCTGCGAGAGACTGGTGGGGAAGTTCCGCCGGTCTACTCTCCTTGTCATCATACATGAAAATGAAGAGATTATTCTTAAAGCAAAAATTTTAGTTGAAGAATGGTTAGAAACCATTGGACTAAAATTAAAGCCCTCTAAAACAAGAGTTTCTCATACATTAAGAACCATTGACGAAACAAAACCAGGATTTGATTTTCTTGGATTTTCAATAAGATAATATCCAATAACAGAAAGTAAGAAAGGTTACAAGTAAACCAAGTCGTAATTCTATAAAACAGCATACACTAGCTATTAAACATAAACTCAGAGAAATGCGTAGAGCACCACAAGAACGGGTGATAAAGGATCTCAATCCAATAAACAGAGGATGGAGTCAATATTACTCCTCGGTAGTTTCATGTAAAATCTTTAGCTCATTGGATAATATTATGCATAGAAAATTCTGGAAGTGGGCAGTTTTTAGGCACCCAAACAAAGGGAGATGCTGGATAAAAAGAAGGTACTTTAAGAAATATAATAACGAAAACTGGCGCTTTATGACAAGTAATACCAAAATCCATTACTGACCGAACAAATAAGAAACATTACAAACTCGTTTAATAGTAGTACTGGAAATATTGACAATAAAATTACACAAAACATCTTCAAGTAAACCTATGGTATCGTAGATACTATTGCGTAAAGTATTGTATTTGATATATTGCCACAACCTTTCAACAGGATTCAGTTCCGGTGAATAAGGAGGCAAGTATATGATGGTAATGTTTTCCTGAATTTTCAAACTTTTTGATCTATGCCAACTTGCACAATCCATTACAAGAAAGGCTTCTTTCGTGCCTAAATCTTTCGACATCTGCTCCAGAAATATATTCATACAATCAGTGTTTACATATGGAGCAAGTAGGCTAATTTTCTTACCACTTCTTGGATTTACCGCACTGTAGATATAGAAATTTTGTCTACCAATTTTCATTTTAACCTGTGTTCTGACCCCTTTTTTAAACCATCCGTGTCCGATTTTTGAATGAGTTCCAAATCGTGATTCATCAAAAAAATACCTCCTTTTCAGGGTGGGAATTGACTATTTTATTGAAGTATTTTTTAAACTCTTCTTGCTTGTTTTTATCTTGTTTATGGTGAATTGGCCTCGGTGTTATGTAAGAAAACTTCATCCTTTGTATCTCACGGTGCACTGTTGATTTGCTAATGTTTAGGCCAAATTCCTCTGAGATTTTTATTTGCACTTCCTTAATAGTAATATTTGGATTTCTTTCTACCCATATTTCAATTTGCTCACGTTGATTTTTGTTTAATTTGCTTTTTCTTCGCCGCTGAGACGGGGAAAATAATCTTTCTACTCTACCAAATTTTAGATGCTTTATCCATTCAGTCAAAGCAGTCCTTGAAATTTTACATATTCTTGCCACAGCGCTTATACTACTTTCTTTTCCTGCTATCACCGCTTGTAACTTTTTTGAAACATATGCGTTATTTCTGACCTTTTTTAACATTTCTTTCGCCAAATTTACAACTTTTTCGTCTAATAGTTTTGACCTTAATGCCATTTATACCTCTCTATTTTATCTACTTTAGTATCACTTCTTTCCCATTATTGTCTATCTGTTCTTTATATAGTGGGAATTGGTATAAAAATGAAGGATCTACATTAGCTATACCTTGCTCCTGATTATGATTATTAACCATTTTCTGCCTATCTAGCATCTTCCCAATACTGCTTTTGAAAGTACTCAAAAACTTCTCATTTTTCGGATAAGCTTCTTTTACGGCTGAATATAATGTACTTGGTATTTTAGAATATCTTTCGTTCCTTACATGACCTGCTATATCTGAATACACTTTAAAAAAGTCAAAACCTTTTACTGATACACCAGATTGCTTAGCTGTTTTTTTAAGTGTCTTTTTAAACTCTTCCATTATATCAAGTGTATCAGCCAGAACTTCTTCATGAGTAGCAGAACAAAACTTAGGCAGAGGATATTTTCTATCTAGGAAACTTTGTAGTAAGAGAAATCCTAAACCAACATTATTACTGATACAAACTTCGCTACTAAATTGGCTAGTACCAGCTGTATTGGAATAATTTGCTAAAATTTCAGGCAGAGCAGCTCTAAACCTACCTATAGAGTTCTTTACCCAACCAAATAAATCATTTATCCATGAAGATGCTTTTGTGCTACTGTTTCTAATATTTTCTGAAAATCTTTTATCTAAATCACTGTACTCCTTATGTCTTCTATGCCTAATTGCAACATTTTGCTGTTTATATTTGCTGAAAACATCATTATATACTTGATCCTTATACTCTCTTTTCACACTATCCACGTTTCTTGCAGCATTTATTTCCTTTTCATGATCTCTTAACACTATCCCTTTATCAGCAAATTTGATAGATAATGTTTTCATCTTAGGTGTTTTATAGAATTCACTAAGTGTAATACTGCAAAAATCATCTCTAGTAATAGTCGAATCAAAAGCATTAGTTATCATTAGATCATTATCATTACTACGAACAAACCTATAGTTTTCTCCTTTTCTAGAAATGATAAGCTCAGTACCTTCCTCCACATCTTGACCAGTTACAACAATAATCTCCTTATCCTTTTCAAATATCAAAGGTAGTGGTTTTAGTTCTAATTCAGAACTTATTTTCATAGGTATATTATTCGAGATAATATGAAGCTTTTCATACCAATTCAAACCGTCTTTTAATCTTACCATCAGCACTTCTGCTGGAAAACTTTGTCCGAATTCTGCTTCTAACTTAACTAGTAAATCATTTCCATCTTGATAAATTCTTGGCAGGCCAATATGCACTCTTAGATCATCTTGTTGTATGATTTTTATCACTTTTCGTAAATCTAATGTATCTATTGAACTTCCTTTATCAAGATTATAGATGTTTACTTCTGGTATAGAAAAAATACTATGGTCATATCTTTGCTTACCTGAAGCTATAGTAATTACGTATATATTCTCACCACCATTTTTAATCAAGTGACTGTTATGAATCGGGTTATTTTGAAGCACCTCACATTTTTCATGGCCAACAAATATATATTCATTAACAGATTGTACAGCAATAGTCATATTGAGTTTATTCGCTATAGCTGGGTAACTTTCTATAATTTCATCAATAGTTTTATTAGTACTCTGTATTGCATACAAATTTCTTTCCTTGCCTACTTTTATTTCAGCACTGTCTTTTAATTGATAGATTATATTGTTCATTATGTTATATGAGATAGATATACTAAAGTTACTATTTATTACTTTTGAGAAAAAATTGAACCTTATACTATTTTGATCTTCAACATCAATACTCTGAACATCAGCAAGCACATAGCCAAATGTAAACCTATGATTACTTTCCAAATTAGTAAGTAATTTAACAGATGCGCTACCATTTTGAGATGGTAGAATATAGCTAAAGTTACCCTTTAGTGCCATATTATCTATTTCAGTATAAGGTTTAATTATTACCTGTATATCATAGACACAGTCATTGTTTTCTATCTGTACATAATCAAGTTGATCTTCTGCACCACCATTGCCATCTACGAATTTAGTTTCACATGCACTAAATATATGATCTCCCTCAACTTTTCTGCCAAACACTCTTTCCACTGAATTAATTTTAAAACTATGATAACCATGGTGCTTATATACGGTAATACCAATGTTTGCATTTAAGTAAACATCTACAGTGACAACACCATGAGCAAATCCAGTGAGATCTAAGGTATCAATTCCACCTTCTCCGTACAAGGATCCTCCTATAAGATCTCCCTGTAAAATAAATATATCATTCTTATTTCCTCCGTAATATTCCTTAGAACCATCATTTACTACAAATATGTTTTGACTATCCTTAAATCCTCTGGCATAATCTTTACCTTCTCCTAAATCAATTAGAGTATATCCTTCTATCTTGTTATTAGATAAACCAATTGCATTTTCACATAAATATGACCCATAACTTGGCGCAGGTTCGTCATTTCCCTGCGAGAAACAAAACAATTTTCCACCACTTGGATTATCCGGTCTTGCTCTGCTCCATCTTATATCGGTCCTTTTTCTATCAAGCAATACTGTACTGTCTAAATCTATCTCAAACTTAGTTGTACATTTTTCAGCATAAAATGTCACATTAACCTTTCTAAGGCATAAAATGCTAAGTCTAGCCATATTACAGATGGTTTGTTGATATGGTACCTTACGACAAGAATCCACAGATGACTTACTAGTAGGGAATACATAGCTTTGAATATTACTATGCTCCTTCAAATACTCAAACCCTTGCTTAACTAATTGGTTATAGAGTTGTTTTTCTTCCATTAGCTCTTCTATATATTGTTCAGGTTGCATACCGATAAACGCACGTAAACCTTCAATAAACTTCTCTTTTTCAGTTAGGTGAATAATTTGATCAATCTTATCAACTTTCTTTACTGCCATGTAAACATCAGTGCCAACAAATACTACAGCGCCTATTCCTGACCCAATTGGTCCAGTAACACTTGACACTCCTTCTAATATTGCAAAACTTTCAGCTACTTCTATGCCAATCTCTGCAGCATCAACACTTAGGTAAATACTATCTCCTACTACGCCAACCAATGCTCCTTCCGTACCATTTTTAAATGCTTTTACCTGATTTACTAGATCATAGGCAATAAAGGCAGAAGTGCCACGAGCAAGAAAAGGTGATGCTGCTCTTAAAGATCTACCAAGTAATGCTTTTCCTTCTGAGAGCAAATTTAATCCTTCACGAGATGCAACTTCAGCAACTCTAGCAAATCCTTGACCACCGGCAATAAAGCCAACATTAATTGCTACACCCTGATAATCTCCGTTTAAAAAGTCAGCTAAAACATTTTTAGCCATCATTCCATGCATAGTTATGCTAGAGATTTTCTTTACTCTATTTAAATGATTCATGACCTTCTGATTATTGGAAAGCTTATTGATCAAATCACGAAACCCACCTGTAACTTCAACTTTATTTGCTAGCTCAATTAGCTGATAACGCTTATCTTTCGGTAAATCTTTTATGTAATGAAGAAACTTTTCACTATCTATTTTTATTTTACTAAAATCCCTTTTTGCATCCTCTTCTGTATTAAATTTATCTACGTCTTTCCAAGACAGTTCACATTCCCCAATCTTTGCTTCCCTTTTCCTCATTCCTGAACTTGTGTTCGGCAAACATTCTGCAACTTCACCTTTTTGATATATTTTATCAGCCATTTCTAGTGACTCTTTTGCTCTCTGGTCATTACCTAAAGCTCTATCAGCAGTAGCTAAATTTTCTAAGACTATAGCTACTTCAGGATGATCTTCTCCGTAATGCTTCTTAAAAATAGGCAAGGCCCTTTTTAGCAATTCCTTTTGTTTCTGATAATTACCTAAAGCTCCATAACTGATACTCAAATTCAATAATGTTTTAGCTACTTCAAAATGATCCTCTCCGTAATGACTCTCTAAAATAGGCAAGGCCTTTTCTATAAGATCTTTTGCTTTCTGATAATCACCTAAAATTAGATAAGCAATACCTAAATTTTCTAGAATCATCCCTATTTCAAAATGCTCTACTCCGTAATGACTCTCTAAAATAGGTAACGCCCTTTCTAGGAGCTCTGTTTGTTTCTGATAATCATCTAAAGCTCCATAAGTAATACTCAAGCTCACTAATATTTTAGCTATTTCAAGATGATCTTTTCCGTAATGATTCTCTAAAACAGGTAGCGCCTTTTCTAGCAACTCTTTCGATTTCTGATAATCACCTAAACCTTCATAAGTGATACTCAAATTTACTAGAGTTTTAGCTACTTCAAAATAATCTTCCCCGTAATGATTCTCTAAAATAAGCAGTGCTTTTTTTAGCAACCCTTGTGCTTTCTGATAATCACCTAAAACTACATAACTGATGCTTAGGTTTATTAGTGTTCTAGCTACTTCAAAATGATCTTCCCCGTAATGATTCTCTAAAATAGGTAACGCCTTTTCTAGCAGCTCTCTTGCTCTTTGAGCATTACCTAAAACTCCATAAGTGATACTAAGGTTTACTAGAACTCTAGCCACTTCAAAATGATCTGCTCCGTAATGCTTCTTTAAAACAGGTAAATCCTTTTCTAGCAACTCTTTTGCCCTATGATAATCACCTAAAGCTCGATAAGTGACACTAAGATTTACTAGTGTTCTAGCTAATTGAAAATGATCTGCTCCATAATATTGCTTTCCAATTTTTAAAGCTCTTTCTAGCAAATCTTTTGCTATTTTGTAATCACCTAAAACTACATAACTGGTGCTTAGATTTACTAATGTTTTAGCTACTTCAAAATGCTCTACTCCGTAATGCTTCTCTAAAATAGGTAAAGTTCTTTCTAGCAAATCTTTTTGTCTTTTAGGATTACCCAAGCTAAAATACCCATCACTTATCAATATTAACAAACCCTCAAGGTAATCCTCTTCTATTTTTTGTTTATCTTTCGGGTTCTTTTTTAACCAATTATCTACATGTAATAAAAATGCTTCTAAGTGTGGCAAGAATTCTCGTTTCTTGACATAATCTTCTAACTTATCACTACCATAAGGAAAGCTTGCTCTGAGTAGCTTGAAAACCTCGTCCATAACTTCCTTATCTTTACCTTCCTCTTCTAATACTATTCTTGTCACTTCTTGAACTAATTTATGAGTACTCAACACACTTTGCTTTTGTTCACCATTCACCATAGAATATTTTATAAGTAAGCGAACAGCTGACCTTAATTTCTCCTCACTACTTCCTGTCAAACCTAAAAATACTTCTCTACTAATCCTCTCAGGTGCAAGATAAGATATAATATTAAGAACCCTTAAAGCTAATTTTCCATTCTCTCTATCACTTGCTATTTTATTGGTTGTAATCTTCCAAGTTGTAAAAGTTGTTTTAGCGTAATCATTATCAATTCCCCTGAATACTTCAGAATCAAGCAAATCTTTCGTCTTCTTTTCATACTTCTCTAGGTAATCATCTATATCAAATTCTTCTGTAATTCTTTGATCTTCAATGTATGCTATCGCTTGCTGTATAGCTAAAGGAAAGCGTTGCAACTTTTCTACTAAAGCTTTTATCTTTTCATTTTGAGATTCATCTTCTATACTCAAGCTCTTTTTTACAAATTCTATCGCTTTTTCTGACTTTAGTTCGTTCAGATTAATAACTTCTATCCCTCTGCCCCACTCTTGATTACGAGAAGTAATTAAAATATAAGGTCCATTACCAACTGGTAATAAATCATGAAGTGGTAAAAATTTATTCAAATAATTACTTTTTTCGGCATCATCAAAAATAAACAAGCTTTTGCTATCACTGAAAAATTTATAAACCTCTTCTACAATATCCTGTATATCCTTTTTTTTTCCATTTGCATCTTTTGTATCAATTTTCAGTTTATCCTTCGCTAATCGAGTAAATGATTCAATAATAGATACTTCGCTTTCAGCATTAATCCATATAACATCGTTATAATAATCTTTACTATATTCTTGAATATATTCCCTAGCTAGCTCTGTTTTACCTATTCCTCCTAAACCGCTAATTGAGGTTATTTGTGATAGTATTGTTATCTTTTCTGAACTACGTTGTACTTTATTATGTAGGTCAATTAATTCTTCTTCTCTTCCAGTAAATAAACTTACTGGCTTTTTTACATCAAACCAAATGGGTTCCCTTACTTGTTGTCCTGCTATAATTAAACTATGTATTTCATCAAGCTTTTTATCTACTTTCTCAAAGCTTTCTCTACTTTCTTTTCTTTCCTCTGCAATAGAATCTGCTATCTCTTGACTAGCTTGCTGATGTTGACTGATTAATTCATCAAGGACTCTCTTAATCTCATTTTGATTACTTTCTATGTAACTTGATAACTCATTAAAATTCTTACCTATATAATCCTCTAATTCATTAACTTTCTTTTCAGCTTCCTGTTTCATTTCTTCTTTGAAATTGCTTAGTAACCTCTCTTTGACTAACTTTGGATCTTGCTTATTAAGCTCATCCAATAATTTACCTTCCCATTTTTCCTCATCTGACTTTAAAATATACCTATATTCTTCTCTAGGAGGTTTTTCTTCACTGTACTCTCTCACGAATTTTTTTATTTTATTTTCTAACTCCCATTCAAAAAGAAGACGATAACCATATTTGCTAGTATCACTCTTTCCATCTCTTTTCCTGTAGTATTTATCAGCACTACCATCACTCTTTATTGTTACTAACCCTGCTTTATCAAATAATTCTGCAGTATTCCATGAATTTAAATTTTTACTTTCTAACGTATGTCCTGATTTAATATGAGGAACACCAATAGAAGTTTGTTTGTATTTTTTTGACTCTCCTAAAATGATACCCTCAGTAATTGAGAAAGCACAAAACTCCTTGGCGTTATTTTGTCTATAGTAATCAACCACTCTACTTACAGCATCTTTTGCTAACTTTGCCATTGCTCTCTGCCAACTCCCGTCTGCTTTAACTTGCACAAATTGGCTCTCAAAAGCTTGAAAGATCTCAATACCAGATTTTACTAACTCTTCCCTAACTTTAACCGGATCTTTTTTAAAGATATACAATTGATCTATCAGCTTTTTTAGCTCTTCTCTATTATAATAACTACCAATGCCAGATATTGCTTCTTGAAGAACGCTAATTCCAATAAGAGGAATTACCTTTGATTCCCTTTCTCCTTGTTCTGTTCCACTTTTTCCTGTCCTTGTCACTCTATTAATAAAATCAGCCCATTTACCTGGCTTTCCTTTTTGATTTTCTAATCTCTCATAGTACTCTGACAAAGATCCTTCATAAATAAAAACAAAATCTTCAACAAAACGTCTTAATTTTTCATGTACTTCTTTTTCTTGCTCAGAAAGTCTTTCTACTTGATTAGAAGATTTATTTAAATGTTCTTCTAAAGTAGAGATGATCTTTTCCTTATTTGGTTGTGTATTACTTCTAGCAATATCCAATGGAGTTTTACCGTCCTTATTTTTAATATTCATCTCTGCTTTTTTACTTAGGAGTAATCGTACTAATTCTTCATCATCTTCAGAAACAGCAATATGTAAGGAAGTATCACCTTGATTGTTTTGAATGTTAGGATCTATACCAGGCACATTCAAAAGAAATTCGACAATGTCTGGATGTTTTTTGCTTACAGCAACATGTAGTGGTGTATTACCAATATCATTGAGATCAATATCATTAATATTTTGCACTTGAGTAAGTAATCCTTCAATTTCACTAATTTTATTTAGCTGAGGATTACCCGTTCTATGCTCACGTATCGCAAGAAACAACTTGGCAATGTTAATATCACTAGGGTTATATTGACGCTTTATTCTATTTTTAAGCTGCAAAGATTTCTCTTCTTTCTGTAACTTAACTGATTGTGGATCAATATTTACCTTTGGCATAAAATCCCTTCTATTTCACATAAAATCTAAAGATCTTGTTACATGCTAGTAAATAAAATTGGCGGTGCAAATGGTTTTTATTATTTTATTTAAGCTTTTGAGCTGAGCTTGTAGAAAAGCTTTATTCTATCTTTAAATTATCTCAGTTTTTCTTTATTACTATTAAATAAATTAGAATTGATCTAGTATTATATTTTGCTAAAAATTCAATAAAATAACCATTTCCAATCACCCAAAACCACTATTGTGAGAAGAGTTTGTTTTGGAATGAATTGGTCTACCAACTGATCCATACGAACTTTTTAATATAGTGATTTCATTATACGCTAAAACTAGCCATATTAGCCTACTTCAGCTAAATTCACATATGAACTGTTTTGCTTAAGCTTATGGAAATAATTTAAATCTTCTATTTTTATAACCTTATTTTTACGCAACGTGTTCTCACAAATATATGACCTTTTTTGCAATTTCAGAAGAGTCAATAATTCAATTCCTTATAACACTAATTAGTATGGTCTTTTCATTAAATTTATCCTCTCAAAAAGACTGTGCTTTATCCATCTACTTTAATGGTATCATAATATTTTACACCTAAACCTATTCTATAAAAATTCACAATAGGAATTAGTAAACAAATTATGTTCAAATCAATTGAACTTATGACATATAGTACATACAATGTATTATCTGTTTATTTTAGTAGGGGGTATAGGTATGTTTAGTTTAAAGCAGGTAGTACAATATAATTTATTTGATAGTAACGACCTTGAAGACATTTCATCTTGTGAATTTGCACATTTTCCTGAAGAGGTATTTGAGATTAGCAGTGAAGAAAATCAAGCAATAGATAGTTTGAAAAGTAAAATAGAAAATCTACAACAAGAAAATTTTGATCTTAAAAAAAATGTAGAGTTACAAAAACACTATAAGAAAAGAGTAGAAGAGTATTACGAAGAAGTAAGTGAACTTACCAGAGAAATGCAAACCCTAGAAGGGAAAATTAAAAGGCTTGAAGTTGAATTACAAAGAAGGACGAGAAATTTAACTGAAAATGATCAAGACATCGAACAGCTAAAACAGAAAGTAGAAATATTATTATTAGAAACTCAGAACAAAAGTAATATAATTAAGAACTTAAATAATCAATTAAAAGAGGCAAAGAATGAAATTCAGTTAACAAACAAAATAAATGAAGAGTTACAGCAAAAACTGGTTTTGACTGAAGATGAGTTAAATAGAGTAAGAAAAGAAAGTACAGTGCTGATAAACAGTATAGAGGATTTGAAAGGTAATTATGAAAATCAGATATTAGAAAAAGAGAAGGAACTTAATGATGTAAGAGATCAATTTTATATTTATTCATCAGAGTATAAAGAACTATTTGCAGAATTCAATAGACTGCAGAAGGAAAACGAAAGTTTAAAACAGAAAAATTTCTATATTAGTAATGAAGTGTCTCTTGCAGATGAAATAAACAAAGAAAACGTAAGAGAAGAAATAGCAAAGCTTCAGTTTGTACCTGAAGTGAAAATTAAACATATTATTGATAATAATGACCAAGAATCAACCTTACCGGATAGAGAAGCAGAAAATTATCGAACAAGTGAAGATAGAAACCTTGAAAATAATGATTTCGAGATTGGAGTATGGAATGAAGCTGACGATGAAAGTAGCGATGACCAGAAATCAACCTGGCTATATGGAAAAACAGAAAATTGTCGAATAAGTGAAGATAAAAACCTTGAAAATAATGATTTCCCAATTGAAGTATGGAACGAAACGGATAGTGAAAGTGACGATGACAACAATGTTAGCCCTTGCCCTGATTATGATGAAAGTTTTGGTAGGCGTTACAGTCAACTATTCTATGATGAAGCCATAATTCATAAAGAAAAAGATACTTTTGTTTTAATTCGTCAAAAAGACTCTTTTTCTTTAGCGAAAGTAAAACCGAATACAAGAGAAGAAGAAAAGTATGAAAGTATTTGGCAAAAAATAAATAAGATCCATGATTATCTGGACATTTTAGGTTACTCTGGTAGCGAAGAAGATTATGAGAAGTGCGAAAAAGAACTTGATAAAGTTATAAACGAAGCACTGAAACAAGGAATAATGTTCACTTTTCCATATAAATCTGATATGTCCTTGATAGATCGTATAGCTGACACATTCCCAAAGCTATATTTATCTGCTGACACTACTCAAATTTATGAGTTTTTACACAAGAAAAAAATATTTCAGATAATATCAGAAGGTGCATCTTTAAACAGATTTAGCGATGAAGAGCATGGAGATGTAGTAAACGTAATTTGTTCAGATAAAGATACCTTAGGTCAGCGAAAAGCAAACCTTTCAAAGCTGAAGGAGTTAGCACTTGAAAGTATTATAAGTAAAAGTGAGCAAATTGATAAACATGACTTTGAACTAGAAATAGATAATGGATATTTTTGTATAGATTACCCACAAAATAGTACTATTGAAGTTGCAAAGATATTCAATAATCAGAAAGCTAAAGATTTAAATCTAAATATTGGTGTACTTCAAGTTGGAAAAAGTATAATTAGAGTTGAAAATATAGGGGAAAGGAGAAATTATACGGACGTTTTAGAAGGCATCATTGAAATGTCTTTTTCTACTGAAATAGGAGAGATCAGTATATATCTATGCCCTAATGAGGAAGATAGTAATAAAATAGAGGTGAGGCTTATCGATGAAGTAAGGTTTAATAAGTTAGAGAATAAATCAAATTTAGGACAAAATTGTCTTTTAGGGGGAGAAAGTGTTTTGACAGCCATAGAAAATGGGTATTTCGAAAGAAATAGTAGTGCTTTTAAAGAGTTAGGTAAGACTATTAGAAAGTCAGATTGTACAATGGAAAATCCATCTAGCTTTGTAGAAGAAGTTAATAGAAATCAGCTACTAAAAGTAAATGCAAGAGCTTATGGTAGGGGATTATGATAGTTAATATATATTAAGATATAGAAACCAGGAGGGTTAAGATGCGTTTTAATTTAGAGCCGGGAGGTGCTTTTTGTGATGGTAAAAATAAGCTTGTAACTGTCAAAATAAATGATAAAGAAAGGATTAGCTTACCTACTAAAGCTTATTTTTCTTACGGTTATCGGGAACGTTCAATGATTTCATTATACGCTAAAATCATCTATATTGGCTTACTTCTGTTAAATTTACATACGAACTGATTTGCCTAAGTTTATGGAAACAATTTAAATCTTCTATTTTTACAACCCTATTTTTACACGGCTTGTTCTCACAAATATACGATCTTTTTTATGTTTTTTGAAAAAGTAAACATTCAAGATTTTTATGACGCTAATTTTTAGTATGTTTCTGGAGCTAAGGTGATTATTAATAACCTTACATAAAGTATAAAAAATATATAAATCTTGATTTTTCTATTTAAATATTTAATAATTAAAGTATATTATTATTTTTAACACTAGGAGGTAATTATGAGTTTAGCAGATAAGCAGGTGCTAGAAGCTGAAAAACTTAAGAAGAAAAATAAGCTACTACATGACTTTTTAAACGAGAATAATATAGGTGCATTAGTTAGTATATGGGAAAAAAATGAAAATGTACGTGATAAGTTTAATAATCAAAAAAGCTTACAAGAGCAATATCCAGAATATGCTCGTATTCTAATTGATAAAGCTAATAAAGTGAAAAAAGAAATTTTCCTACATAACCACAAACCATTAATTAATGCTTTATCAATATATTATAATAGATATGATATTAAAGAAATGACATTTGATGATATGAAGAGATTTTTTGACAGCCACAGAAATGACTTTAGGGAAAAATTAGGAAATGGAGGAATAACTCTGAGTAACTTTATCGATTTTGAAGATGTTAATGAAAAACACATTCCTCAATTGAAAGTACTGGCATTTGTAGAAATCGATGAACCTTGTCTGAGACCACCAAGCACTTATCTTACGGAGGTTACGATAATTCAACCTTATCAGCATCAAAGCCTAGCGATAACTAGATGAACCTAACTTAGGAGCTAACCAACAAGTAAATGAAGATTTGCAGAAGTGTTAAATTTTACGGTTCTGTCACATCTATAACTCCTATAATCCCAGCTTTAATAATCTTCTTTTCTATGGTTTATAAATGCGACAGAACCCATGAAAGTAGCTGACACTGGGATGACACCCTTAGCACAACGCTATAACATAAATCGTACTTTTGGTGGAACATACACCTGTACGAACATTGTGATACAACAGACCAAGGAAAATGTCATCCGAGTATAGGATTTTATCATCTTACTGAATGGATAATACAACAACTGCTTGATCATTTAAGTCTTGAAACCACTTAGGTTTACATTCATCTAAGATGTTTTCAATATTTATAAAAATTTTCAGTAGAGTTTAGAGAAGAAGTAAAAACCTTAACTCTATTTTAAACTGATAACATTACCAAATTCAGTGCTTGTCACATCACTCAGTACTGAACTTGCTTTATATGAACAGTAGCACCCAATTGCAATGCAAACAGATGCAGCTACAGCAAATGAAATACATATTTCTAAATTCGATACTGTTAAACATGAACCAACAGCAAACGCTCCAGATAACACAAAAGAGGAAGAAGCATAGTTATACCAATTCCCACTATATAAAGAACAGATAGACAATAATGGGAAAGAAGTGATACTAAAGTAGATAAAATAGAGAGGTATAAATGGCATTAAGGTCAAAACTATTAGACGAAAAAGTTGTAAATTTGGCGAAAGAAATGTTAAAAAAGGTCAGAAATAACGCATATGTTTCAAAAAAGTTACAAGCGGTGATAGCAGGAAAAGAAAGTAGTATAAGCGCTGTGGCAAGAATATGTAAAATTTCAAGGACTGCTTTGACTGAATGGATAAAGCATCTAAAATTTGGTAGAGTAGAAAGATTATTTTCCCCGTCTCAGCGGCGAAGAAAAAGCAAATTAAACAAAAATCAACGTGAGCAAATTGAAATATGGGTAGAAAGAAATCCAAATATTACTATTAAGGAAGTGCAAATAAAAATCTCAGAGGAATTTGGCCTAAACATTAGCAAATCAACAGTGCACCGTGAGATACAAAGGATGAAGTTTTCTTACATAACACCGAGGCCAATTCACCATAAACAAGATAAAAACAAGCAAGAAGAGTTTAAAAAATACTTCAATAAAATAGTCAATTCCCACCCTGAAAAGGAGGTATTTTTTTGATGAATCACGATTTGGAACTCATTCAAAAATCGGACACGGATGGTTTAAAAAAGGGGTCAGAACACAGGTTAAAATGAAAATTGGTAGACAAAATTTCTATATCTACAGTGCGGTAAATCCAAGAAGTGGTAAGAAAATTAGCCTACTTGCTCCATATGTAAACACTGATTGTATGAATATATTTCTGGAGCAGATGTCGAAAGATTTAGGCACGAAAGAAGCCTTTCTTGTAATGGATTGTGCAAGTTGGCATAGATCAAAAAGTTTGAAAATTCAGGAAAACATTACCATCATATACTTGCCTCCTTATTCACCGGAACTGAATCCTGTTGAAAGGTTGTGGCAATATATCAAATACAATACTTTACGCAATAGTATCTACGATACCATAGGTTTACTTGAAGATGTTTTGTGTAATTTTATTGTCAATATTTCCAGTACTACTATTAAACGAGTTTGTAATGTTTCTTATTTGTTCGGTCAGTAATGGATTTTGGTATAAGTCGAGCTACTTGATCAGTGAAAGTGTGAATTCTTTCTTGATTATCCTGCCTTACTTGTCTCAACTCCCTTTCTAACTGTGAAATTTTGCTAGTATCTCTTGTTCTTTCGTTTACGACCTTATTCAGCTCTTGCTCTTTTTCTGCAAGTTGAGCCTTTGTTCTTTCAAGTTCACCTTCCAGGTTTTCAAGTCGCTGCAATTCTTGAGCAATAAGCCCATCGTTTATTTCCGGAGCAACATTATGTGCATTTGCTGAAGACTGTTCTACAGTTGCAGGAAATTTCTCAATTAGATAATTTTTAATAGATTCGATTAGATTATGAACATTCCTCAACGCAGCAGTAACAATTGCATGATTTATGAAACAGTTATCTTTCACTAATTCTTTCACACTATCCAAATCTTTTTTATCAATAGTATCAGTTAATCGCTCTTTAATAGTTCGTTCAATTATTTGCTTTACCCATTGATTTCGTTCTATAGCTGGTATTGGTTTTATTTGACTAAAATCTAGCTCCTTATGTTTTAAAAGTTTAGTCAATACTTCCTCGTTGTCTTGTATTATTCCTTGTAAACATGATTTGATAATCAGGCTAAGTGGTGTTTCTATTTCTCCATTGAAATTTCTGTTCCAACAATTAGGGTTGAGATCTTGATTTAATAGTATTTTTGCTTGGTCAATCTTTCTACCAGAAAGAGCATTTAATAATTCTTTTCCTGTTTGTGCTTTTTGTATTTCTATTGTAAGATATGAAAACTTCTTTTTTTGTATTCGCCCTATTTTTTCAATATGTTCCTGAGGAGTATAAAAAAAACATTGTTGGTAAGATGGATTGTCTATAAAAACTGCTCTAAACCCATCATATCGAGGTTCAAGATATTCATCTTTCAGAAGAAGGACTCTATTTCTCACGTTTGTATCAATACTAGAATGTCTCAGTAAAATCTCTACAAAACTTCTATTTTCCATAAGAAAAGCTAGATGTAGAGCTGTATTGCGTTCTTTAGTTTCTTGAATATTAACATTTAAATTCTGGTGCTGTAAAAGCAAAGTCATCATTTTTAAGTTTGTAGGACTATCATCACCATTCACGATAATAGTCATTAATGATGTATATCCATTATCAAACGCATTAACATTTGCACCTTCTGCCAGAGCTTGCTTAAAATTTTCTAAATTTTCATCATCAATAGCTTTAAATAATTTTGCTGTTGATTGTCCTGAAGTTGTTTGATTTTGAGATCGTAATCCTACATCACTAACAACCCTTCTTCCAAAATCTACATTATTTTGCGAAAGCATACTAAATTCCCCCCAATCTATAATTCATTAACATAATTATCAAAAAACAAAGAAAATTGTAAGGAGTTTAATTAAAAATTTTAGAACTAATTATGATTCCAAAAATTTTTCTGCATCAAGTGCAGCCATGCACCCTGTACCTGCTGCAACTACTGCCTGACGATATACCTTATCTTGAACATCACCAGCGGCAAATACCCCTTCCCTACTGGTTAGAGTTGTTCCAGGTTTCGTAATTATATAACCTTGCTGGTCCATTTCAACAAAGCCCTTAAAAATACCTGTATTTGGTGCATGCCCAATTGCAATGAACACTCCATCTACTTTCAATTCCTGGGTTTTATTGATGTCTGTCGATTTAATTGTAATGCCAGTAACTTTTTTAGGATTTTCTTCTCCAAGAATCTGCTCTACGGTATGATTCCATATTACCTTTATCTTATCATTTTTAAAGAGCCTGTCTTGCATTACTTTCTCTGCTCTTAACTTATCACGCCTGTGTATCAGTATAACTTCTTTAGCAAATCGAGTTAAAAATATTGCCTCTTCAACTGCGGTATTTCCACCACCAATCACAGCTACAACTTTATTCCGAAAAAATGCGCCATCACAAGTTGCACATGCTGAAACCCCATAACCTTGAAATTTCTTTTCACTCTCCAGGCCAAGCCACTTCGCTTGCGCACCAGCTGCGATTATAATTGCATTCGAATAGTAGTCACTAACATTACCACAAGATCTAAATCTATACTCATTAGAATCCTCAAGTTGTTCAACGCTTTTTATTTCGTCATTTATTACCCTTGCCCCCACCTTCTCTGCATGCAACCTCTTTTGTTCCATGAGTTCTGGACCTTGTATAGAAACAAAACCTGGATAGTTTTCAACATCCGTAGTAATTGTAAGCTGACCACCAGGTTGCATTCCTGTGACTACAATTGGCTCTAAATTTGCACGTGCTGCATATATAGCAGCAGCATAACCCGCTGCTCCAGATCCAATAATAAGAACTTTTGTACTCAATTTACAATTCTGCACTGTGTGAGTTTAGATAATCAGCCACTCCTTCATCGCTTGCCTGCATCGCAGGCTTGCCTTTTTTCCACCCTGCTGGACATACTTCACCATGCTCTTCATTATGTTTTATTGCATCAATAATTCTAATAAACTCATCGACATTACGTCCTAAAGGAAAATCATTTATCGATTGATGACGCACAACAAATTTATCATCAATAACAAAAGTTGCTCTTAGTGCAATTGAGTCATCATATAAGACCCCATAGTCTCTTGATATAGACTTTTTGATATCAGACACTAAAGTGTAGCTAACCTCTCCAATACCACCATCATTAACTGGAGTGTTTCGCCATTTATAGTGTGAAAATTTTGAATCTATACTTATTCCTATCACTTCAACATTACGTTTTGAAAAATCTTCTATTTTGTTGCTAAATGATATCAACTCAGTTGGACAGACAAAAGTAAAATCAAGTGGATAGAAAAAAAGGACAGCATACTTATCCTTTATATGTTTACTTAAACAGAAATCATCAACTATTTTTCCATTAGCGAGAACAGCCGAAGCAGTAAAATCGATAGCGGATTTTGTTACAAGATTCATAACTAACCTATTCATTTTCAATATCTACAATTTTATACCTTGATACATTTACATGCAAGTTTTCTTTAGCCCCAATCCTATAAAAACTTCCTCTTATGGCTGTAAAAATGTTATGATAAGAGCTAATTTTCATGAATAGGGAAATACCAAAATATTACTATCTTCCATCTTTTCTGTTTTCAATTCGTGCAACCATTTCTTTTACACTTACATTCGTGGAAGGTAAATTTTTGCTGGCAAGATGGTTGATCGAAGATTTTTTATTCCCTACTGGAAATGAACGAGATTGTTTTCTCTTCACACTGATATCCGTTTGTGTTACTGAAGTAGTTTTGTTTTCAGCAGGCAACACGTTCTTTACTTGATTTCGCTCAAATCTTTCTTTTAATGCCTTTACTTTACTACTCTCGCGAGTCACTTCTTTTTTCATAGCAACTACTAGTACTTTTGGTCCATCAGCTTTTTTTGCTGATTCTTTACCATCTTGATTTTTAGATTTTAGTGGTAGTATAGGGTTACTCTCAGCTAATTTTTCTACTACTATTTTTCGCTCTGTGCTTACTTTTTCGCCTAAATCTTTAGGCTTTGGTGGTACTGCAGGTTTATCTTTTTTCGGTTCTTGTCTAATTTTTTGATTGGCAGTAAACATTTTCTCTGGTACTAGTGGTACTCTTGGTGGTTTTGGTGGTGCAAGAGATTGAAGTTGTTGTTTCTTCCTATGTTCTCTTTTTGCTTCTATATGTTCTTTAGAGATTGTTGCATAAATCGGCTCCTCTTTAATTGATTGTAGATTACGCAAATCTTTTGTTAAAGATTTACTTTTTTCCTCTTGATAATTTGATATTTCTTCATACTCAGGATCTTCGTTTAATGAACCTCCATAACCTGAATCTTCTCGTTCATATAAGAGATTTTTCTTTTGCTGTCTATTTTCTAAATTTATTCCATATGACCTATATTTATCTTGACTTCTTTCTATTCGCTCTAAATCTGAAATTTTTTGAATAACATCTGTATATTCGATTGCTGTTCTAACAGTTGAAGGAGGCAATTTATCTTTTATAAAATTACTTATATTCCTAATCGAAACATCTCTTCCTAATATTCTATTGAATATCCTAAGAATTAATGGCTTTTTATTTGCCTTCTTTACACCATTATTCAAGTCATCACGTATAACAAGCTTAGCTACATCTTCTGCCTTATCTGTAAAACCCTCTAAAGCATGAGATAAATCTGTTACTGTTTTACCATATTGTTTCTCTGAATTTCCTAGCTTTATAGCTTTGATCAGAGAATCGAGATTTTTTTTATAATCCTCACTTTTAAATGGATCATTCATACTAATTGTAATATTTTATTGAAATATAGATCTAAAATATTAAGATCTAGTGAATATTACTTTTTTAGTTCATATATAGCTATAGTTATACGGCGATAATGCGTAGCAGAATAACGATTTTGTCATTCTAGTGTCTTCTGTTACCCCTTATCTAGATGTGTAAAGGTGAAATCTAGTTTCACTATATAACACAGTCTCATACAAGTAGCTTCTCGATTGAGAGTTGTCTTCTGCATTGAGCTCAACATTATTTACTACTTTTTCAGTAATAATTTCGGCAAACTCAGGAGAAAGTTCTTTTGCAGAAAATGCAGCATGTACATCATTTTTAACAAAGAAACACGTAGCAAGTGCAAATACTGCTGTTGGTACACAGCACCAAGAAGAAGCTATACTAAAAAAAGTTGTAGAAGCTACTAAAGTAAATATTGCTTGAAGCATAATATACTGTTTATCAATGCCAACATATTCAGCCATCAATTTTCTAACTTTGTTATTGCTGCCGTATGGTAAAAAAATATCTTAATAAAAGCTGTTACACTATTACTAGCAAGATATCAATCACGCTCTATTGGATCTACATTTTGATTTAAAATCACCTATTTTCTTGCACCTTTTTGCCATTCATAGAATGTTAACTTTAAACCTCTTGGCTACAAATGCTCTACTTTCCCCTACATCCAATGCTTTTTTCCTTAAATCATAACTATATGCTGCTGGCATTCACATCTCCTCGCTACTTTACCTATTCCATCATGTTCACACTATTAGGAAAAGAGCTATAATTTTCAATACTAACAAAACTACTTCCTAATCTTTTACACAGCAACCTATCGAACTTAATGCTGTGAATATACGATCAATAGAAAACCTGAAGAAAAGGAAGAAGTCACTTCTTCCTTTTACTTAACTATATACTGTTACCCCTTACTATCAACAACTCCTTGTCTTACTTTAGCTATATCTAGATTCTCACTAAGCTTTGACATTACATATGTAATACCACCAGCAACAAGTCCAACTAATACAGCAGCAGCTACAGCTATACCAATTATAGGCAATACCGGTAATGCAGCACTAAAATACAATCCTAACCCAACTGCCAATGCAGCTATGGCACCACAAACACTACCAATGATTATTGGTTTATTAGTAGTTTTTACTGTATCTTTAGTTATATTTCCTTCAGTTTGAGGTACGCTGCTTTCAGCTACTGAAGATTGTTCCTGACTTTCGCAACCAGAAATGATCTTTTTAAGTACTTCCAGCCAACCATCAATTTTAGTTTTTTCCTTTTCATCTTGTTCTTGATTTTTTAATATTTCTAAAACCTCCTTGGTTTTGTTAAGATGATCTTTTCTTACATTAGCGAAAGCTTTTTCTAACATATTATCATTTTTAGCTGCATCTAGAATAGCTTCAATGCTTTTATGACTAGCTTCCTGATTATCAAGACTTATAGCATAGTCAAGCGGTGTTAGAGTATGTTCTTCACCATCTGAAGGCCTGATCTTTATATTCGCAGTAGTAAGAACTTTTTCTAATATACTATTTCTTTCAGCTACATCTAGGATAGCTTGAATGCCTTTCTGTTTATTAATAGCAATAGCATTGACAAGTGGTGTTAAAGTACATTCTTGACCATTTGGAAACTTGATCTTTATATTCGCATTAGTAAGAACTTCTTCTAATATATCTTTCTCTTTAGCTACATTTAGAATATTTGTAATATATCTCTGACTACTTAACGAGTTCTTAAGACTTATAGCATAGCCAAGCAGTGTTAGAGTATGTTCTTGATCGTTGCTATTAAAACATTTCACAGTAGTAAGAATTTTCAGCAAATCCTCTTTTGAAAATCCTGTAAGAAGATTAATAATATTCTCACCTTCTTTTATCGAAGTCTGTAACTTATCATATGATCCTTGTTGTGTTCCGTTTAACTCTTCATATTTTGGCATATAAAATTCTCCTATTCAAAATAATAACATACTTTAATTGCTATATATTTAAGCAAATAAGTCAATAAATTAATAAAATGCTGTGGTGCCAAAAACACTCAAACAAAAAAAAGCGCTCCGGTGCTCATTCTTTGTTTATAAATAATATTCTTGATTCAATCCTTTGCTTTCTTCTCAATATATCTACATATCAGGATAGACAGCTCATATAACACCAGCATAGGAATTGCAAGCCCCACTTGGCTCAGAACATCAGGTGGAGTTAAGATTGCGGCAATAATGAAAATTACCACTATTGCAATTCTGCGTTTATTTGACAAACTTTGTGCAGTGATTAGCCCTACTCTTACCATTAAAGTGAGTATGACTGGAATTTGGAATGCAGTGCCAAATGCAAACATAAACTGGAGAACAAGGTCTAAATATTCACTAACTGAAGGCATAAACTCTATCGGTATACCGAAAGATTTACCGCTATGTTCAAAAGCAATAAAAAATTTCCAGGCTAAGGGAAATATGTAGTAGTAAACTACAGCGGCTCCCGTTACAAACAAAACCGGTGTTGCAATTAAGTATGGCAATAACACTGCCCTTTCTCTCTTATATAAGCCAGGTGCTAGAAATATGTAGAATTGCCATGCAAACACAGGAAAAGAAAACAACAGTGCACTCATTATTGCAACCCTGAGATATACAAAAAACGCTTCTGTTAAGTCTGTATAGATTAGAGAAAAATCATTGCTATCTTTTGTAACTTCTATTAAAGGTGCAAGTAAAAAGCGGTATATATTTTCTTTAAAGTAGTAACAAAACCCGAAGGTAACACAAAAAAATAGAAAGCAAAAAATAACTCTTTTTCTAAGTTCCGCAAAGTGCTCATAAAATGAAGCATATTTTTGTGAGTTTTCGTTCATACTTTACAATAACGCTATGTCTAACATTCTCAATGAAAAAGCCCATTCATTGTCATACCATGCTGCAACTCTACAGATATCACCTGTGACATATGTACCAGCTAAATCCACAATTGCACTATAAGGGTTATGGACAAAGTCTATTGAAACTAAAGGCTCGTTACATACGGAAAACACATGATTTGCTGAATTCTTAAATATTTCGTTTATTTCCTTAGTTGTTGCTCTCTTATCAGCTAAAAATTTAAAATCAACCATAGAAACGTTGCTAACCGGAACTCTAATAGCAGTACCATCTAGTTTACCCTTTAACTGAGGAATGACAGAACCAATTGTTTTTGCCGCTCCGGTTGTAGTTGGCACCATAGAAAGGCCACAAGCTCTTGCCCTGCGTAAGTCTCTATGGTTGCCATCAAGAATATTTTGATCATTCGTATAGGCATGTATAGTGGTCATAAAACCGCTTTTTATACCTAAATTGGAGTGTAAAACTTGTACAATCGGAGCCAGACAGTTTGTAGTACAAGAGCCTGCTGAGATCACCTTATGCTCCTTTTTTAGTATATCGTTATTTACGCCGTAAATTATGGTTACGTCAGCATCTGAAACTGGAGCAGAGACAATTACTCTCTCTGCATTATGCTTTGCTGCTTCCGCACGCTTGTTGAATGCACCAGTGCATTCAAGTACTACATCAACATTCCAAGGAATATTTTCAGGGCCACGTTCTCTATATAAAGAAAATTTCCTGCCATTTATAGATAGCCAATTTTCAGACTCGTTAAAACCAATATCACCACTGAATTTACCATGAACAGAGTCATATTTAATCAAATGTGCATGCTGCTCAGCACTGAGCGACCCATTTACCGCCACAACTTCTATTTGCTCGCTATAGTTTTCTACTTCAAAAATAGCACGCAATACACTTCTGCCTATTCTACCAAGACCATTAATTCCTACACGAATTGTCATTTTTCCATCTTAAAAGTTTAATTATAGGAAATATTGCCTGATATTTCATTCTATTCTTTTAGTTGTTAACCCTAATGTTATAATATATTGATTGACTAAAGAAACTGTCTCACTTAATTAATAATATCTAAATTTTAACTTGGAGTAGGTTATGCATGGATTACCAATGACAAATTCAGATAATCAGTATCAGCAAAGAAAAATAGAAGCATTGCAAAAAGAAAATAAAGGACTGTCAGAAGAAGTGAAAACATTACAGAAAATGTCAGTGCTGCAAAATGAAATGCTAGTAATGCTACAGTGGAAATCAATAACAGAGAAACTGCGCACAGAAATATTAAAAAAACTGCTAGAAGCACCTCAAGAGGCAGCAGCATTTCAATTAGAAGAAAGAGATGAAGATCAGCAAGTAATAGAAAACATACTGGATATGCAAGAAGAATTTGAATCTTTACAAAATTTGGAAAGTATTACTATTGAACAAACAAATATTCAAGGACAGAGCATATAAGCTTGTAATAGTTTTAAACTATTACATATAACTTTCTCTACTTCCTTCTTTATCGTTACCCCGGGTGTTGTAAAACTGGAGTAACACCTTCCGCTACGCAAATTACCTACAAAACACAATCTTTTTATTCCCCCAAACAATTAGTTGTGAATTTAATCAATCATATTAATATAGTAAATATTTACTTAATATACTAGTATTTACCTTGACTAAACAATTATAGTGCTGTATGATTTGTACTTAAGCTTTAATAGTGAGGTGTTGATGGACACACAAGAATTAGAAAATTTACAGAAAAGTTCATCAACAAAATCCCAAGATGCTGAGGAGAAAACATCAGAAGAGTTGGAAAGAAATTTAAACCTGAATGAAGCCAATAATGAAGGTTTAAGAGAAGTTGAGTTGAAAAGACAGAAAGTAGCTGAAACAAGTAAACTGGTTGGATCAATGATTGGAGTATTCTTAGGCACAATGATATATTCTAAAATCTATCAAGAATACGAGGGAGAAACATGCATTAATGAATGGTTTTATAGCCGCTGTTTCTTTGGGATTTGGCTTCCTTCTAGGAAAAGCTACAAATGAAGCTGTTTCTACAAATCTGGAAAACGCTGCTGTTGAGCAACCTAACGCGCAGCAAACCCTACCCTTCTGTACATAAAACGATAAATTCTATAACTAAAAAAAGTACTTCCCCATTTTTAAAGCACTGCATACAATAGAATTATATTGCAGTGTCTTATACTCATCCTGAGATATAGGAAAACAATCTATACAACATTTTAAGCTGGCTCAGAGCGCTGGCAAACCCAATAGCATAATTTACAAGGAGGACTTATGAATAAGAAATTTCTCTATTCACCATTATCAATAAAAAGCATAGAAGAAAACGGAGTATTTTCTGGCTATGCGAGCGTTTTTAATATAGTTGATAAGCAAAATGATCTGATATTGCCTGGAGCATTTAAGAATAACTTAAATAAAAGTCAGATAAAACTTCTTTGGCAGCACAATCCAAGTGAGCCTATAGGTAATATTACAGATATTTGCCAAAATGATATTGGCCTATATATAACTGCACATTTGCTTTTGGGTATTCAAAAAGCAGAGGAAGCATATTTAATGCTCAAAACTGGAATTATTAACGGGCTTTCGATTGGCTATATACCAATAGAGTATGATGTTGATCATGAAAGCGGAGTTCGAGTGTTAAAACAAGTGGAGCTATGGGAAGTTAGTTTGGTCACTTTCCCTGCAAATTTGTCAGCTCAGGTAATCAATGTGAAGAATCATTACAATGAACAAGAAATGTTAGCAAGAGCAATAGAAAAAGCAAATTCTGTGCTTACAAATATGTGTATTTCTACTTAAAATCTATAAAAATTTTCACACAATTTAACATTTATATTATTATTTATTTAATAATTATATTAATATATATAACTTCAGTACTTTAAAAATTAGGTAATTTTATGCTAAATGCTAACAATAAGGTTAATTACGAATCTAGTATTAAACAAAAGGAAAAAAAATACAGCTTATCCACTGTGTTTGCTTGGCTATATCTAAAAACAATCGGACGAATGTTGCCAGGGAGATGGAATAAATGGGCAGAGAATATCCTACACCACAATCAAGTTATTGTGGTTAATGGAGTGCAGACTGATAATCTTTTCAACTCTGACAGAGAAAAGGAATTGAAGGATGAAAATGAGAAATTACAAGAAAAATTGAAAGAAATGAACGAACTTACAGAACAAGTGAAATCATTAGGAGAGGAAAAAGAAATATTTGCTAAATTTTTTGCAGCACAAGCACAGCAGATTGAAGACTTAGAATTAGAAAATGAAGAGTTAAAGTCTAAACTTGAAGAAATTAAAAAGAGTTATAAAGAATTAGAAGCAATTACACAAAAACGAGGAGAAGAATTTTTAGCACAGTTCAAGGAGAAGTCTAAGGAGATATTAGATTCGCAGAAAGAATTAATTGAGCGCAGTAAAGAATTTGTAAATAAAATAGAAATGCTCACAGTAGAGATAGAAAAAAAAGATGGGAAAATACGTAGTTTAACGCAATTAAATGAAGTGTTAGAACAAGAGAAAAAGGAAATGGAGGATAAAAATAACGCACAACAGCAAATCATACTTGATCAAGAGGAAAAAATAGAAAAACAAGGCGCTTTAATTACTTCACTTACTGATAAAAATAAAGATATAAATGAAACTGTGAAGAAAGATAATGAAATTCTACGAGCGCAAAACACAGATTTAGAAAGTAAAGTTAGTCAGTTAAAAGACAAGTCTGATACTCAAATAAAGGAATTAAAAAATCAACTTAAGGAGAAGCAAGCAGAATTCACACAAGCTGAGGAAAAAATACTAAATTTAGAAAAAAAATTGGAAAGTTCTCAGCAACAATTAGTGCAAAAAAATACTGGTCTAACAAATCAATTACAAGATTTAAGTAGTAAACTACATGCTGCTGAAATAAAGAAAAAAGAATTAGAAGATGAAGTTAACGAATTGAAAGAAAAAGCTAAGGGAAAAGATGCTGAAGTAGAAAATCTTAAACAACAATTAGAGAAAGAAAAAGATGAATTAAAAGATTCAATTAGCAAACTAAATGCTGCTGAAACAGAGAAAAAAGAATTAGAAGATGAAATTACCAAATTACAAGCACACGCTGAGGAAAAAAATGCTGAAGTAGAGAATCTTAAACAACAATCAGAGAAAGATAAAAGTGATTCAAGTAATAAACTAAGTGCTACTGAAACAGAGAAAAAAGAATTAGAAAGTAAGATTGCTAGTCTACAAGAACAAGTACAGACATTAGAAAAAGGTAAAGAGTGGGAATCATCTGGAATAGATGATAGCTTAAAGCAAACTCATTCGAATCTGATAGAAATGTTAGAAAAAAAACTTGCAGAGCAAGAGAAGCAGATTGAGCAGTTACAAGAGAAACGTAAGCAAGAAGAAGATCAAGCGAAAGCTAATATTACAAAGTTACAGGAAGAAAAAAAAGGTCTGTTAGCTGAAATAAATAGTTTAAGGAAAAAATTAGAATCTTCGCAGAATATTACACTGTCATCTGTTAAAGCACATTCAGAAACACTTAGAGAAGATTATAAGTTGAAAATACAACAAATTGAAAATTCAGTAGCTGGAAGTGAACAACAAAATGGAAAGTTGACAGAAGATACAAAAGAACAAGCAAAAGCGCTAGATACAGTGAGTATAGCATCTACTGCAAAATCAACTATAAGCTCTAGTAAATCAACCTCGTCAAAATTGCAGAACCTTACCAATAAGCTTCGTAGGGATAACGGTTTCAAGAACTTTTTATCTAAGAAAAATGAAGAGTTGAAAAAAGGTTTTCCTGAATTTGAAGGAAAACACTTTTGCCATAACGTGCTTGGTGAAACTATAAAATCTCTATCAAATCAAAGTGATGGTAAATTTGAAAGCAATAAGTTATACCAAAATCCATTACTGACCGAACAAATAAGAAACATTACAAACTCGTTTAATAGTAGTACTGGAAATATTGACAATAAAATTACACAAAACATCTTCAAGTAAACCTATGGTATCGTAGATACTATTGCGTAAAGTATTGTATTTGATATATTGCCACAACCTTTCAACAGGATTCAGTTCCGGTGAATAAGGAGGCAAGTATATGATGGTAATGTTTTCCTGAATTTTCAAACTTTTTGATCTATGCCAACTTGCACAATCCATTACAAGAAAGGCTTCTTTCGTGCCTAAATCTTTCGACATCTGCTCCAGAAATATATTCATACAATCAGTGTTTACATATGGAGCAAGTAGGCTAATTTTCTTACCACTTCTTGGATTTACCGCACTGTAGATATAGAAATTTTGTCTACCAATTTTCATTTTAACCTGTGTTCTGACCCCTTTTTTAAACCATCCGTGTCCGATTTTTGAATGAGTTCCAAATCGTGATTCATCAAAAAAATACCTCCTTTTCAGGGTGGGAATTGACTATTTTATTGAAGTATTTTTTAAACTCTTCTTGCTTGTTTTTATCTTGTTTATGGTGAATTGGCCTCGGTGTTATGTAAGAAAACTTCATCCTTTGTATCTCACGGTGCACTGTTGATTTGCTAATGTTTAGGCCAAATTCCTCTGAGATTTTTATTTGCACTTCCTTAATAGTAATATTTGGATTTCTTTCTACCCATATTTCAATTTGCTCACGTTGATTTTTGTTTAATTTGCTTTTTCTTCGCCGCTGAGACGGGGAAAATAATCTTTCTACTCTACCAAATTTTAGATGCTTTATCCATTCAGTCAAAGCAGTCCTTGAAATTTTACATATTCTTGCCACAGCGCTTATACTACTTTCTTTTCCTGCTATCACCGCTTGTAACTTTTTTGAAACATATGCGTTATTTCTGACCTTTTTTAACATTTCTTTCGCCAAATTTACAACTTTTTCGTCTAATAGTTTTGACCTTAATGCCATTTATACCTCTCTATTTTATCTACTTTAGTATCACTTCTTTCCCATTATTGTCTATCTGTTCTTTATATAGTGGGAATTGGTATTACTTGCACTGTTGAAAGAGAATTTGGTTAAATCTGGAAAAGCGATCATAGAAACTAAGTTTAACAAAGTTGTTGAAGAACTTGCTAAAGATTTTGTTAAAAAACATGATCTCAAACAGGTAATTTTTGTTGAGAGGTGTGCAGAAAAGTTGTATTTAAATGAAGAAGATAGTAAAGCGATAATAAATTCTTTCACAGAATTTTTGGCTCAGAAAAATGTTAGCAATAATGACTCAGTCAAAAAATTTGTTGTGCAGAAGTTAACGGAAGCTGAAATGAAATGTTTTTCAGATAAGATTCAACAACTGGCATCAAGTATAAGAGATAAATTTTTATCTCCAGATCAGGGAATGTGCGTTCAAACTTCAAAAGAAAACAATGAATATGAATTAACAGATAAAGCTAAAAAAGAATACACACCTAACTCTTCCATGAGTCACAGCAATACGACAAATGTAAGTAAAGGAAGATTTAAATAAAGCTCTTAGCATAAAGTATCAGCTCCTCCTTTGTTAAAGTGTAGGAGCTGCCTTCCCAGTGTTGTCGTAGCAATTCTAAGTTTCTACCTAAATTTTTTCCTGGTTGATGACCTATAGTTATTAAATCATCACCAGATAAAGGAAATTTTGGAATGTTAAACATCTTAGCAAATGAAATATACTCATCAACATTTATTCCAGACTCAATACCACAAATCTTCATTAAGTCACAATATAATTCCTTACCAAATAAAGATATGTATTTCTTTTGCTCTTTTTCTGAAAGCTCTGCTTTGATATTGTTTGATAATAAAAATAATAGTTTTTTCTTTTGCTTATTTGAAAGACGTAAAAACTTGCTCACTTCTTCTCCAAGACTCGCTCTATCTTCGGCAGTCCTAATAAGCAACGCTAATTTTGTTAGTGCATCGATTGTGGGATCTAGGAAAGGCGTATGGCCATACGCTGAGGGTTTTGTAGGAGGTTTAGTGTTGATAAGAAGTGGTGAAGATAAAATTTCGCATTTTACTTCTTTTGGAATAATTTTTTGTAAAACATCAGATTTTTGCATGCTCTTAAGTGTTGGAGCAGGATTATCACACTCCAGCAATTTAAATATTTCTTCTCTTATTCTCTCTCCAGAGAGGTTTTGAATCATGTGCGAATGCTTTTTGCACACATCCAATATTTCATCACTTAAATCTCCTATGCATATTTTAGCGTGAAAACGAAACGCTCTTAAAATACGTAGATAGTCTTCCTTAATCCTATCTTCAGCGTTACCTATAAAGCTTAACTTTCGTGCTTTTAAATCTTCAATTCCACCAAAGTAGTCGTATATATGGCCATGCTTGTCTGCATAAAGAGCATTAAACGTAAAGTCGCGCCTTGAAGCATCAGCTTGCCAATCATCAGTAAATTCTACCTTCGCATGTCTACCGTCACACTTTACATCATGCCTTAGCGTTGTAATCTCAAAGGATCTTTTGTCTAAAATTGCAGTGATAGTTCCATGTTTCAGACCAGTTGGAATAGTCTTTATATTGCAAAGCTTGAGCGCTTTAATTGCTTGATTAGGCAGCAGATTAGTAGCAAGATCAATGTCGTGAATTTCACGCTGCAAAATTGAATCTCTAACACATCCACCAACAAGCCTTGCCTCGCCACCAAATTTCTCTATTGATTCAATAATTATACTAACTTCATGATCAATTTTCATATACATCATGTTACACAAAATGCAAAATTTTTGCAAAAAGCCTCATATAAAAATATATAGTCAGAAGAGTGGTAAAATAAGGGGGTAAAGTGATAGAGTAAGTCTACAACAAATCCACTGTCTAGAAACTTATAAGTATAAAAGTAATACAACGTTTCTGATAAAAAGCTAGATTCCAGCGTCACACGCTGGAATGACATCTTTCTACAGACAATAGCCTTCTATTGTCATCCCAGTACCTGCTGCTGTCACTTAAGTAGCTGACACTGGGCTTTTTTGCCACTCTGCTGAATGGATACTTTTTGATTACTCCTTATTCTTCGCCCTTCCTGCACGTTTACGTTCATTTGGATCGAGGAACTTCTTACGCAAACGTATAGATTTTGGAGTTACTTCTACCAATTCATCATCGTCTATATATGCTATCATATCCTCCAGTGTCATTATTTTTGGTGGAGTAAGCTTTATAGCTTCATCGCTACCTGAAGCTCTTACGTTTGTTAATTGCTTACCTTTAAGTACATTTATTTCTAAATCATTGTCACGACTATGCTGACCGACAATCATACCACAATATACCTTATCTTGTGGCTTAACAAACATAATTCCCCTATCTTGCAGATTGAAAATTGCATACGCTACTGCTTCGCCTTTGTCTGTTGAAATTAAAACCCCATTACGCCTTCCGGAAATTGAACCTTTATGTGGAGCATAACTGTGAAATAAACGGTTGATTATACCAGTGCCGCGAGAATCAGTTAAAAATTCTCCTTGATAGCCAATTAATCCCCTTGATGGCACTAAAAATGTCAACCTAGTTCTGCCACTACCAGAAGGTCTCATGTCAGTTACTTCACCTTTTCGAAAGCTAAGTTTCTCCATGATAATCCCACTATATTCATCATCCACATCAATTACTACTTCTTCTATAGGTTCAAGTTTTTTGCCATCCTCTTCTTTAAACAGCACTCGAGGCCGTGAAACTGAAAGTTCAAAACCTTCCCTTCTCATATTTTCAATCAGTACCCCAAGCTGCAACTCACCACGTCCACCTACTTCAAATGCTTCACCACTTGGAGCCAAAGTTACAGTAATTGCAACGTTTGTTTCTGCTTCTGCATATAAACGATCTTTTATAACAGTTGAGGTAAGTTTTGTTCCCTCTTGCCCAGCAAAAGGTGAGTCATTAACGCTTATAGTAATCGCCATCGTTGGCGGGTCAACTGGAGTTGAGCTGATCGCAGTTGTAACTTCTGGTGCTGCTATAGTGTCTGAAACTGAAGCTTTCTCAAGTCCTGCAATGGCAATTATGTCACCTGCTACAGTTTGCTCTACCGGAATACGTTTTAAACCAGAAAATGAGAGTAACTTAGTTAATCTCCCTCGCTCAACCACTTGACCATCAAGATCAATTACCTTAAGATCTGAGTTAACTTGCGCGATTCCTTGGTAAATCTTTCCTGTCAATATTCTGCCAAGAAATTTATCAGATTCAAGTAAAGTAACTAGCATAGCAAAAGGTGCATTTTGATCATAAACGGAAGGTTTTATGTAATCTATCACCGTTGAAAATAATGGGCTTAAATCTTTTCTCTCATCAGATAGCTCCTTAGCACACCAACCATTTCTACCTGAAGCATAGAGTACTGGAAAATCTAGTTGCTCGTTGGTTGCATCAAGGTTAAAAAATAACTCATATATTTCATTTAGTACTTCATCAATTCTGCTGTCTGGTCGATCAACCTTATTGATTATCACAATCGGTTTTAAATTTGCCTTTAGTGCTTTTGACAACACAAACTTAGTCTGTGGCATTGGACCTTCTGCAGCATCAACCAGTAGTAATACACCATCTGCCATGCAGAGCACCCTTTCCACTTCTCCACCAAAATCCGCATGTCCTGGTGTATCAATGATATTGATTTTCTCATCACCCCACATTATTGACGTACATTTTGCAAGTATTGTAATCCCACGTTCACGTTCTTGATCACCACTATCCATCACTCGTTCTTGAACTTCTTGATTCTCACGAAACGTGCCACTTTGTTTTAACATGTTATCAAGTAAAGTAGTTTTTCCGTGGTCAACGTGTGCAATTATTGCAATATTGCGGATCGATTTAAATTCACTCATTTCTTATCATTTCAAATTTAATTTAATAACAAGTATACGTATAATATATTTAGAGTAAATAACTAAAGCCGTGCTTTCAGAGTATTTTAGAGCCTGTACGTGATCTCAAAAAAGGGATAGAATGAGAGGATAAAGTATATAAAGTAGGATATGCGAAGTTTATATCCAAGTGATATAAGTCGAGAAAAGTTTGAGATTATTGTAGCAGATCTGGAGTCTTGCAGGAAGAGGACAAAGCCAAGAACACTTGATTTATATCATGTATTTTGTGGAGTGTTATACGTCTTAAAAAGTGGCTGCCAGTGGAGAATGTTACCAAAAGAGTTTCCAAAATGGCGGAATTGTTACGACTATTTTAAGAAGTGGAGTGAAAAAGCAGATGCAAATAAAGAAAGTGTTCTGGAGCTGGTATTAAAAAAAAATAGTTGGCGTGGTCCGACAAAACAATGGTCGGAAAGAAAAAACCAGCTTCTGCATAATTGATGCACAAAGCGTAAAAAATGCAGATACTGCTGAAGAAAAAGGCTATGATGCAGGCAAAAAGGTTTCAGGAATAAAACGCCATATTGCGGTAGATACACAAGGTTTACCCCACGCAATTTATATAACAACGGCAGAAATAACTGATCGTAGTAGCGCTGTGAGAATGGTTAAAAATGCTAAAGAAAACCTATCTGAAGTTAAAAATATACTAGTTGATGCTGGCTACACAGGAGAAAATTTTGCAACACAAATAAAAGCAACTATTGGCGCTACCGTTGAAGTAATAAAGCGAAACGAATTACACACCTTTGTCGTATTGCCGAAAAGATGGGTTGTTGAGAGATCTTTTGCTTGGTTGCAAAAATGTAGGCGATTGTGGAAAAATTGCGAGCGGAAACTCAACACTAGCCTGCAAATGGTCGTTCTTGCTTTCGCTGCTTTGCTTCTGAAAAGATTATGAACAGGCTCTTAGGCAGATCATGGAACTCTAACAAAAAGGTTTCATGTTCGCCGTACTTTGTAGCAACTAACACCAAGACAAAGAAGAAGAATCTTGCTTTAGCAGTACATTTATATAAAATGAAAATAAACTAAAGTAATCATTTAAATGCTAACAAGATTCGCTCCAAGTCCAACTGGCTATCTCCATGTAGGAAATATACGCACTGCACTCATTTGTTGGATGTACACACGTAATCAAAATGGAAAATTTTTACTACGTTTTGATGATACTGATCTTGAGCGTTCAGATATTAAATATATAGATAATATCATAGAAGATCTGAAATGGATTGGTATAAATTGGAATTCAAGTTTCAAGCAATCAGAGCGTTTTGAGCGCTATAACGAGGTGTTCTTACAGTTAATGAAAGAAGGTCATATTTATGCATGTTATGAAACGAGAGAAGAATTAGACACTAAACGAAAATTGCAGTTAAAACAAGGACTTCCCCCTGTTTACGATAAAGGTGCGTTGCTTCTAACTGAGCAAGAGAAAATTCGTTATGAGCAAGAAGGACGAACACCTCACTTTAGATTTAAATTGAATAGAAATGAAGTTGTGAAATGGAATGATGAAGTTAAAGGTGAAATAAATATTGCAACAATTCACATTAGCGACCCTGTGGTAAAAAGAGAAGATGGAATTTATACGTACATGCTACCTTCTGTTATTGATGATGTTGACTTTAATGTAACCCATATTGTACGTGGCGAAGATCATGTAACTAACACCGCAGTTCAGATTCAAATGATTCAAGCATTAAAAGCGAAAATTCCTATATTTGCTCACCTTCCTCTACTACATTTTGATGATAGCAAAATATCGAAACAGAAAGGCGGGCTGGATATTAAGTCCATAAGAGAAGATGAGATTGAACCAATGGTGCTAATTAGCTATTTAGCAAAACTTGGAACGTCTGATCCGATAGAAGCTCATATTAATATGCAGCCCTTAATTGACTCATTTGATATTAAAAAATTTAGCTCAGCATCTTTACAATTCAGCTTGAGTGAAATGTATAAGCTAAATAGCAAAGTGCTGCAACAAATGCCATTTGAAATGGTGCAAGATCGTTTAAGTCAAATTGGCCCAGAGTTTTGGTATTTTATAAGGAGTAATATAGAAAAATTTTCTGAGGTGGCCAAATGGTGGAAAACATGCAAATTTGGTATAGAGCCTGTGGTTCTTAATAAAGAGTTTATAAAAATAGCGCTAAGTTCATTGCCTAAAGGTGATTGTAATGAAAACACATTATCAGAGTGGGTTAAAAATATTCGACAGACAGTTGATATAAAGGCAAAAGATCTATTTATGCAGTTGCGCCTCGCTTTAACAGGAACAGAAACAGGTCCAGAACTCGCTAAATTATTAATTTTTATCGGTAGAGAGAGCATTGTTGCAAGGTTAGAAGAAAGTCAAAGAATTATACAAAAGGTTTAAATGCACTGGATGTATTTGAATGACACCAATAAGCATTGTTCAGGAAACGTGAAAATATTAGATTTCTTGTCATTCCAGTTTCTGCTCCTGTCATTCAAGTAGCTAACACTGGAATCCATAATCTTGCCAAAACGTTGTATTTTAAAATAACTTCTATACATATCCCATATTTCTGGATGCCAGTGTCAGCTACTTTCATAACAACATTTAGTTGTTTTTTCTCGTCTACCTTATTTTACTACTCTGCTGAACGAATAACACCAATAGTTAATCTCATGCTGAAAGATCATTTTATGGTCCAAGTCAGTTCTTTTACAGGTCACTTCCAAGCTCATCAAATTTTCTAAGATCTTCTTAAGTTCTGAAAGTTGCAAACTTTTCAAATGAGATTTAAAACTCTGCAATTGCTTGAAGAACAATGGAGGACTCAGCTGGTCAATTGCAGCTTGTTCATTCATTCCATTTTGTATTAACAGCAAAACGCTTTCTAGTCGTAGAAAATAATTTGATATAATACGGATTAATGCTATCGGTGAAAAATTCTCTTGTAATATCAATACATCAGAAATTTTGATGAATTGTCCCATGTCTTTACTCACTATTGCAGAGCACAGATTATCAAGTGTAACATAATCATTGCCGGAGGTTGAAAAGCATAGATCTATATCAGCAAGTTTAAGATCTTTTCTTTTTCCTAGATATAAAGCTAATTTTTCAAGCTCTGAATATATAGGCAGTTTGCTATGATTAAAATAAGACTGCAAGTGGTAGATTATCTCACTTGTGCACTCTATATCATTTTGTTTCAAGTAACTTGATATAATATCACAAAGATTACTACCGCTGTCCTTATAGCAGGTAATGACACCGAAAATTTTTGAGCTTTCCATATAACTTTTAGTTGTAGAACTATATGGAAGATCATTTGCCATCATTACTATATAATGATCGCCTATATTATGATCCAATATGTTTCTTAACTCTTTAGATATACTTCCACTGACATTTATCAGCTTAACTAACCTTTTTTTAGTAAACATCGAAATGTTTGCCAACTCGGAAAATAACAAGCCAGGCGACTTATTCACTACTGCAAAATCCATCACCTGAACTGAATACTCATTCAAGTTGGCAATTATTTCCTGTACAAAAATATCGACCTTACTATTGTCACTCCCATGAATTAATACACCACTTAAAGTATCGGGTTTCTCAAGGAATTTTTTAACTTTAGATGGCGTAATTCTCATGCCATCTATATTATATTATCACTACTTGGTGGCACATCATTTGATTGCACATCAGTTTCCAACAATTCTGAGCTTTCTTGATTTGCTGTATTCTGCATATCATCAGACACTTCTTTCTTTCCCGTAACATAATTATAAAAATTTTTTATAGGCTGTCCTATATATCTAGAAAAAAATCCTTCGGCCATATCTTTCACTCCACAAATTAACAATTAGCACATAAAACAACGTAGCAAAAACTACTTTACGCTCAGATAGTTACACTCATTTGTTAATGAATTATGAACTTTCGAGACCAAAATTAAGTCGATCTACTTAACACCAATCTTATAAAATAAGCAATGATTAAATACACAGCTGCGATAAGTATAATTGCAGGTCCAGTTAATAAGTCAAAACTTGCAGATAATATCAAACCTGATACTCCAGAAATCACAGAAAAAACTGTTGCAACAATAATCATTTGCATTGGAGTTTTTGAAATGAGTCTTGCTGATGCAGCAGGTATTAACAAAAATGCAGCAATGAGTAATATTCCTATTAATTGAGCAGAAATTGCAATAAAGATAGCGAGTATAATCAAAAATTCTAGCCTAACAAAATTAACATTTACTTTCTCAACTGTTGCCAAATCTTGATTAATCGAAATCATCAGCCAATAGCGCCATCTAAATATTAATATCAAAGTAACTATTACGGAGGTTAGAAAAATTGATATTATATTACTTTGGTCAATCATTAATATGTCACCAAAAAGTGAGCTAATAATACTATTATTACCTGATGGAAGAAAAGACATAAGTATTAAACTCGATGATAAAACTACATTGGTAACTATGTTCAATATCGTATCAGCAGAGTATAATTTATTAAAATTAAGAGAAAGTAGTATAGCAAACATAATTGCAATGAGCATTATACTTACCGATGGACTGATATTAAAGATCAAAGCAAGTGCAATACCAAGCAATGACGAATGGGACAAACTATCACCCAAATACGATAACCTTTGCCATATCATAAATGACCCTAGAGCTCCTGTGACTAGGCTAATCATAATTACCGCAATTAGACTGTTTATAAAAAAACTCTGTGTAAATATCTCTAACATGCTATCAGATAACTGACAACAAATCTATCTTCAGATATTAAAACGTTATGGGTTCTGCATGCAGAACCCGTCGTCATAAATTCAAAATTTAAATTCTTTTGCTCCATAAGATAAGACTTCATTGAACAATCGCGTATCTTACCAGTACCTATTATCAAAATCTCTATTTCCTCTGTTAAAAAAGATTTAAAATACTCCTTGTTATTTATATCACTTTCTTTCAATTCAATCACCTTTTCAGGAAAAATTATAATTGAGCCATGATATTCTTGATTATTTACCCAAAATCTTTCTTCCCTGTAACCATCTATAAGATTTTTCTTCTTGGAAATTAAGGGCATAAATCAAACTATTAATTCTGTGTCGCACACCCACCATTCTGGATATTCCTTTTTGATATTTGCCGCTGCAGCTTTTGCACTTTCTTCACTATCAAACATTCCAAAACATGCTACACCACTACCTGACATACGAGAAAGTATAGAGCCTTCTTGTGACTCTAGTGTTGATATTACATTCTGAATTTCAGGTACAAAACCTATTGCTGCTTCTTGAAGGTCATTTTTTGTCTCTTTAAGAAGCTCTAACAAATTCTCCTCATTGTTATCACTCCACTTAATTGGATTAGAGAAATCCTCTTTATACTTGGAAAATACTTCTGATGTATTCAAAAACTTTTTTTTTGGTTTCACAAGTACCAGACTTATGGGTAAAGAGCATTGTTTAATGGGACATAATTCCTCACCAACACCTCTAACAAAAACTGGCTTACTATCTACACTTGCAGGCACATCAGCACCAACGCTTAAAGCTATATCACTTAAAATTTGCCTATCAATATCCCACAGCTCTCCTAGCGTGCGTATCACAGCTCCAGCATCTGAGGAACCACTACCAAATCCTGCAGCAATTGGTACATTTTTTATAACCTTTACAGTGACTTTAGTTCGTATAGGAGCGTACCTAAGCAGTAGACTCAATGCTTTCGTTATAGTATTATATCGATAATTTATTTTAAACTCAGAGTTTACAAATTGAACTGTAGAGTTATCATATCTAAAGTTTTTTTCTCCTACTTTTATCTCTAAAAAATTAGAAAGTTTAGCAAAGACAACCAAACTTTCAATTAAATGATACCCTCTTTCTTCTCTATTTATAATATGTAAAAAAAGATTGATCTTTGCAGGAGCCTTTACACAAAAACTTTCCATCTGTATATCTTCACTAACACTATCTTATTTACTATACTTGAAATGCCACTTCAGTCAAACTTTATACACTCCCAATGAGATCAAATGCCATAAATCCTAACTTCTCTGTATGGGTAAGTGCATCAGCTGGTACAGGTAAAACAAAGATCTTAATAGACAGAGTATTAAGACTTCTATTAGAGAATAAGAGAAATATTCTCTGCTTAACATTTACCAATGCTGCAGCAAATGAAATGGAGAATCGCATTTACAGTACACTTAGTAAGTGGGCAATATGTCCAGAGGGTATATTGGTCGCAGATTTAGAACAATTAGCCCAGTATGTGACCAGAGAAAATAAAGATTATTTAACAAGAGCAAGAAGGCTTTTTTCTGAACTGGAAAATCTTGGTCTTAATATTCAAACTATACACGCCTTTTGTTACAAATTAATCTCCAGCTTTCCTACAGAAGCTGGTATCGCTCCAAATTGTACGTTGAGCGAATGTAAAGAATTGCATTCCATCGTATTTGAAAAAACGCTTCATAACGAAACTGTGCAGGACGATATCAATATCGTTGCAGCTGAAATTGATGAAAATAAGCTGCGTGATTTGCTCTATACCTTATGTATAAAGAGATCAGCTCTAGAAAATAATTTAGGATATATAAAAGATAAACTAAGCTTCCCAGACAAGATTGACAATTTACAGAATGAAACGATTGAGCAGATAAAAAGATTAGCTAAAATATTAAGTAAGGGAAGCAAAAGGGATCAGAGTTACAGTGCGATACTTTATGATTGGTGTAATAGCACAAAATCGTCCGTACCAGATGTTGTCATCCCAGTGCTTGACACTGGGACCCAGAAAAAAAGAAATATGGATCCCAGTGTCAAGCACTGGGATGACAACAAGATAGAGAACTTAGCTAAAGTATTTCTCAAATCAGAATCGTACGAAAAAAAGAGCATATCATCCATTATAACAAAGGGTGCTTTGGAAAAATTTGAAGACGTAGAGCAAATGATAGAAAGCATTCAAAATGCATTGTTTACCCATGTAAAGGACATAAATTCTTATCAAATATTCGGAAGAACCAGTAGTTTACTTAGTATATTTAAAGTATATATTGATCTATATAATAATGAAAAATCAAAGAATGCACTGCTTGATTATGATGATATCATCAATTTAGCAACAAATCTCCTTAGCAATCCAGGCAATAAAGATTGGATATTGTTTAATCTAGACCAAAAAATAGACCATATTCTTGTTGACGAGGCACAAGACAATAGTATTAGTCAATGGAAAATTATAACAAGTCTCTGCGATGAATTTTTTACCGGCAGTGATGAAAAGAGAACTTTATTTGTTGTTGGCGATGTAAAACAATCAATTTACAGATTTCAAGGAGCAAATCCCCATCTATTTAATTACATGCAGCAATATTTTCACACGAAAACTGGTGGCAGAGATTGGGTATCATGTCAACTTGAAAAGTCATTTCGCTCAACTCCAGAAGTTTTGATGCTTGTAGACAGAATATTTAACAATTTTCGTGAAGAAATATCTTTCAATGATAACAAGATAAAACATATTCCATATAGAGAAAACGATCAAGGATACATTGAAATTTGGCCGTTACTGCCAGGATATGAAGAGGAAGAGCAGCAAGCCTTACAAATTCATTTAACACAGAGGAAAGATTATGTAGTAAAGGATCGATTACTTGCTCAGGCAATAGCCCAAAGAATTCACAATTGGTTAAACGAAGGGCGGATTTTAGTCGCCAAAGATCGCCATATAGAACCAAGGGACATTATGATTTTGGTACGGCAACGAAATGCGCTAGTTGACTACATAATAAGTGAACTAAAAAAAGTAAATGTACCAGTTATAGGCCGAGATTATTTTAGAATTATGGATTACATAGCTGTGCAGGACTTAATAGCTTTGGCTGAATTTTTGCTCCTCCAGGCAAATGATCTTGCTCTTGCAAATGTTTTAAAATCACCGCTATTTAACTTTACTGAGGACGATTTATTCAATATTGCATATAATCGTAAAGAGCAGTCATTGTGGGAAAAAATTCATGATTATCATGAGGTTATTTATAGCGAATTAAACTATCTGATTAACTTATCTCAGACAAAATCCCCTCTTACATTATTCACGCATATATTACGCACAGGTAAAAAGAAATTTGCTGCAAGGCTAGGTCTTGAGTGCTTCGAGATTCTAGACGAATTTATGAACCTCGTATTGCAATTTGAGCACCCATCTCTTCAAGCATTTGTTCAGTGGATCAAAGAAAATAATCCTGAGATTAAAAACGATATGCAATCAGAACTCAATGCTGTACGAATAATGACAATTCATAAATCAAAAGGTCTACAAGCTCCAATAGTGTTTTTAGTTGACACAAATACAGTACCAAGAAACAGCGAAAATATTTTGTTTGATGCAACGGAAGCACCATTTTGGTGTGGCAAAAATAGTAATGCTTATTGTAATCAAGTAAAAAGAGAGAAAAAACTAGAGGATTATAACGAATATTTGCGTTTGCTGTACGTGGCACTTACGCGTGCTGAAGATGAGTTATACATTTTAGGCAAAGAGCCAGTGCAAAAGGGCTCTTGGTATGATCTAGTTATTCAATATGGAGCATTATATGAGAGGAAAAAACTATACTTACAGCCGATATTTAAAGAAAAAGTTGAAGTGCTATGCATGAATGCAAACTACCCTTCTATTTATAAAAAACGTGATTATTTTGATGTTCCAGTGATTTCACCTCCATCAAACCTATCAATGTCATTGCAGCACGTGACACTGGAACCTGGAGAAAAAAAGCCAGTGTCAAGCACTGGGATGACAGATGAGAATGCTGGAATGACAAAAAGGAGCATTGGGACGACAGACAGCTATGCAAGAGGCTTAATAATTCACAGTATATTGCAATATATGCCCAAGATAGAGAAAGACAGGAGAAAAAATTGGGTTAGGAAATATCTTGATAGCATAAACACTAGTGAAAATAAGGATGAAATTTACAGCAAAATATTAACCTTTAATGAAAAATATGATTACCTGTTCGACTTGGAGGGCAAATCAGAAATTCCACTTAGTGGAACAATTGACGGAAAACCAGTATTAGTGCGGCTAGACAGACTGTGCATAACAGAAGACAAAGCAATCATAATTGACTATAAATCACACCATAACGTTTCTATTTCCTCATTAAATGAAATAAAAAAGCAAATGTTGATCTATAAAACCTTAGTGCAAGAAGTCTACCCAGATAAGCAGGTAGAGTGCGTGGTTATTTGGATGGAAGATTTAACCTTACAATCTTTGATCTAAACTCAAATGTTCGTATAGTAGCTACTTGCATTTGTTGTAAACTCACTTTTACTCTATAGTTATCTTTTTACTACCTTATCTATTTTCTGAACTGATTTTCGTATTAGAAAACATCCAATAAGAAGAATTATAAAAGGAATAAACCATAAAATGTAGGTACTAGATTTTACAGGTGGTACAATGATAATTGAATCTCCATAAGAATTTTTTAACTCTGAAACTATTTGCTCGTTAGTATATCCATCACTGATCTTCTTGCGAATTGTCTTACGCATAACATATGCAACTTGAGACTCAGATTCGGATAATAATTCACCAGAGCATACTGGACACTTTATTACTGCAAATAAGCTACTTGCTCGCTCTTCCATGCTTTCGTCTCTTAGTTTATCATCCAAAGTAAAAGCATTTATGCTTAAATGGAATATCAATGTAAAAAGTAAGCTAATTACTATTCTCATTCTTGGTGAATTGAGTGATAAAATCAGTAGTGGATAATTTTCCAATAAAGCCTGAACCTACATTATTGTCGTACTTTATTGAAAATTGAATGTCGTTATTAGTGATTTTTTCTGATAAGGAAGATATTGATTTTTCCAATTTATCTGCAGTCTTTGAATCATTAGTCACAAACGAAATTAATTCTTTATAATTTGATATGGCTACATTGATTTTATCTTCAAATGAAGATGTAACTAAATTGTAATTACTTACTCCACCATTCGCAGCAATAGAAAAGTTATTACTCTCAATCAAAAATTTTTCTATGTTGAAATTAATCTTAGAAGCTGAAATATGGTTTACAAATTCATAATCTAATTTAGCGTCGACACTAAGGTAATTTGCAGGACTTGCAGTATGTTTATAACGGTAAGTATAAAAATCAAATTCTAGTTTAGTATTTTCATTCAGTTCTTTATCAAAGTGAAATTGAATGTAATTACTTTTATCATTCACTTCAGTTATAACACTTTGCTGATTTTCTAAAACATCACATTTTAATCCATAATCTTCGTAACGAAATGTATCTATATAGTCTATTACAGTGCTATTTCTGTTGAATTTTAATGAAGATAGTAAATCATTTAGTTTAACAACAAAGTGGCTACTCACGTGTGTGTGACACTTTATATTCTTTTTCTCATCACTACGGACAGCAATGTTTACTTTATTGCTTGGTATATAGATATATACTGACTTATCAAATAATCTGTTTTTTATCACTAAAGCTTCAGATGAAACAGTTAATTGCTCATTAGAAAACTTTGGATTCGTTACATGAAAAACTAGGTTAAAAGGAAATCCCTTAAAATCATGTGAAATATCAACTTTTTCGTCATTAATGTAATCAGTTAAAAGACTTTTTACCTTAAATGCAGAAAAATACCAAAAACCACTATACGCTAGAGGAATAAACAAAGGTAAGGAGATGAGAATATAGACAAAAATTTTACGCATGATCCTCTTATTTATCTAATGATATATTTCTTGTACCTCTGGGCACGGTTACGCATAAACCGTCAATATCTTTTGTGATTTTTATCTGGCACCCAAGCCTTGATGTCTCTGTTAAGCCGAAAGCTAGGTCCAGCATATCATTTTCCTCATCAGATATAGGATTATGTGTTTCTACAACATCATAAAATTTTGGATCAATAATCACATGGCATGTAGAACAAGCAAGAGAGCCTTCACATGCACCTTCAAGCAGATCTGGATCACTTCTGTGGGCTAAATTAAGCAGAGTTTCTCCCTCTGCAGCTTCATAGCTTTTCTTACTTCCATCAGGTAAAATAAAAGTAACGGATGGCATACTATTAAAATCTCTACTAACTTCTATATATTCTACAAATAATAACTATTATTTGCAAACTCTTTGCAATTCCATCGCCTATCTCTTGTAATCTGTATTCCTATTAGGAAAGTAAGACAGATACCACCAGCATCTCACAGAATTGTAAACATGGAATTTTCTTAGCTTGAGATTTTAGTAAATATATTAATAAATTAGCGTTATTGAACTTGATCTGCCATTTCTCCTGATCTTAAGTTATGATTTTACTAATCCTATTGTATTAACTACATCTTTAGCATTGCTATCCTTCAATAAATTTGCAGGACTACTAAAATGGTATGTGATTACAGCAACAACAAGACAACAAACTCCAATTCCTATCCCTACCGCTAACATTCCTGAATGAGCTGCAATAGCTACCCCTAAAACAACTCCTACTACTGCTAACGTAGAAGCAACTATGATAGAAGTATTACGACACTTAATACGAAGCTCATTTAGTTTATCTAATGCAGGAGTACCATCTTTATATTTTAGCTCTTTTAGTACATCTTTATTTTCACATTTGTTAAACAACTTCCAAGCATAACTTAACCTTGACGCTTGACCATAAAACCCCTTCTCAACATATTCAATCAAGAGATCAAACGGAGTTTCACCTTGGTTATTTTTAATATCAAATCTTGCACCTGCACTCACAAGTGATTCAACTTTGCAAAGCATTGACTTATCGTAGTGCAAGTTTCTTAAAGCATGATGTAGAGCTGTACCTCCACTTTCATCTTGATAGTCAATTTTATTTTTATGTAAAAAGCAACCAAAAATCTTTTTATCGCAATCGCTTGTAACGATATTTTTTAAAGTAATACTTGAAATTTTTATATTATTTTCGACTAGGAGATCTAGAGCTTCTTTATGGTTATATTGAACAATAGTATCTACTAGTTTATTCAACGCAGGAGTATCTTCTAGTTTCTTTAGCTCATCGCTTTTACAACAACTAAGCAACTCCGCAACATAATTTAATCTTTCTACTCTTTTAGCTATAGGATGTCCTTGAACATAATTAAGCAAGAGATCAAACGGAGTTTTACCTTTTTTATTTTCAACATCAAGCCCTGCACCTTTACTAAGAACTGACTTAACAAAACCTTGGTATTTCGATTTATCCAAATCCAACCGTTTTAATGTATGATGTAAAGCTGTATTTCCTTCTTTATCTTTATAGTTGATATCTAAGTACTTATTAAAAAAATAATCCAAAAACTTTTCAGATTTGTATTCACAAGCACAGCTTAAGATGTCATTTTGTGATATTTCTGTCCTTTCTTCAAAGAGCTTGAAAATTTCCACACGATTGTACTTAATAGCAATTTGCACTAGAGATGTAATGTCACCAGCAGCAATTGTAACTTTCTTCATTATATCAGAACACTTTTCATACTCATTTGACTCGATATTTCTCGACAATTCCAGAATAGTCCTTAGATATTTGTATTCGGTTGATTCTTCAGTCTCTTCGGATTTGCCCATCTCTTCTATTTGTTCAAAACGCTTGTTTAGCCTTTCTGTTTCCTCTCTGATTAATTTTTGATTTTTCGAATCATACATAATGAATGTTTGATAAAAAATTTCTTCTCTTTTCCCTTCTTGTTTTAATTCACTTATTGTTTTAAGCATTTCTTCTGTCCACGACCACTCCTGTTGACTAAAATCCTCTCCCCTATCGTACTGGTTTCTGCTTGCTTGGTCAGATAACACGTGGTATGCTACTGATATTTCCTTGAATTTTTCCAATTCCTCTTTAAGTTCAGCCATTTGACCTTCTTCCGACTGTGATAGTAGCTCTCCGTCCTTCTTTTTTTTCTCTAACCTATCTAACTCTTGCACTTCCTTATACAATTTATCTGAATGAAACTTCAATGCTAATTTGTGATATACTTTTTTTATCTCATCGTGAGTAGCATCTCTTTTTACTCCTAATATTTCATAATAATCAGGCATTTGTTTCTCTACTATTTTGATACATTTTTTATGACATTAGCAATACTATGTCTTTATGAAAGAACTGGTGCTATATAAATATTTTAGCATATATTATAATATTTGTCAATTTATTAACAAATAGAGTGAAAATTTGTAGAAAAATGAGTTGTGAAAATGAAGGCTTAGAATCATTCCAACAACAGATTAATTTATATATGAATATGGCTCACCTTTACAGCATAATCAGTTAGCATAATTTCCACAAAGCTACAGAAAGAGTTGTGTTATATTTGTGGTAATTGAGGAGCTACAACCGCATGACGTCTGCCATTAATAATTATTTCACTTATTGCAACTGCTGCAAAAACAAAACAATAATATACTTTTGTTAGTACAGCAATAGGTGAAAGAGAGGCAATGCTGCTTGCTAGCAATATTTGAGAACCATAAGGTAAGATACTTTTTGTGATCGCAGTAAATATCTGTAATAAATACGCACTACGGTGTGGTGAAATGTTATATCTCTGTGCAAGTCTTTTCGCAATATTACTAGTTAATAAAATAGCAACAATATTGCTGGAAACCAAAATGGTAAACATAGATGATATTCCTGCAATCATAAGTTCAGCTTGACTTCTTGTGAGATTTACCTCATCGGTGAATTTATCTATCTTTTTCTGACTGTATTCGTACATTAAGTGACTTAATCCACTACTGAAAAGAATAAATATCATTACTTCATTCATCTTATTAAAACCCCTACATATGTCATGAGAATAATCAATAATAGAATAATCAAAAAAAGCTATTCCTAATATTCCAGCAACAACCATATTAACAGCTAATATTACCAGTGTGTTTATTTCAAATAAACCCATAATTATTAAAGATATATAAGGTATAATTTTAACTATGGATAAATAATTCAGAGTTGAAAAAGAAACAACTTCTGTACTATTTGAAATTATTACTAGATAAGTAAGTATTATAAAACCTGTAATAGATCCTGTCTTTAAGGTTAGTTTTAGTTTATCCTTTACTGAAGCTCCTTGTGAAGAAGTAGCCGCAATAGTAGTGTCAGATATCATTGAAAGGTTGCTGCCAAACATGGACCCACCTATCACAGCTCCAACGCCCACCGCACAATCAAAAGCTCCATTTTGTGCTAGATTCACAGCTATTGGTGTTATAAGTGCAATAACTCCGATTGATGTGCCTATTGCACTTGCAATAAACGCAGAAATTAAAAACATTCCAGGAAGTAATAATTGTGCTGGAAGAAAGCAAATAGTTAAGCTAGCAATAACATTTATACTACCAAGCGATTGAGTAACAGTAGAAAATGCACCAGCAAGGAGAAAAATCAAACACACGGTAAGAGTAGTTTTATTACCCATACCTTTTATAAGAGTATCAACGCTATGCTGAATTTTGTTTTTATTGAATAGAATAGCAAAAAATAATGCTGGTAATAAGCAAACTAACGGTGAAATTTGATGAAGAGGATTGTCAAGTCCTATAAAGGAAAAATAAGTACCACTACCAAGATATAAGGCTAAAAAAATAATGAGAGGAAGAAATGCAAACACTTGTCGTAATTAAATAAATTGAAAATATACTAGAATAAGCTATTTTAAGCAACTACCAATACAGTGTTTTTCTAATAATTTTGAACATCTTAAGCCATCTACTTTTGAATAAATTCCATTTGCATTTCTTGTATACTATTCTCTATTTGCTTTATTTGTTCTATTAGCCTTTCCTCTAAGTCAAAATTACCGCCCAGCCTTGCTTTAATTTTTTCTTCTTGTAATACATTTAATTCTTTTCGTAATACTATGTTATTCCAGACAGTTTCTGCTGATCTCTTCTCACTTAATTGACTATTTAGTACGCTAGTTTTTTCAAATACAAACTTTATAACACTAGACTCCTGTAGCAGAATTTCTTTATTAAAGTTGCTCTCACTAGTTACCATATTAATTACGCACTGTTGTAATTTTTTCATCTCCATATGAGTAAACTCAAAATGGGAAAATTGCTCGAAAAATATAGGGTGATTTAAAAATTCAGAAAACTCTATTACTATACGCAGGATTATAGCTTGATTTTGCTCTGCTTCAATTAATTTTGGAGATTTGTTGTAGAGATACTCCTCTCTTGTTTCTCTGAGTCTACTTTTAAAAATTTGCTTTTTAAAGCTACTTCTCAGTTCGCTAACTTTTTTGTAAAAATAATCTCTATAATACCTTTTAATGCTGATGTTACTGATAGCATTTACATATTCCATAAATTTGTGCTCAAGAATTGAATATTTTTCCGGAGCAAATTTTTCATAATTTTGCAAATTGCTACCAATTATGTGATGCCATAAATATTCAGAGTGCAGTTCTGTTGAGCGGTTAAAAGCGGATAGTACATCTTCCGTCTTATATTCTAGTTCATTGCATATATCGTATGGGTCCTTGTTGCTTGGCAAAGTCACGAACTTCAATGTGTATCCAGGCTCCAGTATCGGCAGAACAAGTTCTGCAATTCGAATAGCAGCATGACATCCAGCACTATCGCCATCCATACAGATAGAAATTTCTTTAGCAAGTTTCCAAAGATTTTTTATCTGCTCTGCAGAAATTGCGGTACCAAGCGGAGCAACTGTATTGCTAATTCCCGCTTGATGTAGTGCTATAGCGTCCATATATCCTTCAACAACAAATAGATGCTGTTTTTTGCGTATTTCACTCAAAGCAAAGTTTAATCCATATAAATTTTCTCTTTTCTTAAAGAGCTGACTCTCTGGGCTATTTAAATATTTTGGTTGTTGATCAGAACTCAACGCACGTCCACCAAAGCCAATAACTTTTCCTGCAATGTTCTGTATAGGGAACATGAGTCGATCATAGAAATAATCACGAGAATTTCTATTTATCAACCCAACATTAGCCAAAATTTTGTCTTCAATACCTGAAGAGTTCAAATATTCTCTCAAACCAGAACTTGGTGCATAACCTATTCTAAATTTATCTATGATTTTGAGTGAAATCTTGCGCTGCTTTAAATAATCTACAACTCCCTGATTTTTTTGTGTAAACCAAATTGCAGCTAAATTCAGTGCTGAAAACAGTTTGTTGTTCTCTTTAGCAACGCTGAGGTTTTTGGGTAACTCAACACCTGCAACAGATGCCAATTTTTCCAACGCTTCCTTAAAACTTAAGCCCTCAGTTTGTGAAATAAATTCAAACGCATCACCATGAGCTGAGCAACCGAAACAGTAATATAAGCCCTTAACATTGCTGACCGAAAAAGATGGAGTTTTTTCGTTATGAAATGGGCAGAGTCCAACAAAACTATCTCCTCTTTTTATTAACCTAACTTTTTTTCCTACTATGTCGGACAACAATAATTTTGACTTTATAATATCTATATGATCCATTTTACCGAATTAGTAGTGGTAGGATAAAAATTATATAGAATTTATGCATATCTGACTCGAAATTTATTCAGAAAGATCAGGAGAGCTTGACAAAAAGCTCAAAATAAATTACCCATATAAATATCCTTAAGTTGCAATTTCTTATATGTCATATGTGATATCAGTTGCTTCAGACCATGCAGGTTATGAATTAAAATCAGAAATAAAGGCTTACTTGGAAATTTTAGATTATACAGTGATAGACCGTGGCTGCACTGCTGAACAAAAGAGTGTAGACTACCCTGACTATGCTGCTGAAGTTGTAGAAGATATAACAAACAAAAAAGCAAATTATGGAATATTAATTTGCGGTACAGGTTTGGGCATGAGTACTGTGGCAAATCGTTTTGAAGGAATCTACGCTGCTTTATGTAATAGTGTTGAGATCGCAAAATTAGCTCGCGAGCATGGCAACGCGAATATACTTTGTCTTGGTGCAGAGTTTACTGCGAGTGGATTAGCAAAAGACACAGTCAAACAATTCCTCGAAACAGAATTTTCAAAAGAAAGTAGACATAAAGAACGCCTTGATAAACTTAGCAATATTAGCAAGAAAAAAACCACAAAAACTTATAACGAAGATGAAATATCAAAATTCGCTAAAATAGCAGGTGAATGGTGGGATGAGAATGGCAAATTCAAGCCATTGCACATGATGAATCCTGTGAGAGTATCATACATCGTTGAGAAAATAAAAGAATTAAAAAAATGCGATTTAAAAGAACTATCATTGCTCGATGTTGGTTGTGGTGGTGGCATTTTGTCAGAGTCAATGGCGCGTATTGGTATTAGCGTTGCGGGAATAGATGTATGTGAGGAAAACATAAAAGTGGCACAGTCGCATGCAAAGAAAGTAGGGTTAAATATAGAATACACACACACTAGCATTGAAGAGCTAAGCAATGACAAGAAGTATGACGTGGTTTTGTTGATGGAAGTGGTTGAACATGTAGATAATTTAGAGTTTTTCATGAAAAAAGCAATAGAGCTGTTGAAGCCAGAAGGGCTAATTTTTATATCGACGATAAATAGAACTATTAAATCCTTCTGTCTTGCAATAGTCGGCGCAGAGTACATATTAAACTGGCTGCCAAAAGGCACACATAGTTGGAATAAATTTCTCAAGCCATCAGAAATTGCAAATCATCTAAGAGAGAACAATGTAACACTGCAAAACATGGCTGGTATGGAATATAATGTAATAAAGCGTGAATGGAACTTGACCAAAGGTGTGGATGTTAACTATATACTTTGTGGAAACGTTGTAATTTGAAATCTCATTCAAGTACTAGAAGGTAATGTAAATATTTTAAGCAGTTTTACTTTACTTAGCAGCTAATTTATCATATGTATTTCCATAGGATATCGCTATATTAGAATATGTTACAATTACTAACCTTACTTGCTGTTATCACTTCAGTTATACTTTTTGGTCATCTAGTTCCAATGGAAGTAAAAACCTTCTTGTATTCAATAAGCCTTAGTATAAAAGAGATCCTACTATTTATAATGCCTTTTATTGTTTTTGCATTAATCTTTAGTAGTGTTAACAATCTTAAGCAGTCGGCTATAAAGTTTATATTGTTAATTATTATAACGATTTTCTTGTCGAACCTTACCTCAAGTCTAATAGCTTATTCTGCTTGGCACTTTATCTTACAAAATACTTATTCAATACAGAACGTAATACAGCATGAAGAAACAATTGTACCTTTATGGTCGTTTGAGCTACCGATAATGCTTTCCAACTTTCGTGCTCTTGCTTATGGGTTTGTGTCCAGCTTAATAATGTCTACTTTGCTGCCTAAAAAAAGCAAAGAACTTTCTCACAAAATGTCAGATTTAATTTTTGTTATTTTGAAGACATTCTTGACACCAGTTATTCCAATGTTTGTACTTGGATTTGCTTTTAAAATGCAGCATGACCAGGTTCTATCTACAATATTTATGAATTACTCAATAATTTTTATTATTATAGCATCTGTAACCTACCTTTATGTTTTTCTCTTATATGGAGCAGCAAATTCATTCAAGATCACAAGCTGGATAGCTAGTATAGGCAATATGATACCTGCATTTATTACTGCAATGAGCACAATGTCTAGTAATGCAGCTATGCCGCTTACTATTGAAGGAAGCAAAAAAAATGTAAAGCAGCCTGATATAGCATCGTCTGTTGTGCCAATAACTGCTAGCTTTCATTTAGTAGGTGATTGCTTTTTTATTATAATACTATCAATGATAATGACTTTTGGTGGTGCATTGTCTGCAACAGACTATGTGACTTTCCTTCTCTACTTTCTGTTATTTAAATTTGCTATTGTTGCAGTTCCAGCGGGAGGGATTATGGTAATGTTGCCTGTTCTTGAGAAGTATCTTAATTTCTCTCCAGAGATGCTTTCATTAATTACAGCATTGTATATAGTGTTTGACCCAATAATAACTTCAGCAAATGTTATGGGTAACGGTGCGTTCACTATGATGTTTACAAAGCTCTATGATAAGCTTAAGTGATGTCCATTCTAGCAATTAATACTGTAGGTGCTGGTAGTTCAATAGCAGTAATTGATTACGATGGTAATTGTTTTGTAGAACGCAATTCTGCAAACAATAGTCATGCAGAATCATTTTTTCAAATACTGAATACTTTGTTTGATAAGCATAATTACAGCTACGATAAAATAGACCATTTAGCAGTGATAGTTGGACCAGGAAGTTTTACTGGAATCAGAGTTGGTATATCAACTGCACAAGGTATAAATCTTGCTACAAATAAGCCGTTATATGGGGTTAGTGCGCTGGAAGCTCAAGCATATGCAATATCGCTACTTTGTGCAAATAGCAAAAAAAATATTAAAGCTATAATCGAAGATGATCAAAAGTTTTATACGCAATTATTTGATTTCAATTTGTTACCGCTATCAAATCCTGCTGTAGTAAGTGAACTCCAGCCTGAAACGGACTGCATTACATATATGGATTGCAGTTTACCAAAGTTGGATGCTAGCCATGCAGGGCTATTAGTCCGTTATAGACTAAAAAATAAACAAAAATTAAATGGAGTTGAGGCTCTATATTTAAATGAGCCTCAGTATATGAAATCGTTGCCTATTGCGTAAACACTATTAATTTGGCCAAGTTTGTACATCTGACTTACTATTTCTTCTGCTACTTCTTTTATACTCATATTTGAATTTTCTACCTCTATAGCATTTTGTGGTACAAATAAATCTTCCTCCCTAAATTTAATACTATTTATATTAGTAACCTTCCTATTTTTTCTTTGCTTTTTTGATATAGTACGCTCTTGTAATATCAATGGATTGCACCTAATACCAATTCCCACTATATAAAGAACAGATAGACAATAATGGGAAAGAAGTGATACTAAAGTAGATAAAATAGAGAGGTATAAATGGCATTAAGGTCAAAACTATTAGACGAAAAAGTTGTAAATTTGGCGAAAGAAATGTTAAAAAAGGTCAGAAATAACGCATATGTTTCAAAAAAGTTACAAGCGGTGATAGCAGGAAAAGAAAGTAGTATAAGCGCTGTGGCAAGAATATGTAAAATTTCAAGGACTGCTTTGACTGAATGGATAAAGCATCTAAAATTTGGTAGAGTAGAAAGATTATTTTCCCCGTCTCAGCGGCGAAGAAAAAGCAAATTAAACAAAAATCAACGTGAGCAAATTGAAATATGGGTAGAAAGAAATCCAAATATTACTATTAAGGAAGTGCAAATAAAAATCTCAGAGGAATTTGGCCTAAACATTAGCAAATCAACAGTGCACCGTGAGATACAAAGGATGAAGTTTTCTTACATAACACCGAGGCCAATTCACCATAAACAAGATAAAAACAAGCAAGAAGAGTTTAAAAAATACTTCAATAAAATAGTCAATTCCCACCCTGAAAAGGAGGTATTTTTTTGATGAATCACGATTTGGAACTCATTCAAAAATCGGACACGGATGGTTTAAAAAAGGGGTCAGAACACAGGTTAAAATGAAAATTGGTAGACAAAATTTCTATATCTACAGTGCGGTAAATCCAAGAAGTGGTAAGAAAATTAGCCTACTTGCTCCATATGTAAACACTGATTGTATGAATATATTTCTGGAGCAGATGTCGAAAGATTTAGGCACGAAAGAAGCCTTTCTTGTAATGGATTGTGCAAGTTGGCATAGATCAAAAAGTTTGAAAATTCAGGAAAACATTACCATCATATACTTGCCTCCTTATTCACCGGAACTGAATCCTGTTGAAAGGTTGTGGCAATATATCAAATACAATACTTTACGCAATAGTATCTACGATACCATAGGTTTACTTGAAGATGTTTTGTGTAATTTTATTGTCAATATTTCCAGTACTACTATTAAACGAGTTTGTAATGTTTCTTATTTGTTCGGTCAGTAATGGATTTTGGTATTAGTATTTTAACGTAGGTTCACCTTTTAGTTTGTAATAAACTTTTTTTCACGTATAAATCTTTAGAAAATTTTAGTCAAGAGCTATGTTATTAACAAATAGTGAGTTGAAAAGAGACCTAGTTAACGCCTATCAGATTTTATCTTATCTTAAATTAGATGATCATACGTATACTCATCTCTCTGTACGTTCTGAAGATAAAAAGTCATTTTATGTTTATCCGTTTGGTATACGTTTTGATGAAGTAGATGAAAGTTCATTGATGAAAGTATCGTTTGATGGGAATATAATTGAAGGCAAAGAATATCAATATAATAAAACTGGCTATGTAATCCATGGCTTCATTTATCAAGCAAGGAAAGATATTCAAGCAATTTTTCATCTACATACACCTTCTATTGTAGCAGTTTCTTCTCTCAAGGATGGATTAATCCCAATAAGTCAGTGGGCGCTGCACTTTTATAATAAGGTATCTTACCATGATTATAATTCCCTGGCACTTGATGATACGGAAGGAAAAAGATTAATAGCTGATTTGAAAGAAAATTTTGTGATGTTAATGCGCAATCATGGATCTATAACATGTGGTCAGACTATACAAGAAGCAATGTTTTATACGTATCACTTAGAACAAGCTTGTAAAACTCAATGCCTGACGCTAGCAATGAATAGGGGGTTGTCAATTCCAAGTGAAGAAATTTGCTCAAAAGCCGTAAAGGATCTTCTGTCTTTCGAAAGCAATCTTGGTGAGAGAGATTGGCACGCATGGGTTAGGTTGATTAAAGGTAAGTTATAAAAGTTTCTGACTCTTCGATAGATATTAGATTTCTTGCATAACCAGCCAGTCTGAAATCCAATAATGGTTTCACACGCTGTAACTCTTCAATTCATGCAAGAAGTCTAATGTCTCCATCTCTACTTAAGTTAACACCCTTAACTAAGCAGATACAAGTAAATAACTAGTAAGTTTTTTCAATCCTGCTCCACAGCAAATTTTAATGCTATGTGAGTAGTTATAGTGCTATTAACAATTAAAATGACAAAAATTAAGATGGTGATTAGTAGTGTATAAATATTCAAGGATAAATTTTCAAATTGAGTTAGCAATTTGAAATATACAAAAGTTGGCATTATCATTGGCAAAACAAGAATTTGCGACACTCCTGATGCTAAGTTATTTCGACCAATCATCAATGCATTTCCAGTAGCTGAAATATTAATGATTATCAGCGTATTAAATAATAAAGACACTCCAACTGCTATTGAATGTTCAATATTATTGCCTAGAATTGCAAAGCTGAACATGAAAGAAATCACTGAAATCGGTAACCCAAATAACAACCAGTGAGCGAAGATTTTATAAGCAACTATTAGCCTAGAAGAGAGTGGCTGTACAAAGATTTGCTCTAATATTCCATCATGATAATCAGATGTAAATAAATTATTTGTAGAGATCTGCAAAACAAATGTAGCACATATCCATGTTAATGTTAATATGACTTCTTGTTTACTATTGTTTTCAAGTGTATATGAAGATAAACTTAACATTATAATAAAAATACATACTATATAAGTAAGATTATTATCATTTATTACTAATTTTTTTACCGAACTAATCATACCAGGATTTTAAATGTTTATTATAAATTATAGTGTTTACTTTGAGGGTAATATAATTTTTTGTGTTTACAAGTTATATAAGTTTTAATATATTTTATTGATAATGCTATGGAAAAATTAATAAAAATAAAGTTACCGGAAGATTACGTTCCTTCAGAAAATGAAGAATATATGAACGTAAAACAACTGGAATACTTTAGCTTAAAGTTACAATCAATACTCTCTGAAATGGAGAAACAAGATCTAGAAGATAGTAGTATTTATTCTGATAGAGATAGTGAAAATGGAGAATTAATTAAGCGCCGAAAAGATAGAAAAGAAAAAATTAAGGAGGCGTTGGAAAAAATAAAATTAGGCATTTATGGTTACTGCGATGGAACGGGAGAAGAAATAGGAGTCGAAAGACTTAAAGCTAATCCGCTTGCTATGTATTGTATTGAAGAACAAGAGAGAATAGAAAAAGAAAAGAACGTGTATAACATTAATGATTAGAACTTGTTCGGGAATTCAAGCATATTTCTCTCCTTAACATAACTCTACTCATAGCCAGATATATGAAATTTTCAGTGAGTAAATCTTATTCTTTCGATAGTCTTCTATTCCTAAAGCAAAAGTCCTTTCTACAACCCACCTTCTTGGCTGCACTTTAAACCCCTCATTGGTAGTAGCTAAGGCGGTGTGTCTTTGTTGACTTAGAACCTACATGAAGGCCTTTTGACAATCTCAATATCCAGACCATATTCTTCCTTTATATGATTTTTTAAATTTTCTCCTTGGTATCCCATCACATTTTTTAACTATAGTATATTTTTTTCTTATATTATTTAATACTACCTTTATCATTTTCGTTAGCAGCGCTTACGTAACAATAGAGTATAAAACCCTGAGTATCTGTAATTATATGCCTTTTTCTACCCTTTACTTTCTTAAATAGCCTTTGATTCCCCTTTTTCTGTAGTCTGTACAGATTACTATACAAACACTTGACTGATCATACACAGTTTTCCATAGCGGAAAATCATTTAGTAAATACCGCCATTTACACCTGTACACAATACATAGAAAATTGCTTCTAATATTTCTCTTTTGCTATACTTTGACGACCTTCCTCCTTTCCTGTATGATACTCTGGAGTAGCTTTCTATTCTTGCCCATTCCCTTCGATTTAGCTCTGCTGGATGCTTTTTTCTCATCTTTACCCAGTACTAAAACTTTAGATATTATAGCCTCTTTTACTAATCTCTGGACAAGCTCTAGCTTCGGTAAATTCAGTAGAAGGTTCTTTTGCAAAAAATGCAGCATGTACAGCATTTTTAATAAAAAAACATGCAGCAAGTGCAAATATTGCTGTCGGTACATAGCGCAAAGGAGAAGCTATACTAAAAAAAGTAGCAGAAGCGACGATTAAGCAACAACAAGTCAGTATCGTTTGATCACGTAGATAACGTCTATCAACTCCACCGTATTCAGCCATCAACCCTTTAACTTTATCATTGCTACCGTATGGCAGAGTAAGCGTTTTAATCAAATTCATTACACCATTATTAGTGAAATATGGAGCACACTCTATAACTCTGGAGCCATTAACCTTCTGATTAGGATCTGCACCATACTTTAGAAGCAACTCTAAATATTTTTCGCGTTTATCGTTGTCACAATTGATTGCTTGATATAATGGACCTCGACCATTTTCATCTAACATATTAGGATTAGCACCATATTTCAAAAGTATTTCCATAGTATGATCATCATCAAACAAAAACGCTTCAAACAACGGATTTTTACCATTTCTATCTACCATATTAGGATCAGCACCATATTGTAACAATAACTCTACAATTCTGCTGTCGTCGAGAACCCTACAATAGTATAACGAAGCTTCATTATGTAATAGCTTTATATTAGGATCAGCACCATTTTCTAAAAGAAGTTTCAAAATACTATAATTTCTTGAATCTTTAGCTTGCATTAAAGCAATAGATAATGGAGAGTAAATACAAATAAGTTCTTCATTGATGTAATCACCAAATCTTCCATCTTTACTGCTTTTGAATTTGGAAAAAAGCTTTTCAAGAAACTTTATATCCTGATTATATAGAGCTCTACTTAAGTAAAACCTCAAATCTTCAGGCGAATTAATTTCATTTAAATTTTCGTCAGTTAGATTTTTAACCCCTTCTATATTTTTCTTAGTGAGAAATTCATATGCAGTACCTAGCTTTTTAAATTTCTCCTCATTTTGTTTCTTCACAACCTCACTTTCACCTGAATGTTTATCAGGATGATATTTCAAGGCCAATTTTCTATACGCTGATTTAATTTCTTGTTCACTGGGCGCATCGCTTGATTCAAAACCTAATATTTTTAAAGCTTTCTTTCTACTTACAATAAATTCCCCACTGAAATATGTTAAATTAAACGTAATCCAAAATTTCAAAAAGTAAAGCTTTTTATGTCAAATTACGTCTATTTCATAACTGTACAAATATTGTAGATCAGGAAACTTCAGTCCTTGATACTGGAATAACATCTCTATACTACTTAGAGTCAATCTCAATATTAAAAAATTTCTCAAATAGAAAAAAGGCAAAAGGAACCCTGTCAGATACTATCTAGTTTTAAAATTGGCGTTCTTTATTGTCTAATTTGACATCCACTCAATAGATACCATTTTTGCATTTAATTTACAGAATGTAGTCTAAGTACAAACTTGTGAAAGGCTTATGTGTAATGCTTCTCCACATAATCACTAATAATTTCCTTAAATTCTTCAAAAATATTATCACCTTGTAAAGTTTTGAAATATTTGCCGTCTTTGTAGACTGCTGAAACAGGTTTTTCTCCGTATCCAGGAAGGCTGATCCCCAGATTTGCATGTTTGCTTTCTCCAGGACCATTTACTATACATCCCATAACAGCAACGCTCATATACTCTACACCAGGATTCTTTTTCTTCCATATCGGCATATGAGTTTTTATGTAGTCATTTATTTCCTCAGTTAATCTACGAAAACGATCGCCACTTGTGCGTCCACAACCAGGACATGAACTCACCTGAGGGTTAAAGTGACGTAAACCTATAGACTGTAGTATTTCCTGACATACTACCACCTCATTAGTGCGTGATTCACCAGGGCGCTGAGTTAAAGAAGCCCGGATAGTGTCTCCAATACCATTTTGCAATAAATAAGTAAGCCCTGCTGTGGTATTTATTATGCCTTTATTACCCATACCAGCTTCGGTTAAACCCAAATGCAGCGCATAATTGGAAGATTTTGCAAGTGCAGTATAAACTAAAATTAAATCTTGCACTCTACTGACTTTACATGAAATGATTATTTTCTCTGCATTAAGGCCAATCTTTTCAGCTTTTTTTGCACTACCAAGAGCAGACATTACAAGCGTCTTACGTAATATAACATCAGAAGTTTTTGGATTACTAGACAAGGAGTTTTCATCCATTAATTTTTGTGAAAGGTACTTATCAAGACTACCCCAATTTACTCCAATTCTGACAGGAAGATCATGCGTTATTGCATACTCTATAATTTTTTCAAATTTTTCATCACGTTTATCACCAAAGCCTATATTACCTGGATTTATCCTAATTTTACCCAAAATTTTAATGTTGTCTGGATAATCCTGAATCAGCCTGTAGAGCTCATATTGTCCACAGCCTACTAATATTTTACCATCAAAGCCTTCTTTATTTATTTCCTCTACTATATAAGGTATTGCTTTTGCTACTTCCTCTGAGTTCAAAGCAATTCGCACCAATTCTGAACCTGCATGCGCTAGTTCTATTACTTCTTTTGCATATTTCTGAGCACTGCTTTTTATGTTGTCAGAATCTATATGTGCACCAAGTGCCATGGATTGAACAACTATAGGATTATTTCCACCTATCTTCACTTGTCCAACTTTTACAGTATGAGTTTTATGCCTGGAAACCGGCGATGACTCATATGCATCATCACTCAATGTCAGGTCTCTATCTAGCATATTATTAATCGTGACACTATTTTACTGTGTCAACTACACTGCCAAATGAACTTGAACCATTTAAACTATGCTGTGGTGTTCTATTTAGATCAGTAATAGAATCATGAGAGCACGTTCTTCTTGATGGAGTTTCTTTTATAGTAACATTTATAGGGGAAACTTTTTTTTCTCGTGTTGAAGTAACTTTTTTCCCTTTTTGTTGTTCACTTTTTTTATGCTGCTTACCTTCATACTGAGAAACTGGCTCTTGATCTATAAATACAGCACCCTTTAAACGTGCAAGATTAATACCATGCTGATTGATCATAGCATCCTCCCCATCTTCAACTATGCAAGCTCCCACGTTGTTTGGCTCGTTATCAAGGCTAGCAATTTTTTTTTCTTTTAATTTTTTGATTAGATCTTCTTTATTTACGTTAACATTAGTTTGACCTTGTAACTTTCTTTTCTTGAGAATCTCCCTACGCTTTTCATATAGTTTATATGAATCAGCAAATTCCTCATCTGCATGAAAATTTGTACCACCAGGATTACCAGGAGGTGTGTACCTTTTACTAAGCTTCACTTTAGACTTAGCTTCAACATTATGTACAGTAAAGAAACTAGAAACCAAAAATATTAATATAAATAAAACTTTAGAAAAGATCTTAAGCATACTATAGTGAATATTGTGCTTTAAAAGATACCAATTAACAAACTTCAAGTAAATCAGAATCTCTACCAACTTTATAATACAAACATCTTTCTAAAAAATTTACTACCAAAACCTGCAAAATCTAAAGAAAGTTTAAGGTGTTACAAATTTTACGTAACACCTTTTCAAGAAGAGCATTACACTCCTACTTGTTGTAAATTATTATTCAGTTTTTCGGTATCACCTACATTACTAAACTTCCCATTTGGTTTATCTTGAGACAAGTCTCTTTTTCCTTCCCTTTCAGATTTAACTCCTTGATAGATACAGAATGCAACAAAACTAGTTACCGCTATTGCAGCAACAGCACTGACTATGGCACAAGTTAGTATTGCTTGTTCTTGCCCACCTACCATGTCTGCAAATGTTTCTACTTTTTCTTCTAAGCCTGTAAATTTTTCTTGCAAGCCGCTTAAGTGCTCTTGCATAGCTTGAAACTGCTCAGTACCAATCTTATCTTCTAATGCACCAAAAACTTTTTCAAATTGCTCAACATCTATCTTTTGAGCTTCTTGCCACTCTTTTAATGCACTAAATACCTCTTCAAACTGTTTAGCATCTATCTTTTGAGCTTCTTGCCATTCTTTTAATGCGCTAAATACTTCTTGAAACTTTTTAGCATCAATATTTTGACTTTCCTGCAATGCTGTTACATCCAATTTATCAAAACCGAATACAAATTTGGTTATACCCATTTTTAACCCCCTAGCTAATTAATATATTACTATTGTACGTTTTTAGTAGTTAATTTAGTATTAAACACTATACAACTGGGATCCAATAAGAAATATCTGGTCATGCGCTGGAACTTTTGAATTCCAGTTATGCAAGAGATCTATTGATCTTAAAATAACTTTCCTTGGTTTAAGTTAGCGATTATTCTACCAATATCTCTCTCTTTCCTGAGTAACTCGGAGCGCTGACAATACCTTCTTTCTCCATTCTTTCAACAATATTTGCAGCTCTATTATAGCCTATTCTAAGCTGCCTTTGAATGTAACTAGTTGAAACCTTTTGATCTCTCTGAATGATGGTCACTGCTTGCTTGTATAGATCGTTCTCTTCATCTTCTGTTTCACCTTCTGATTCCGAGAAAGAATTTTCATCTTCTTGAGTGATTTCCTCCATGTAGTTTGGCTCACCTTGCGTTTTCAGATGATCAACTATATTTTGCACCTCATCATCACTTACAAATGGACCGTGAACTCGAATAATCTTACCACCAGAGGCCATATAAAGCATATCACCCATACCGAGCAATTGTTCAGCCCCTTGTTCACCAAGTATTGTACGGCTATCTATCTTAGAAGTAACAGCAAAACTAATTCTCGTTGGAAAGTTTGCTTTTATCACACCTGTTATTACATCTACAGATGGGCGTTGTGTTGCCATTATGATGTGTATTCCTGCAGCACGAGCCATCTGAGCTAAACGTTGAATAGAGCATTCTATATCTTTGCCAGCAACAAGCATTAAATCTGCCATTTCATCTACGATCACCACAATATACGGAAATGTCTCCATTTTAAGTGGTATTTTTTCAAATAAAGGTTTACCCGTTGTTGAGTTAAACCCAATCTGTACAACGCGCTCCAACTCTATTCCGCTATTCATCGCTTCTGTAATTTTTTGATTATAGTTTATTACATTGCGCACATTTAAATATGACATCATGCGATAGCGATTTTCCATCTCTTTCACTATCCACTTAAGAGCAATAACAGCTTTTTTTGGCTCTGTTACCACTGGCGTTATTAGATGCGGTATTGCATCATATATTGAAAGCTCGAGCATTTTGGGGTCGATCATTATCATCTTGCATTCATCAGGACTTAATCGATAAACGAGCGATAGAATCATCGTGTTAATCGCAACTGATTTTCCTGACCCCGTAGTCCCGGCAACAAGCAAGTGGGGCATTTTAGTCAAATCTGCAATAACTGGCTTTCCGCTTATTTCCTTGCCAAGTGCAATTGGAAGATTTAAGTTTGCATTTTGGTATTCTGGCGATTCAAGTAAATCACGCAGCATCACAATCTCTCTCTCCTTGTTCGGCAACTCTATTCCCATAGCATTTTGCCCACGAATTATTGAAATACGTGCAGAGAGTGCACTCATCGAACGTGCAATATCATCCGCAAGGCCAATCACTCTTGCAGATTTTGTGCCGGCTTGTGGTTCAAGTTTATATAAAGTCACAACCGGTCCATAACATACACTTATAATTTTTCCTTGCACGCCAAAATCACTCAGGACCTGCTCCAGCAAAGATAAATTCTTATTGCTCTCTAATGCATTCAACTGTTTTCTCTGCACAGATTCTTCTACTTTAGAAAGTAAGTGAATGCTTGGAAACTCAAACTCGCTAGAAGGTGGTTTAAAAATCTCTTCGGTAGCTTTTTTCTGTCTTTCTTTTGGTTGTTGTCTAGTGGTTCTATATTTTTCTTCTAATACTAACGGTGCTATTGAATAATCAGTAGTTTTACGTAATCTGAAAAACAAGATCTTTGGAAAAAAGGAAGCTATTTTTTTGCATAGGAAAAGTAAAGAATAAACTGTTCTCTTCCAACCAACCAATCCTACAATACCTATCGACGCTACTACCGTGAATACATAAAACGGGCAGTGGCCAATTAGAGTATTGCCGACTATTCCACTGTGCATATACCTTGCAGTGGTGCTGAGCGAAAGTTGCTCTAATGTAGAGCATATTCCCAAATTGATTAATACTAAATAGAGAATCTTCAACAACCTTTTTGATATCAAAAAGTAAACTATGGTTGTAGCTATTGTAATACTAGCGAGTCCCAAAAATTGAACTAATATATCAGCTAAATATGAACCTACTATTCCACCTAAATTTGTTACTTTCTCATTTGTAGCTGTATTTAAGGATGGATCTTGATAATTATAGCTAAAAATCGATATATATATATACATTAAAAGTGACAGGTATATCGCTGATTTTAGCTGTTTTTTTAACATCTACTTAAAGTAATAAGTAATTGTATATTTTACAAAGTGAATTGCTATTATCAATATCATCACGGATAAATCTAATCCATTGAATGGTTGTATATACCTTCTGATAACCTTTAGTGGAGGATGGGTAAGTCGGTTTAAAGTTTGCATTATTTTGCTTACAACTTCATTATACATGTTAACCACATTCAATTTAATCAACAAATCCAGAACAACTGAGCATATTAGAATGAAGCTGTAAAAATCAAGTAGCAGATTAAGCAAGTATATGATTGGATGCATATTACTAATTTATACTAAAACCTATTATGTGTAGTGATAGATATAAAATCAAGCCCCACAATAATTTTTATGCTGAAACAGGTGTAAACAATAAGCTATAAGATATTGTAATCTTTGGTTCCAAGTAGATAAAAAACTTATTGATAAATTAACGGAGAGATGTGTACTGTATGAATAGCTTTTTGATCATGTTTATTACATGCAAGATAAGTGTTCAGGTACGTATGAAACCAGCGCTTCTTTTCTTGTCCACCTCTTGTTACCTAAATAGCCTCTGCTCAAGTCGCCCCTTTGTTGTCATCCCAGTGCCCAGACACTGGGATCCAGATTAGCACTAAGTTGGTAAACATGAAAGCGCTTTACAACGTTTTTTATGTGAAAGTCAATGTCAGCTACTCAAATGATACCATTTGTTATAAACTCACTTTTACTCTATGGTCTTGTCGATATCCTGAACAGATACAATATTTTTTATTTATAAAATGAAGCAACTACTTATCGTAAAGTTGATCTATAGATATAATACTACCATTTGATGACTTTTCAGCACATTTCTCACTTTCATATTCTTTATCAGAATCAACGCTAAATACTAAAGTATCTCCTGAAATTTTATCATGAAACTCACTAATAGCAAAAAACGGTACAGTGACTTGTTCTTGTTTTCCACGAAAACTCAAACTAACGCTAAACCTATCTTCAAGAACTTTTAGACCATAAAATTGATGCTGTAATATAATAAGCATTTGAGTAGGATATGATTCTTTCAAGTAGTCTGGTATGACAACACCGTTAAATCGCGTAAAAAACAGTATCTCTAAGTGAGGAGTAAAAACATTATCTAATATAGTATCTAGAGCCTTTTTGATAACTTGAAATTTAGCATAACTAAGCGACTTCTGATAAGCTGTTTTATCCATATAACCCTTACATGTTTGGGGGAACTTCTGTTACCCGGCGTTCCCTAAACCGTGCTTATAGCAATGAAATTATAGTGCCTAAATTAAGCAGCTACTTTTTTAACATTGTTTTCAGCAGCAAAGTTATCGTTTGCATCTAAATTGTGAACTCTTAGCGGTGGTATCTAACCGAGCAAAGCTACCATCTTTACTATGCATGTCGATCCTTACTCGCCCCCGTATTAACAAAAAATATGGTGGAGGCGCCGAGTACTGCCCTCGGGTCCAATACACCTATTACAAGGTAATTTTATTGCCATAGTACAAAAAATGCACATCTTTATTATACAGTAGTATTGAATAAATGTCAAGTTGTTAAACGTAAAATCGGTTGTAAGCTAAAAAACTAATATAAAAATTACTTCGCCTATTTATCTAATCTTATACCAAAATCCATTACTGACCGAACAAATAAGAAACATTACAAACTCGTTTAATAGTAGTACTGGAAATATTGACAATAAAATTACACAAAACATCTTCAAGTAAACCTATGGTATCGTAGATACTATTGCGTAAAGTATTGTATTTGATATATTGCCACAACCTTTCAACAGGATTCAGTTCCGGTGAATAAGGAGGCAAGTATATGATGGTAATGTTTTCCTGAATTTTCAAACTTTTTGATCTATGCCAACTTGCACAATCCATTACAAGAAAGGCTTCTTTCGTGCCTAAATCTTTCGACATCTGCTCCAGAAATATATTCATACAATCAGTGTTTACATATGGAGCAAGTAGGCTAATTTTCTTACCACTTCTTGGATTTACCGCACTGTAGATATAGAAATTTTGTCTACCAATTTTCATTTTAACCTGTGTTCTGACCCCTTTTTTAAACCATCCGTGTCCGATTTTTGAATGAGTTCCAAATCGTGATTCATCAAAAAAATACCTCCTTTTCAGGGTGGGAATTGACTATTTTATTGAAGTATTTTTTAAACTCTTCTTGCTTGTTTTTATCTTGTTTATGGTGAATTGGCCTCGGTGTTATGTAAGAAAACTTCATCCTTTGTATCTCACGGTGCACTGTTGATTTGCTAATGTTTAGGCCAAATTCCTCTGAGATTTTTATTTGCACTTCCTTAATAGTAATATTTGGATTTCTTTCTACCCATATTTCAATTTGCTCACGTTGATTTTTGTTTAATTTGCTTTTTCTTCGCCGCTGAGACGGGGAAAATAATCTTTCTACTCTACCAAATTTTAGATGCTTTATCCATTCAGTCAAAGCAGTCCTTGAAATTTTACATATTCTTGCCACAGCGCTTATACTACTTTCTTTTCCTGCTATCACCGCTTGTAACTTTTTTGAAACATATGCGTTATTTCTGACCTTTTTTAACATTTCTTTCGCCAAATTTACAACTTTTTCGTCTAATAGTTTTGACCTTAATGCCATTTATACCTCTCTATTTTATCTACTTTAGTATCACTTCTTTCCCATTATTGTCTATCTGTTCTTTATATAGTGGGAATTGGTATTAGTATAATCAAAGTAGAGGTATTTTTAGAGCTCAAAATCTATCTTCGTCTGCAGACTTTTTTATCAAATAATCAAACTCAGTAAAGAATGTAGCGTATCTTCTTCAGCGCAAATGGGTGCACACATATGCTTAATCTCTGTCGTATGTGCGTTACATTTTTTCTGTTCTTTATTAATAAATATGGGGGATTCTATGCCTAATTCTTAACAAAAAACTACTCAAATGCTTTTGTAGCTATTGAATTTCTGAGTTCAAGAAAGCAAGAGACAGTGTGAGAAATGGCACAAGCCGAAAAAAAGATAAGTTGTGGAACAAAAAATGCAGACAACTGTGGAAAATTGCCTGCGTAACTAGACTACAAATTAGTTTTTCTTATCATAATTAAATCAATTCAGTGCACTTTCTAACTTTCTACTTGTTAGAAAAAAAGCGGATATGAAAGAGGAGTTTCATATTGATCTTGTGAGCCAATTTCTGCTTCTTGCTCTGATGATATCTGCAACACCCCTTCATTAACATCATCATGCAAAAGAATCTTTTCTGTACAAACCTTTATTACGTCTTCCCTTCCACTAGAAATAGCATAATCCAAAGGAATCTTTCCTTCATTATCTTGTATATTAACATTTGCATCCTTCTCTATAAGAGCCTGTTCATAATCTTTTCAGAAGCAAAGCAGCGAAAGCAAGAACGACCATTTGCAGGCTAGTGTTGAGTTTCCGCTCGCAATTTTTCCACAATCGCCTACATTTTTGCAACCAAGCAAAAGATCTCTCAACAACCCATCTTTTCGGCAATACGACAAAGGTGTGTAATTCGTTTCGCTTTATTACTTCAACGGTAGCGCCAATAGTTGCTTTTATTTGTGTTGCAAAATTTTCTCCTGTGTAGCCAGCATCAACTAGTATATTTTTAACTTCAGATAGGTTTTCTTTAGCATTTTTAACCATTCTCACAGCGCTACTACGATCAGTTATTTCTGCCGTTGTTATATAAATTGCGTGGGGTAAACCTTGTGTATCTACCGCAATATGGCGTTTTATTCCTGAAACCTTTTTGCCTGCATCATAGCCTTTTTCTTCAGCAGTATCTGCATTTTTTACGCTTTGTGCATCAATTATGCAGAAGCTGGTTTTTTCTTTCCGACCATTGTTTTGTCGGACCACGCCAACTATTTTTTTTTAATACCAGCTCCAGAACACTTTCTTTATTTGCATCTGCTTTTTCACTCCACTTCTTAAAATAGTCGTAACAATTCCGCCATTTTGGAAACTCTTTTGGTAACATTCTCCACTGGCAGCCACTTTTTAAGACGTATAACACTCCACAAAATACATGATATAAATCAAGTGTTCTTGGCTTTGTCCTCTTCCTGCAAGACTCCAGATCTGCTACAATAATCTCAAACTTTTCTCGACTTATATCACTTGGATATAAACTTCGCATATCCTACTTTATATACTTTATCCTCTCATTCTATCCCTTTTTTGAGATCACGTACAGGCTCTAAGAAACTCTACTACTTTTACACAGCCACTTTCAGATGCTAAACATAGTAAGTTACTTCCATCAAATGAATTAGCATTTATATCAAACCCATCTTCTTTCCATTGATTGTACATATCAATGTCATGTTGCTGCAGCTTATACCAATTCCCACTATATAAAGAACAGATAGACAATAATGGGAAAGAAGTGATACTAAAGTAGATAAAATAGAGAGGTATAAATGGCATTAAGGTCAAAACTATTAGACGAAAAAGTTGTAAATTTGGCGAAAGAAATGTTAAAAAAGGTCAGAAATAACGCATATGTTTCAAAAAAGTTACAAGCGGTGATAGCAGGAAAAGAAAGTAGTATAAGCGCTGTGGCAAGAATATGTAAAATTTCAAGGACTGCTTTGACTGAATGGATAAAGCATCTAAAATTTGGTAGAGTAGAAAGATTATTTTCCCCGTCTCAGCGGCGAAGAAAAAGCAAATTAAACAAAAATCAACGTGAGCAAATTGAAATATGGGTAGAAAGAAATCCAAATATTACTATTAAGGAAGTGCAAATAAAAATCTCAGAGGAATTTGGCCTAAACATTAGCAAATCAACAGTGCACCGTGAGATACAAAGGATGAAGTTTTCTTACATAACACCGAGGCCAATTCACCATAAACAAGATAAAAACAAGCAAGAAGAGTTTAAAAAATACTTCAATAAAATAGTCAATTCCCACCCTGAAAAGGAGGTATTTTTTTGATGAATCACGATTTGGAACTCATTCAAAAATCGGACACGGATGGTTTAAAAAAGGGGTCAGAACACAGGTTAAAATGAAAATTGGTAGACAAAATTTCTATATCTACAGTGCGGTAAATCCAAGAAGTGGTAAGAAAATTAGCCTACTTGCTCCATATGTAAACACTGATTGTATGAATATATTTCTGGAGCAGATGTCGAAAGATTTAGGCACGAAAGAAGCCTTTCTTGTAATGGATTGTGCAAGTTGGCATAGATCAAAAAGTTTGAAAATTCAGGAAAACATTACCATCATATACTTGCCTCCTTATTCACCGGAACTGAATCCTGTTGAAAGGTTGTGGCAATATATCAAATACAATACTTTACGCAATAGTATCTACGATACCATAGGTTTACTTGAAGATGTTTTGTGTAATTTTATTGTCAATATTTCCAGTACTACTATTAAACGAGTTTGTAATGTTTCTTATTTGTTCGGTCAGTAATGGATTTTGGTATTACTTTGAAGTTTTTCAATTATGTTAGATGAATCTACCTTGCTATCATCATTAATCGTCCATAGTATTTTTTCTAATGCCGACAAATTACTCATAATGTTCTCCGATTTTTAAGAATAAATACTAATTATAGTATTAAAGCAAGATATGAGGACGAAAACATTCTATGTAATGACTACTATGCTATAGGTATTAATATAATTTTAAACTGCAATTATTAAATTAGCCATCTGTATACTGAATCTATGTCTTAAAAGGATCATATACATTAATTTCCTTAGTTTTCACTTTTTCATTTAACAACCTCAGAATGGGCTGTAAATCATCGTCGATTGATAAACACAGTACTTCTCTATCAAGATAATTGGCTAAATGATTCTTCTTCTCAAGAATTTCTGCTTCCTCCAATAAGTCGCATTTGTTTAACACGACAGTTTCTTCCTTCTTGATAAGGTCGCTATTGTAAAGCTTCAGTTCATTATGTGTACAATTATAAGCTGAAATAATATCATCGTGAGTTACATCAATTAAATGCAGTAAAATTTTGCACCTTTCTATGTGCCTTAAAAATTTGTGTCCGAGCCCAACTCCAAGATGAGCATCAGCGATTATTCCAGGAATATCTGCTATCACAATTTCGCTATAATCCACTTTTGCTACACCTAAATGTGGTCTTATAGTAGTAAATTCATAATCGCCTACTTTCGTATCAGAATTTGAGCAGCGGGTTAAAAATTTAGATTTACCTGCATTTGGCATACCAATAATGCCAACATCAGATAAAACTTTTAGCTTCAATATTATATTTCTTTCTTCGCCAGGCTGACCATGAGTAAAATGTCTTGGTGCCCTATTAGTAGCAGATTTAAAGTTAGTATTTCCAAGCCCACCTTTTCCACCTTTCACTACTTGAAATTCCATGTCAGGTTTATCAAGATCTACTATTATTTCCTCACTTTCTTCATCGATTATTTGTGTACCAACTGGAACTTTAAGTATAATATCTTTTCCTGCTGTGCCAGATTTATCTCTACTCGTACCACTTTTTCCACTACTCGCTTTAATATGTCTTCGACAACGAAAATTAAGCAAAGTGTTGAGATTTGCATCACTGATGAAAATTATGTCTCCTCCCCTGCCCCCATTACCACCGTTTGGGCCACCAAATTCAACGAATTTTTCTCGACGAAAACTAGCGCAGCCATCGCCACCATCACCTGCTTTTAAATATAATTTAACTTCGTCTATGAAATCCATTCTAACCCGCGATAATATTTAGCATTTTCTCCTAATGAACTTTCTATTCTCATCAATTCATTATACTTTGCAAGCCTATCAGAACGCGACAGCGAGCCAGTCTTTATTTGCCCACAATTCGACGCAACTGATATGTGGGATATCGTTGTATCTTCTGTTTCACCTGAGCGGTGAGAAATAATAGCCCTGTAGCCATTTAATTTTGCCATTTCAATAGCAGCAAAAGTTTCCGTAAGTGTTCCTATCTGGTTTGGCTTGATTAGTACAGCATTTGCCATTTTCTCCTCTATTCCTTTACTTATTAGTTCACAATTTGTAACAAATAAATCATCTCCAACCAATTGAACTTTATTCCCAAGTTTTACAGTAAGTAATTTCCAACCTTCATAGTCGTCTTCATTCATTGCATCTTCTATAGAAATTATTGGATATTTGCCTACAAGGTCAAAATAATACTGAACCAATTCCTCTGAAGTGAGTTCTCTATTTTCAAATTTATAAAGTCCATCTTCATAAAAAGTAGATGCAGCAACATCAAGACCCAGTGCAAAGTGATTTTTCATCGAATAACCGGCAGATTCAACAGCCTGAATTATCAAATTAAGAGCTTCTTCAGTGCTTCCAATGTTTGGTGCAAAACCACCTTCATCTCCTACGTTTGTGCTATAACCTTTTTTCTTAAGAATGCTGCGCAAGTTATGAAATACCTCTGCAGATATTCTGATTGCTTCACTGAAAGTTTCAGCACCAACCGGAAGAATCATAAATTCTTGAAAATCGAGTTTATTATCCGCATGTACTCCACCATTCATTACGTTAATGAGTGGAACTGGCATCTGCTCTTCCCCTACTCCCAAATACTTATATAACGGCATTTTAAAGCTGTTTGCTGCTGCTTTTGCAACAGCAAGAGACACACCCAAAGTTGCATTTGCTCCAAGTTTAGATTTATTTTTTGTTCCATCTAGTTCAATTAAAACTTTATCAATTACACTCTGGTTTGCTGCATCCATGCCAATGATTTTATTTGCTATCACTTCACTCACAGATTGAACAGCTTTCAGCACTCCTTTACCACAATACCTTTTTTCATCTTGATCTCTCAGCTCCAATGCTTCTAGTTTACCGGTCGAAGCCCCAGAAGGGACAGCGGCTCTACCTGTTGCTCCATCACATAGTTCTATTTCTACCTCAATTGTTGGGTAACCCCTGCTATCTAAAATTTCTCTTGCAAATACACTGCTAATTGTCTTTTTCATCATACTAAACCTCTACTAGATTCACAATTGTGTGCACGTTCGGGAAATGTCACCCCAGCGCTGTAACATTTCAGTGTATGAACATTGCAATATACAGGTAATTTGAGTAGCGGATGGTCAGTGCTTGACACTGGAATCCAGTTTTTATTATACAGCCACTTATTTAAAGTTAAGTTTTCTGGATCCCAGTGTCTGGGCACTGGGATGACACCATTCTTAATGGAAGCTATCCCCATATCGCAATGTCTGTACAGTTGTTTGCCTAGACACTGGGATCCAGTTTTACTACACAATTTTATCATATAAATCACCAATGCTTAAGTTTATTTTACTAGCAGCAGCTCTGCAGTTTCTTTTGCTAGTTTAGCTATATTACTACCAGCACCAATAAATAATACTACATCCCCTGAATTTGTCGAATCACTAATAAAATGTGAAATGAGTAGAGCATCATTCATAATCTCTACGTTACTAAACCCATTACTGATCAAGGCTTTTTGTATATCATCAATTCCACAGCCAGGAATAGGCTTATCTTCTGGAGGATGGACAGGAGTGAGAATTACATAATCAAACATCATGAAAATTCGTACGAACTCATCAAAAAAATTACGAATACGAGCAAAACGAAGCGGCTCGATAATTCCTGTTACCTTTCCTTTAGTGGTCAAACGTGCTGCTGCCAGGGTTGCCTGTATTTCATTTGGGTGGTGAGCATAATCCTCAATTAACTTAACACCTTTAATATCGGCAATTAAAGAAAATCTCCTTGCTACTCCTTTAAATTCCAAAAGACCTTTTTTAATCTCTTCATCACTAATTCCAAGTTTCACTGCAACTGATATTGCAGCCAGGGCGTTGCTAACTTTATGCATTCCTATTGCATTTGATAGCACTACATTCTTTATAATTCTGGTACAAGGTTGAATATCTTCTTTTTGTCTTTCGAGAGCGAGTTCTTTTAATCGAAACACCATATGTACATTATCATCATCAATTTCAATACGCTGAACTAACTTTCTAATTATATTAAATTTAGTCTCCCAATCTACCTCTGATAAATCACACTTTTCCTTCGTTATATGCTCTCTGACCATCTTAACTTCTTCCCATATTACCTCTTCTAGTATATCCGCGCATATTGATTTGCTGTTACATTCATCAAAACGGATTCCGGAACAACAATAGTAACTTTTTCCTTCTTTAGTATGACTCATTCCATAATAAGTGTATTTACAATACTGACATACAATTAATTCTTGTAATAAGTATTTACTTCCACTTTGTTGCATGTTTTCTATTTGTAGCTTTTCTTTTTCCATGCTACCTCTCTACAACTTATATCTATTTTGCCTATAGTAAAATATACACATAATTAGCCAAATAAAGGAAAGTGCAAACCAAGTAATTGCATATTCCCAATGCTTAATTGGCTGTATAGTCAATTTTCCACCAAAATTGTCTTGCCACAATATACATTTTTCTAGCTTAATACCTAGATCATTGGAGATTTCTTCTGTACTTAAGGTAAACCACGTATTTGAAGCAATATCATTTTTGATAAACCAATTTTTGCTACCATCACAATATAAAACTCCACTCAAAGCTACTTTTTCAATTTTTGCTTTTTCTTCTTTTTTTTCTCTAACTATTCCTTTATTCACTAATATGTAATGTCCAGTGGTAAGCAACATAGGAGACAGCACATGATAGCCACGTTGACCTGCGAAAACATATAGTTCTATATCACTTAAAATTCCGTCGATTTTAACGTTTCTGTAGTTAAACTTTGAAAGATTATCACTAGGCAGCAGATGAATAACTGGAAGATCCATATTTTTGATAATATTACTCTTCCAATTTAATCTAAATAACTGCCATAACCCTAGTGAAAAAAGAAGTAGAAAAGGTATGATGAAAACAAATACTGTTTTTCTTAACACTCTATATTTGTGTTCTTAAGTAATTTTCAATACCCATAAGCTCAATGAGATTAATTTGTCCTTTAATCCAATGTAAGTGCTCTTCCTCGTTTTGCAGTAGTTCTTCTAATAACATTACACTAATCACATCCTTTTCTTTTTCAGCAACAAAAATTGCCTCTCTGATGCCCTTTATGCCTTCTTCTTCTAACTTTAAATTATCTTCTAAGATTTTCTGTATTGTATCTTTTGTGAACTTTCCGTCATACTTTGAGATTTGATTTGTATCTTGAAAATTTGGTACACCCTCAAGCAGTAAAATTCTTTCTGCTAACCTATTTGCATGTCCAAGCTCTTCATTAAGCTCGTTTCTCATCTTTTCTGCAAACCTATTGATCTTTTTATCTTTGAGAATCGCAGAATGCAAAAGATACTGACGTACGGAAGTTAATTCATGAGTCAGCAATTTATTCAAATGTTCTACTATTTCTTTATTCATAACCTTTCTTTAGCTAATATACCAATGTAATCTACATAACATTCAAGGCAACATCAATTCATTTTTCTCACAACAACCGTACCAAATAGCACATCATGAAATGTCTGTTTCTTCTGAGAAAAGCAAGCAACTAAATACCAACTGAAGGTAAGCATCACTATAATCACTTCTAGTGTACTTAAAGCATTTACTGATGTTTGAAAAAGTTTGATAAAGGTGATAATTGAATTATTTAGCATAGGAAGGAAAAACTGAGAGATAGTGCGATCAAATGCTAAGCTCAAACCTATTTTAGAACTATCTAAAGTGATAGTATATATATTCATTAATTGTTGACCAGGAGTTGCTTGAGCTGTTGAAGATATAAAATATGTAAAGTAACCACAATTTATACACATGTATGACAGGTGTAAAATTAATGGAAAATCCCCTAATGACAACACAATTAGTAAGGCTGGTATTAATAAAATTGCCATATCTATTAAATATGCGCAAAAGCGCCTTTCTACACTAGCGATCTCTGTCATTACCACCTATCTTTCAAATACTTTACTATGAATTCTGTAAGTTTATTAAAATGTTGAAAATATAACAAATCTTCATAACCGCTTATTGATTAGCCGTACATAATAGGTAAGCAATTGGCATTTTGTGCACATAGAATGTCTGTGATGCTATCACCAACAAAAAACACATTTTCTCTATTTACAGGTAGCGTACTCTCCTCCAATGCAAACAGCAGTGGAGTTGCAGATGGCTTATCTTCTGCAGTATCACATGAGCCAACTATTCTTTCAAAGTAAGAATCTAGTTTAAAATAGGCAACTTCTTGACGTAAATTAGTATTTTTCTTATTGCTAACTATCGCTAGGTAAATATTGTGGCTTTTCAGTGTCTGCAGCATTCTCTCTACTCCTTCATTCAGAGTAATATTTTGTAACAGTGCATTATCTAGGTATTTTTGATATATCTGGTTCGCTTTTTTCCACTTATCGCCAAACAAATTGACCATGTAGCTCTTTCTTGATTCATGAGAGTTTCTATCAGCAACTTTGTTGCTACACCCCATTGAATTTAAGGTATGCTGAATGGCATTAGAAATATTATCTTGAGTATCAACTAAGGTATTATCCCAATCGAATACTACCGCTAATCGGCTATTTTTCATTTTTATATTGTGACGTATTTTAAACCAATAAGTAAATAATATTTTGATGATAAAGCTTCTATGTTAATCATTTTTACATAATAACCTAATACACTGGGTATATTATATGCTTTCAGGTAGTAGGTATGTCACAGTTTAAAGACACACCAAGTGTTGAAAAGAAATTCAAAGACGTTTTTAAACGTTCTCCAGGTGCTTTTCCAGAAGGTAGTTCACTGGAAGAGAAGGTTGATCGTATAGCAAAAGGAACGAAAGCTCTTAAGGCTATAAAAGATAATGAGCTTGAGGGCAGAATGAAAAATGTTGCTGAATTAAATAAAGAGCTTCAAAGACGACAAAGGCAAGAAAATGAGGAAATACGTAAACTCACAAGGTCAACACAAGAATTAAGAAAGGAATTTGGTATAAATAAAAGTAGTAGACCAGACAGCAATGATAAATCATTGCAGGAAACTAAGCAAATTTCTAAGAGCCTGTACGTGATCTCAAAAAAGGGATAGAATGAGAGGATAAAGTATATAAAGTAGGATATGCGAAGTTTATATCCAAGTGATATAAGTCGAGAAAAGTTTGAGATTATTGTAGCAGATCTGGAGTCTTGCAGGAAGAGGACAAAGCCAAGAACACTTGATTTATATCATGTATTTTGTGGAGTGTTATACGTCTTAAAAAGTGGCTGCCAGTGGAGAATGTTACCAAAAGAGTTTCCAAAATGGCGGAATTGTTACGACTATTTTAAGAAGTGGAGTGAAAAAGCAGATGCAAATAAAGAAAGTGTTCTGGAGCTGGTATTAAAAAAAAATAGTTGGCGTGGTCCGACAAAACAATGGTCGGAAAGAAAAAACCAGCTTCTGCATAATTGATGCACAAAGCGTAAAAAATGCAGATACTGCTGAAGAAAAAGGCTATGATGCAGGCAAAAAGGTTTCAGGAATAAAACGCCATATTGCGGTAGATACACAAGGTTTACCCCACGCAATTTATATAACAACGGCAGAAATAACTGATCGTAGTAGCGCTGTGAGAATGGTTAAAAATGCTAAAGAAAACCTATCTGAAGTTAAAAATATACTAGTTGATGCTGGCTACACAGGAGAAAATTTTGCAACACAAATAAAAGCAACTATTGGCGCTACCGTTGAAGTAATAAAGCGAAACGAATTACACACCTTTGTCGTATTGCCGAAAAGATGGGTTGTTGAGAGATCTTTTGCTTGGTTGCAAAAATGTAGGCGATTGTGGAAAAATTGCGAGCGGAAACTCAACACTAGCCTGCAAATGGTCGTTCTTGCTTTCGCTGCTTTGCTTCTGAAAAGATTATGAACAGGCTCTAAACAAAAAGACATAGGAGTTCAAGCTTCAATGACTACAAAGAGTAGTGAAGAGCTTAAGCAACCAGATAACAATGATAAACCATTACGGGAAATTAATCAGATTTCTAAGCAGAAAGGCATGGGAGTGCAAAACTCAAAGAGTAGTAAAGAGCTTAAGCAAGATGATACACCACAACCGCAAGAAAATCAGAAAGAAGAAGGCTTGCTTAGTCTATTGGGGCGCTTTTTGAAAAAAATATTAGAAAAACTTTTTGGTGGGGATGAAAAGAATGTGGAAAATGCTCGTGATACAAAAGAAGCTGCTCAAAAAAGTATATCAAATAACGGAATTCAGCAACATAGTATGAGTCAAAGCTCTTTCATAAATATAAATGGAAAAGAGTTCAATTTAGAACCAGGAAAAGCATTTAATTATCAAGATAAAGCTCTCAATATTAAGATTACATACAATAGTTCTGAGCAAGATACAACTTTTCCGAATGTTACTAATGTGATTAACTTAAATATTGATGGTAAGGAACATAATGTCCAACCCGACGAGTCTTTCAATTATAAAGGCCCTGGCTTAGAAATTAGCGTGATGAATGGTAATCAACAAAGTAAAAACTTCGACAAAATTTTAAGTCAAGATCAAAGTATAAGTGAAGGTTTAAAGCAAGCAACAAAGCTTGATGATCCATCGGTAACGCCTGTCAATACTCCTGAAGTAGAAAAAACAAACACAGGTCGCGGAAGATAATTCGCCTTAGATTTCTTGCATAGTCTGGGGATCCAATTTGTCATCCTATGGCTTGACCATAGCTAAAAATCTGGATTCCAGCTTCACGCACTAACTTAAATTATTTATAAAATTTGTTCCGGTAAACCTAATTTGGGTTAGCTATAGAAAGCAAAACAGACACAAATCAGGAAAACAATTAATAGAATTACTGTTTTTATAATAAAAATAATTAATTTTTAAATATTTTATATTGATTTTGTCATCAAAGTTCATATAATATTAATATATTAACTTTGATGGTGGTAAAGAAATGCATGGTAGTATAAGCGACGAAATGGTGAAAAATTTAGACAAGTTAGCTTCTTATAGACAAGTAAATAAATTTAAAAAGATATTCAATAATCTTAGCACTAACCATAAAAATCAATATATAGAGCATGTTAAAGCAAAGCCTAAAGGCTCTTTAGCTATGTCCGGCATACTAAATGCTCTAAAGAATGAAGATGCACCTTCTATCTTTAAGGAGTTACTCCAAAAGGATAAAGAGTTTGCTTTCAATACACTCGATTGTATTGATCTCCACTCTACTTTATTTAAAACCCTATTTAATCAACTGAACACTCAGCAAAAGGAAGATTATAAAGTAAATTTAGAGACAAAATCAACTGTCAAAGCTGAGCTTGTCCTAAAGAATTTTTACTTAAGCAATAAAGAGAATTCAAGCAACTTAAGTACTGAAAACTCCAATGAACCGTTAGTACAAAACAGAGATGATTTGCCAGCAGCAAATTTCTCTCCTATATCTCCTGCGTTCGAGGAAACAGTTGTTGAACATACATTTGATACTAGACTAGAACTTTCTTCTGACAAAGAGGATCAATCATGTAGCCAAACAGTAATTCCATTTCCGGGTTTTGCTGAATTCGATAATCAATTCCGCAATACTGTAACAGAAAATTCAACAGTTAGTAGTAGTTTAACGTCGAATGAGAATATATCAGATAGCCTAGAAGGTGAGCAATTATCCCCAGAGTATTATAACTCTTTGATAAATGGAGTAACTAGTCTGCAATCCTCAATTGTGGATGATTTGCCAGAGTTAAATTTATCTCCTATAACTCCTGCATTCGAGGAAACAGTTGTTGAACATACATTTGATAGTAGATCAGACTTTTCTTATGAAAATGAACCGTTAGTACACAAAAGAAAGAGAGATGATCTGAATGAATTTTCAGAGCCAAGTTTAGAAAATTTTCTTCCAAGTTTTGCTACATTAGAACAAATAGTTGCTGAACGTGAGTTTGATAATGGAATAGACGAAATATCTACAGTGGAGCCACCAGCAAAGCGCCAGTGCATATCAGTACCTCCATTTGAGGGTTTTGCTGAATTCCATAATCAATTCTGCAATATAGTACCAGAAGATTCAATAGTTAATGATAGTGCAGTACCAGAAGAACATACTAGCCTGGAAGGTGAGCTAACTTTCCTATACTCTCAAATAAATGTCGGAGAGCCATTAACTAGTCTGCAATCCTCAAATGTGAATCCATTGCCAGAGTTCAGTTTCTCTCTAAGCTCTGTTACGCTAGATGAGATGGTTAAAAGATATGGCTTTAATCGCAATGACCACGCTCTAAGTGATTTAGAAGAGGTATATGTAGAGCAACCAGCAAAATTCCATACATATTACCACAATTAACTAGGGACAAAAAAAAGGTGGTAGTTTAACCTACCATCTCCTCTGGTTTCACTATCCTTTCAAACTCCTCCTCAGTGAGCAGTTGAAGTTTTGCTGCTGCTTCTTTTAGAGTGATATTTTCTTTATAAGCAAGCTTCGCTATTTTTGCTGCATTGTCATATCCTATATGCGTATTTAATATAGTAACTAGCATTAACGACTGATTTAGTAAATCCTTTATTCTTTCTTCGTTTGCTTTAATATCAACTACACATTTCTCTGCAAAATTTAAACTTGCATCAGCTAAAAGTCTTATAGACTGCAAAACATTGTAAATTATCACCGGCTTAAACACGTTCAATTCAAAGTGACCATTTGAGCCACCAATTGTCACGGCAACATGATTTCCCATAACTTGAGCACATACCATAGTCACTGCTTCGCATTGAGTTGGATTCACCTTACCCGGCATGATTGAAGAGCCAGGCTCATTTTCTGGTAACATTATTTCTCCAATTCCGCATCTTGGACCAGAACCAAGTAGCCTTATATCATTTGCAATTTTCATCAAGCTTACTGCTACTGTATTGAGTGCTCCACTGAGCTCAACTAAAGCATCATTTGCTGCTAGTGCTTCAAACTTATTTTTTGCTGAAATAAATGGAAAATTAGTGATTTTTGCCACTTCTTTAGCAAAATCTTCAGCAAAATCCTTTTTAGTATTGATTCCCGTGCCAACCGCGGTGCCACCTTGTGCAAGTTCATATACATTGCTTAGAGTTGACTTTACTCTCTCTATTCCCTTTTTAATCTGAACTGCATAGCCAGAAAATTCCTGCCCAAGTGTTAGAGGAGTTGCATCTTGCAGATGAGTACGCCCTACTTTTATTATATCTTTAAATTCATGAACCTTATTATTTAGCGCTTTATATAATTCTTCAAGATTGGGAATAAGCAAGCGGTCTATTTGTTCTGCTACTGCTATATGCATTGCTGTTGGAAAAGTGTCATTTGATGACTGACCACAGTTTACATGATCATTTGGATGCACTGGAGACTTACTACCTAAATCACCGCCCAAAATTTCTATTGCACGATTGCTGATCACTTCATTCACATTCATATTGGTCTGCGTTCCAGAACCGGTTTGCCAAACAACAAGCGGAAATTGATTATTAAATTTACCGTCTATTACCTCCTGTGCCGCTGTGCAGATTGCATCCCCTACTCTATTATCTATGCTACCCTGTTTCATGTTAACACGTGCTGCTGCAAGTTTTACTATTGCTAGCGCTTTAATCAGGGGCTCTGGCATTTTCTCTGTACCAATTTTGAAATTTTCCAAAGAACGCTGAGTCTGAGCTCCCCAGTAACTTTCACTTAGTACTTTTACTTCTCCTAAGCTATCTGATTCTATCCTAATTTTTTTATCCATATTTCCTCCTTCTAGTGCTTGACGTTACCTACATATATGAATTAATTAAATCAAATTGTATTTTAGTGTCAAGCTGAGACATTTTTAGTGAAGACCTTAGAAAACTTTCAAGCCATATCTTTTGCTTCTATTATTTTTTTATTGTTATTAAGGCAATCATGAAACCTTAAGCAATAAACCTACTTTCACTCTCTATAAGGTATTCTACTTAGAGCTTGAATAGTGAAAACATCTTTAAGTGCAGAAACTATACCTGTGTTTGCTTTCTCTTTTTTTACTTCTACAATTGTATAACCAAAAATTGCACCTAACGCTAGACTAATGGTAGCTGATGCTGCACAAATTGCAATCGCTGCTCCCGCAGAACATGATATTGTCATACCTGCAACATAACCTATTGTACCACTCACACCAATGCAGACGTATTTCTTCCGTAGCTCTTTTTGTATATGACTTTTCAGATATTCTTTTACATCTAAATGCCTGTTTCTAGTAGCATAATTCAGAGCAGTGTTTTCATAGCCATCTTTCACATTAACATTTGCTTTTGCTGTTTCTATCAGGTACTTTACTACCTCTAAATAGCCACTTCCAGCAGCCCACATTAGAGCAGTTCTTCCATAGTGATCTGTTGAATTAATATCTTCTTTCTGTTTTTCTATCAGGTATCTTACTGTTTCTAATTGACCATTTTCGGCAGCTGAAAATAATCCTGCATGATTGTTAATCATTTGTGCAAATGATAATGTTTTTAGTTTAGGGGGTTGTAACTCTTGAGTATTAAAGTTTAATTGTGCTGGAACAATTTCTACTTCAAGCTCTACATGTTCTCTTGTGAAACGATCAAATAGCCTTTTTACCTGATCAATTGTTTGAATTCTTACCTTATAATACCGCGATAAAGAATTGATTATTTCCCTGTTGTTAAGAAAAAATATCACTAATTCTATTTTACCTGTTAAATCTTTAGCACAGATTGAGTATTCTATATTTAATCTATCTTGTGAAATATTTTGTATTGTCTCACTCTCTGTCCAAATTCTTACCTGTTCATTAATTCTCTTACTTACAAGAAAATTATATAATTCACTATCTTCTTCCTTCATTTTATTGAGCTCATCCTTACAGTCATACCAATAAGATGATAATTCTGGTATCTGAGTAGGATGAGGCAAGCGAGGTATTGACATATCAAGATTAGCTATTAAATGATATCTAGTTAGAAGCTTTGCTATCTCCGTATGGCCATTTACAATAGCATATGTTAGGGCAGAGAATTGACCTTTACGTTTCACATTTAAATTAGCTCCATTTGCTATTAGAAGTTGTACTACCTCAAGATGACCATGGTTAGCAGCATGAATTAGAGCAGTTATGTTTCCCGGAGATTCTGCATTAATATTTGCTCCCTCTTCTATCAAGTATTGTACTATCTCTAATTGACCATTTCTGGAAGCCCATATTAAAGCAGTTCTCCCATAATCATCATCTATTGTATTAATCATTGCTCCATCCTGTATGGCTTGCTGAACAAAACCTAGCTCACCTTCTTCAGCAGCATCAATTAGCTGCGCATTTAGCTGTTTTTGTGATAGCATATACCCCTCCTAAATAAATATACAGTTTAAAGCTATTTTAGCCACTATTCAAGTTTTAATGGCTAAAATTGATTGAATCACTTTTTAGTGTTTTTTTATGGTTGTTTGAATCTAGCAAAGATGAATCTATATAACAATCTAGTAATTCTCCTACTGCACTTAGTAAACCAGCTGTACAACCAGCTATTTTGATCTGGATGAGAGGAGATATAATTTATAACCACTCCCCTATCCTTTCTAGTTGTTTGTAGCTGTTAAATCTCAGGAATTTATCAAAATAAGGAGAGGCAATGAAGGGAGTAGTATCTCTTAAATAATTAGATAAGAAATCTGGTAGAATATTCCGAAATTCATGCATTTTTTGTCTATAATCTTTCAAAGCAATAACCTTTATTTTATCATAATCAAGTTTCCAATAAGCAAGCTCCGAGACTTCTTTTTTTGTTGTGTATTCCACGGCTAAAGCTTGTAAAATTAATTGCGGGAAAAATCCTGACATAACTTCCTCATTGGAAGGTGGTGAACCAAGTTTATAGTCTATAATTGCTACTTGCCCACCTGGTAGATACTCAACTCTATCACATCTTGCTGTCAATAAAATTTCTTCTGTCATTCGAGTATCTGACCAGCTCTTATTACACAATTGTCTGGTGTGTTCATTTGCAATCAAATTTTCTGGATCCAAGTAGTCAAGCACTGGGATGACACCCTTATTCTTAGTGGAAGTTGTACAGCATCCGCACAGTTGTGTGTCACGCGCTGGAATATGAAATATCGGATAGGAAAAGCTCTTCTCCAACTCAACTTGATTGTTTCTAGTCCTATCAAACTCAACAAAAGATTGAATTATCCTCTGCAACCTTACCCACCACATATTTGAAAAATTAAACTGACTAGTTGAGAACACTTCTCGTGCAATACTCATTGGTAACTTTTTGTTGCGTAAATATCTTGCAAGAATGTTATGTACCATAGTGCCAAATTCCAATATCGATGGCTTAAAATTCAAGTCTCTTAATTGTTTAAGGCCCAGTATATATTCAACGTAAAACGAATAAGGATTACGAATTAGCTTTTCTATTGCACTGCAAGATATCACTTGCATTTTTGCTTGCCTCACTTCAGTTTTAGGTTTTGGCATAGGCTGAGCACATGGAACAATGCACTCAGGTGTATTTAATATTCTTAGCCAATTGCGATAAGGATATTTTGGTTCTTGTAACAGAACTTCCAAACGGCGCAATAGAATTGATTTTCTATCACTCACTAGCCTCGTAATATAAACCTTGCCGGCACCAAATAAATTGCGCAAAGTATACAAAAAGTACCCTTGCTCTTCTTGCACAGAAGGAAGGTTAAATTTTTCTCTATTCAGTGCACTCAAAAACGGATTCTGAAAATTTGGTATATCATTAAATCCAGCAAGTATTACAACTTTATTTTGATATAAGCTAAATTTATCAAAGTTATTTTCTGGAGAAAAAAACTTCCTTTTTAAAAATAATATCAGGATTTGACTATATAACTCTAAGGAACACTCAATTGCTATACCGTCACATGCATTTAAGAAATCACGAGTAAAATTACCTATTTCACCATTTAGCTCTAGAAAATTCACATTAGAAAGCACATTAACACACTGTAAATGAGCTGCTGCTATATCAGAAATAGGATAATTTGTAAGATTAAGTAAAAGATTAAATATAGTTTCTAATCTACTGATAATAATTAATATATCTTCTTTATATCTTAGCTTTTTACAAGTACTAATAGCGTTGATAATATCCTTAAGACCATTTATATCAAAGCTACGCAATACTTCTATCTCAAACTCAGATAAAATACGAGTGTACTCTTCTTGAGCGTAACCAAAAGTCACTAGTCTATGTTTAAGAAGAGAAAGCAATGCCACACCGTTCCATTTTGAGTTCAAAATCTCAATACTATAAAGCAGAAGCGTCACATAAGAACAGTTTTCCGATATGGGGCACACCATACGAACTGCAAGTAATTTATCAAAAACAAACAAAGAAACGTTTTCATAACCTTCATTCTCTATAATTAGTGACGTCACCTGTGCTTCTTCCTCTCTGGAATCACAAGTGATGACTTCAATATTGCCAATATATCCATTACTAACTTTACTTAGATCGGCAGTTGTATCAAAGACATAATCTAGTTCAGGACTGCCTGTCATCCCAGACCTCTGATTTTTAGTGTACGAACATTGTAATTTGCAGGTAATTTGAGTAGTAGATGATGTCATTCCAGTGCTTGACACTGGAATCCAGTTTCTATTGTACAGCCACCTGGTGCACTCATTTAAAGTTAAGTTTTCTGGATCCGAGTGTCTGGGCACTGGAGAACACGCTTCTGGCAGAAAACTTACATCCTCTCTGCCTATACTTAAATAATCGAGCAGATCTTTTAGGCAATATTGATAATGTTTTTTATCAAGTGATTGCCAATCTTTCTCTTTAATTTTCAAATTCAGATTAGGTAAAATTATCTTTCCAAATGGCAGGTCGTATACAGCTTTAATCAACAACTTATAAATCTCCTCCTTCCCAATTCCAATAAAGATCATATGCTGATCTTTCTGCAGGGAGGCTATCATATTGTTTATGTAGTCACTCTTATGCTTTAGTATATCTACTAATCCTAAATTTTTTAAAGTGTTATTCCAAGTTTTGATAAGTAAGTTTATGAAATTCTCCATTTTCTTCGAATGCTCATCAAGCTGATAACAATCCGCTATTTGGGTATATTGAAGTAATGACGGCAAACTGTAAACTAGATCGATTGGAAAATTATCATTGTGTTTTTTATTCCACTCCAATATAAATTGAATGAGTAGCAGCGTTCTCTTTGTCGGGTTAATAACTTTAACTCTATCAAGATTTAATATTAAATCTTCTTCATCAATGTTTTCTAGTGAAACTATCTCTGGCAAAATTATAGTTCTGTAATTCTTGAATGCACTCAGCAATGCTATCACATCCCTCTTGCAGGGAAGTATGATCTTTATCTCGGGAATTTTTTCTCTTTCATATTCAGAAAATATGTGCTGAACCAGCACATCAAAAAGGGACTCATTCACATTAACAGTAAAAACTCTTCCCACTAACAGTAACAATTAATACAACACTTTTATTGTATAGAAATTATTTAAAATATAAATGTGCTCGCAGTTTCTTATGCTATGATATATTAAAGTCTTTCACAATATTACATGGCAAACATCAGAATAGAAGTTTTTAATAAATGTGAACAAGTTGGCCGCAGAAGGGTAGTTAATGTTTACTTGATTTACATAAGCAAAGAATTACCATCAAAATTACATGAAGAAATTTGTGAGCTATTTTATAATAAAGTCATACAAGACTGCCGTTATTATTCCTACAATGAAAACCTTGAAGAAGTTCAATATAACTTCATAGAATCACAAGCAAAGTGGGGCTTGGAGATAAGCTTTTTACCTGGCATGACCGATAACGTAGGCAACACGGCAAAACAAATTGTTAGAGAATATCTAATGAGCAAAGGCCACATTGATGAAAGTGTTTCTATCAAGGCAAGAAGTTCAAAATTGATTCTAAGTCAAGGAGGTTTTCCAACCGAAGATGACATAAAACAGGAATTCAATTCTATTACTGAATATTGCACACTTGTCTATAAAGAAAACGGCAATTGCCATTGGAAGTATTACAGTAAACCAAATACCCCACCTGGTGTCATTACAGCGCGTGACCAGGAAAAAAAAGAATGGATCCCAGTGTCAAGCACTGGGATGACACCAGGTAATAATGGAGCAAAATCTGTCAAACTCAATGTAAGTGACCAAGAGCTTGAAAAAATCAGCAGAGATGGAATCGATGGTAATGGCACTTTAGGGCTCTCGCTGGCAGCAATGAAAGCTATAAAGGATTACTTTAAAAAACTCGGTAGAAATCCATATGATATTGAACTTGAGTCTCTGGCACAGACTTGGTCTGAACATTGTAAACACAATATTTTTTGCTCCCCTATTGATGAAATAAAAGACGGTCTATATGCTCATTATATTAAGCGTGCAACGCGTGAGATAAATTCTAACATATGCGTGTCAGTTTTCTCCGACAACGCAGGAGGAATAATTTTTGATGATGATTACTTGATTGTAGATAAAGTTGAAACTCACAATAGTCCTTCAGCTCTCGATCCGTTCGGTGGAGCAATGACTGGAGTGCTTGGAGTTAACCGAGATATAGTCGGTTTTGGCAAAGGTGCAGAACCTATCATGAATACTTATTACTTTTGCTTTGCCAAAGAATCAAAAGGCAAACTTTATAGAGATAAAGAGCGTACTGATAAAATCTTACCACCAAAATATATAATGAAAGAAGTGATTCACGGTGTTAATGTTGCTGGTAATTGCTCCGGTATTCCAACGCAACTTGGATCAGTATACTTTGACGATAGATTCTGTGGAAAGCCATTAGTTTTTGTTGGAAGCATCGGAATTATTCCACGGAATATAAATAATGCACCTTCACACATAAAAGAACCCAAAAACGGTGATAAAATCGTAATTATTGGTGGAAGAGTTGGAAGGGACGGAATTCACGGTGCAACTTTTTCTTCAGAGGCATTGTCGGGAAACAGCCCTTCAACAATTGTGCAAATTGGTGACCCTATAACACAAAAAAAATTATCCAACGCCGTCGTAGAAGCAAGAGATCTTGGTCTTTATAATGCAATAACGGATAATGGAGCAGGCGGTCTATCATCGTCCATTGGTGAAATGGGAAAAGACGGATTTGAAGTTGATTTGAGCAAGGTTCTCCTTAAAAACGAGGGTATGGCTCCGTGGGAAATATGGATATCAGAATCACAAGAGAGAATGACCTTAGCAGTGCCAGAAGAAAATCTTCCTGCGTTTAAGCAAATCATGAAAACACATGATGTGGAGGTCTGTGTAATTGGAAAATTCAACAAAAGTGGCAAAGCCGTTGTTAAATGTCCCCCAGGGGCAGTAATAATGGACATCGAAACTGAATTTCTGCATGACGGTAATCCCAAAGTGCATTTACAAACAAAGCCATGGTCTGGAAAATCTAACCCATACGCTATCATTCCAGAATTCTCTCCTGTCATCCCAGTGCTTGACACTGAAATCCAGCAGGCTTTGTCTGCAAATAAATCTAAAACTTTATGTCAAAATACGTGCGATGGCAGAGTTGAGCTTGAGATAGATTCCAGTGTCAAGCACTGGAATGACACCTTTGCACTAAAAGAAATGCTAAGCAGACCAAACATACGCAGCAAAGAGTTTATAGTGGTGCAATATGACCATGAGGTTCAAGGATCGTCAATACTGAAACCACTGCAAGGCAAGGGAAGAGTGTGCAGTGAAGCTGTTGTCTCGAGGCCAGTCCTTTCTTCAAACAAAGGTGTTGTAAAATCGCAGGGATTTGGCTCAAGTTATGGAGAAATTGACACTTATCACATGGCAGCATGTGCAATTGACACTGCAATACGCAACTACGTAGCTGCAGGAGGAAATATAAATCATCTAGCGTTGCTCGACAATTTTTGCTGGTGCGATGCTTATAATCCAGAAAGGTTGTGGCAACTAAAGAGAGCTGCAGAGGCTTGTTACGACTTTGCAACTGCATTTAAAACGCCATTCATATCTGGAAAAGATAGTATGTTTAACGACTTCAAAGGGTATGATGAAAATGGCAAGGAAGTAACGATATCTGCGCCACCTTCATTACTCATTTCAGCAATTGGAGTTATAGACAATATTGAAAATGCGGTATCGCTTGATGTGAAAATGCCAGGGGACTTGATATATGTGCTTGGTACAACCCACGATGAGCTTGGTAGATCTGAATATCAGTTATATAGTGGAATAGATAATAACAACGTGCCAAAAGTTGATGCAAAGAGCGCTAGGAAGTTGTATGAACGTTACAACCAGGCAATAAAAGATGGTATAATTGTCTCTGCAATTGCACCAAACTTAGGCGGCTTAATTATTGCTCTGGCAAAATCGCTAATTGCAGGAGACCTTGGTGCTGAAATTGATCTTTCACTAGTACCAATAGGAAAAACACAAAATACAGACATAATAAACAAGATAATAATGTTTTCTGAATCGCAAAGTAGAATATTAGTAACCATTGCCCCGCAAAATCAGCGGAAGTTTGAAGAATTGTTTAAAGGTATAGTTTTTTCATGTATTGGAAAAGTGACAGAGGAGAAAGCTCTCAATATAAAGGATATTATAAGAATAGATTTGAAAGACTTAGGTGCTAGTTTAAATAACTTTTGATTATGCTAGACAAATTTTTCATTATGTGTAATGTCTGATTAAAATAAATGCATGTTATTAAATTTGGGTAGGTGATTATGTCCATTTTATCAATACTCTTGCTTATCAGTCTTTCTTTACTTAACACTTCAAATAAATTAATGATATGTGCTACCTTATTTGTGGGAGCTACTTTAGTTGTAAACTCAATGGTTGAGTTTCATGGTAGAAGCAAAGCTACTTACAGCTTAATAGTGTGTACAGTGATATGCTGTCTTTTTAAATTGCAAAATTTTAGTTTGGTAATATTGGTTTCATATACTGCAATTCTAGTCTCTCTTCTCTCAAGCATAGTTATTTTAAAAAAATTAAAGTCCAAATTGAATTTTCATATGGCAAATTTCATCACTTTAATTATAGCATCAGTCATTGATAGTACGATTGTTTGTGTTGGACTACTATACAAAATTTCTGCAGGTAAATGCTTATCAAGATATATTAAAGATTTAATTTTCAAGTTTTCCTATGCATCGATATTGAGTATCTGCTTGTTTGTAGGAATGTATTTATTCTCCTTAGCAAGCAAGAAGTATTTTAAGGTTTCTGCATAACCCGTCTTCTGATATAGCCAAAATAGTTTAGATTTAACTATAACCGTCATTCCGCTATTTGTTAGCAGCTTGGCAGTATAATGTGAAAAGCACTTATTCGGATAGCGGTTCTAAAATCAAAATAATTGAAAACTGTTAACTTAAGTTATCCTTTAAGAGAGCTAGTACAATTTCTTACAGGTTTCATACATGATAAGAGTTTTATTTTTAGCTAAATCAATTGAAATAAGCTACAAAATCTGTTAAAGTCAACTTTGTGCAAGCACCCTTAGCTCAGTTGGATTAGAGCATTTGACTACGGATCAAAAGGTCGGGCGTTCAAGTCGCTCAGGGTGCACCATATTTTATAGGAAATAGAGGTCATACTTGAAATTCATATATGTAATACCTATCTTTAAAGGTAAAATACTGAGCTATTATATATGAACAAAAAAGACTACTATGATCTGCTAGAAGTGAGCAGAAATGCTAGTATTGAAGAGATAAAAAAAGCATATAAAAAACTAGCATTAAAATATCATCCTGACAGAAATCCTGGTAATAAGGAAGCAGAGGAAAAATTTAAAGAAGTAACAGCTGCATATGAAGTTCTATCTGACTCTGAAAAAAGAGCAGGTTATGATCGTTATGGTCACGATGGTGCTTCCGGTGGATTTGATTTCAGCCAAGCTGGAGGGGATTTTAGCAATATATTTAACGATTTTTTTGGTGGAGGATTCGGCGGCAGTACAAGTAGGTCAAGAACAAAAAGAAGTACAACAGGAGTATTTGGAGCAGATCTGCGCTACGACCTTAAAATTACCTTAGAAGATGCATTTAAAGGAATACAAGCACCTATACATTATGTGACAAATATAAAATGTAATACATGCCAAGGCACAGGTAGCGAAGGAGCAATCAAACCAGTTCAGTGCAACACATGCCAGGGAAGCGGTAGAATTAGAACTCAACAGGGCTTTTTTACCATTGAAAGAACGTGTACTACATGCTATGGGGAAGGAGAAATAATACAAAATAAATGTAAGAAATGCGGTGGAAGTGGGCGTAAAAGAGATGAAGTAAATATCTCCGTTTCAATTCCAAAAGGCATAGAAGAAGGAGCTAAGGTAAGAGTCAGTGGTAAAGGAGAAGCTGGAGCAAGAGGTGGAAAAAGCGGAGATTTATACGTATGTGTGAAAATAGCTACTCATCAGATCTTCACTCGCAATAGAGCAGATTTACACTGTAAAGTGCCTATAAGAATGACACTAGCAGTGCTTGGTGGTGAAATCGATATTCAATCAATTGATGGAGCTAAAATAAAAGTAAAGATCCCTGAAGGCACTCAAACTGGTACCAAACTACGTTGTAGGGAAAAGGGTATGCCATATATGAACTCACATGCTCGTGGTGATTTATACGTACAGGTAATAGTTGAGACTTTAAATCCAAAGAATTTAACCCAAAAGCAGATTGAGCTATTAAAAGCGCTTGAGGAAGAGGAACATGAAAGTGTAGAGCAGAAATCTGAAGGATTCTTTGAAAAAGTAAAAAAAAAATGAGAAATTTGCTAAATGATATAAAGAGGTAGCTGTCTACACTTAATTCTTTTTACCAATTTGAAAGCCTTCTCTTTTAGTGAAAAGATTTTTTTAAGTTATGCAAAAGTGATAAATTCCTTTATTTAAGGTCGAAGTTTTGCTATCCTCAGGTTTTAATAATTTAAATTTAATGAATATAAACAAAAATGAGTTTTTATTTCTTCCGCTTGGGGGAGTAGGAAGAATCGGGATGAATGTTAGCCTATATCATTACCAAGGTAAGTGGATTATGATCGACCTTGGTGTTGGTTTTGCAGATGAAACTATGCCAGGTGTTGAGTTGCTCATTGCTGATATAGATTTTATTGCTCAAAGAAAAAAAGATTTACTTGGAATAATAATTACACATGCACATGAGGACCACTGCGGTGCAGTGCCACACTTGTGGGAAGAGTTGCAGTGCTCCATATATACAACAAAGTTTACGGTTAATTTTCTTAAAGAGAAACTAAAAGAATTTCGATTGGAAGGTATAGTGCCTGTGAAAGAGGTAGACATAAATGGCAGCATAAATTTGGGTCCTTTTACCGTCGAGTTTATAAATGTAACTCATTCAATTCCTGAAGCAAATTCAATATTAATTAGCACTGAAATGGGTAGTGCACTCCATACCGGAGACTGGAAATTCGATCCAAAACCTGTTGTTGGATTAACTTCTAATATGGAGCATCTAAAAGAAATTGGCGATAAAGGTGACCTGCTTGCAGCAATTTGCGATTCAACCAATATATTAAGCAAGCATCACCCTGAGTCAGAAAGTGAAATTTATGATAATATTTACAATATAATAAAGCGGTCTAAAAAATTGGTTGCTGTCTCGCTATTTGCCTCGAATGTGGCGCGAATTGAAACAATAAGCCAAGCTGCAAAAGCACTAAATAGAAAAGTGGTTTTACTTGGCAGATCTTTATGGAGAATAGTGAAAGTTGCGCAGGATAGTGGTTATTTAACTGATTCTCCTGAGTTTCTTGAAGCAAAGGAAGCAGTAAATTTTCCAAGGGAAGAACTGGTGCTACTTTGCACAGGTTGTCAAGGTGAGCCACTGGCAGCTACCGCAAGACTTGCCGCTAAGAGTCATCAAGCATTTAAAATGCAGCAAGGTGATACCATGATCTTTTCATCAAAAATCATTCCTGGCAATGAAACTCGTGCACATAACATGCTCAATGCCTTTATTGAGATGGGAGTGGAAGTTATTACTGAAAAAACAGAAAATGTTCATGCTTCCGGACATCCAGTAAAAGCAGAGCTAAAGGAAATGTATTCTTTGATAAAACCTAAGATGTCTATTCCGGTTCATGGTGAGTATCTTCATACGGATGCACATGTAAAGTTTGCTAAAGAGTGCGGTGTGAAAAAAGCAATAATGATTGCACCAGGTGATATTGTTAATTTGGAAAATGGGGAAAAAGTTAGCTCCATTGATGTCGACTACTTTGGTATTGATGGTATGTTACTCCGTCATCCAGAATGCAGCGTTATAAAAATGCGTGAGAGAATGAGAGATGCCGGAGCTATCGTAGTGACAGCAGTTGTAAATAAGAAAAATAAACTGCTTGCTAAGCCAAAAGTATTTGCACCTGGTGTTTTCGAAGCGCAAAAAGATGCAGCCATTATGCAAAAGATCATAAAGAAGGTTGAGTCAGCATTTGACTCACAGCCGATAAAAAAAATAAGAAATAAAATTGAGAGCTCAATATTTAGTATCTTAAAAGAATATTTACTAAAAAGACCTATAATTGAAGTCCAGATAGAACAGGTATAGAAATACACCTCTTTTTATTAACCATTATTTGAGTAAGAAGTTAACAATGTATTCTTTGATGTTATTTCAGCATGCAATACTGGAATCCGTAAAAAAAAATCAGTGTCAGATCACACAACTATACAAACATTGTGATTTGAATCTACCAGAAGGGTGTCGTCCCAATGCCCATGCATACAATTGTATGAACATTGTAGTTTTAGAGCAATCTCCATCAGGAAAATGTCATCCCAGTGTCAGAGCACTGGGATCCAGTTTTTCATGCAACCTTGTCAAAGACGTTTGTTTTAGCATAAAACAACTACTTTTATGCTTGCCACCTCAGTGCACTTACTTGCAGTCAAATTTCTGGATTCCAGTGTCAAGTACTGCAGAAATTGATTTACTCTACTGTCATGCAGTTTAACTTCAAAAGTAAGCTATTTGCTGAGATGACAGGAGGTAATGCAAGAAATCTAATGAAGCTATTCGTTCAACTGGTGTTATTTATTTCGTTATTTATTCCTTATTCCACAAAAGCTGTTTTATATGTTGATATAAAAAAAAGCAATATTGGTAATATTGATCTTGTTGTATCTAAATGTGCATGCAAGACAGAAGTGGAAAGTGAGCTAAGTGAAAGCATCACAAAAGTAATTGAAACAAATCTATCTAATTGTGGCTTATTTAATGTGAAACGTAACACGAAAGTTGAGTCTTGGAAAAGCGATACTGTAGTCACAGTAAGTTTAAGTGAAGTATCAAACAGAAATTTAGAGCTATCTTTTCGTTTATCTGACAGCTTTACAAACAGAGAATTGCTTACTCAGTCGGTTGTTTTTCTAGCAAAAGACTGGAGGAAAATTAGTCATCTTGTTTCAGATGTGATACATGATAGATTGATTGGTGAGAAAGGGCATTTCAATACAAAAATTACATATATCGCTGAAGAAAAAGATAGCAATTACAAATCCGTCCGTAAAATTGCTGTGATGAATCAAGATGGAAGTAATATAAAGTACTTAACAAATGGTGAGAAATTTGTGTCAACACCAAGATTTTCACCAAATGGAAAGGGTATTGTTTATATCTCATACACAAATGGTAAAAGTTATATAATATTAAAAAATTTAAAAGATAACACTGAATCAATAATCAGCGCATTTGAAGGAGTTATTTCTGCACCAAGATTTTCTCCTGATGGTAAATCTCTTTTTATTTCCCACTCATTGAGTGGTGAAACAAATATATTATCTCTAGACTTAAGCAGCAAACGAACAAAAAAAATTACTAAAGGTTCAGCTATAAGTACTTCTCCCTCTTTGTCTCCAGATCAAAAGTACATGGTTTTTAGTTCTGATATAAGTGGAAGTCAGCAAATATATATCATAGATTTCACTAAAAAAAGCAAAAAACCCAAGAGAATTAGTTTTGGAAATGGAAGATATGCTACACCTGTTTGGTCGCCAAAAGGAGATCTGATAGCTTTTACAAAAATTCAGTCAGGAAAATTTTACATAGGAGTTATGAAGCCAGATGGCAAAGAAGAGCGCTTGCTTTCAGAGGGGCATAAAATTGAATCTCCGGCATGGCTACCAAATGGCAGAGAAATTATCTTTACTAACGCAGAATCACCAAGCAACTCTAAATTATATTTAGTAGATTTAGTAAAGAAAAATCAAAAAATGGTTTTTACTCCAACGAATGCTTCTTTACCAGATTGGTCTTATTTTTGAAAGTAGATCTATAAAATCGGTATAAATCTTGCTTTATCTTAATCGTTTATAACCTTAGGTACTACGAAATACCCATGCTCCGATTTTGTATTGGATAATATCTCTTCTTTAATGTTTTGAGAATTTACAACATCATCTCGTACATGAATATCTTTATCTATAGTTCCATAACGCATAGGAGAAACACCTTCAGTATTAACTTTCAACAAAGTATCATGTATCCAATCCAGCATTGTCAGTTCTTTTGAGTAATATTGAATCTCATCATCGGATAACTTAATCCTCACAAGCTGTGCAGTTTTAAGCATTTCTTCTTTAGTAATTGTTATTTTTCTCTTATTTGCAAATTCTATTAACGAAGTGATAACATCTTCTGTTGATCTAGCTGGCACTTTTACCTCCTTGCATGAAGCAAATTAAAATATTTGCAATTGAAACAACCTCTATCTTATCATTTTTTTCAAATTTGTGAAATACGGTGTCCGTAATTACTAATTTATCCAGAGAAGAGGAAGAGATTTTCTCAACTGCATTTCCTGAAAGTATTCCATGTGTAATGCATGAAACTACAGACTTTGCTCCTCGGTTTTTTAAAGCAAGAGCTGCATTACATAATGTTCCACCAGAGTCAACTATATCATCAACAATGACGCAATTTTTGTTTGCAACTTCTCCGATTACATTCATTACCTGAGATTTACCTGCTTTTTCTCTATATTTATCTACTACAACAATATCATTATCTAACTTGTATTTTTCCTCTAAAATCTTTGCAAAAGCACGAGCTCTGCCAATTGCTCCAACATCAGGCGCAACTATTGCAAAATCCTCCTTGTATATAGAGTCAACAAATACTTCAAAACAGCTCAAATTAGTAACTGGTATATCAAAAAAACCTTCAATTTGACTTGAATGCAAATCAATAGCAGCAACGCTATTTGCACCTGCAGTTTGAATAAGATTTGCAACTAATTTAGCACTTAAAGCAGATTGCATATTATTGTTTTTAATAACCCTATCCTGCCTACTGTATCCGTAATAAGGAATAATAGCCGTTATTCTCTTGGCTCCTGACCTCTTTGCTGCATCAATTGTAAGCAAAAGCTCCATAAGGTTATCATTTACAGGGGAAGAAAGAGATTGTACTACGTATACTTCTTGATTATGTAGATTATTTGCTACTTCTACATTTACCTCACCATCGGCAAATCTTGATACCTGAGTAGGTAATAGCTGAGCATTTAGCCCACTTGCTATTGAATCTCCTAATTGTTTACTAGTGCTACCTATTATTACCTTCATATATATCAATTAAGTTTTGAAAATTATACAGAAACCATAGAATGATTAAAACTTTATTCTTGCCGCCAAGTGGATCATAGAAACGGAAAAGTTACTCGAAACATTTCACCGATGTTCCTTATCATAATAACGGCACTGGCTGAGTTCATTAAGTAATTTTATGCGCAGCGGAATGACAAAAAGCGTTGTTCACAAACACATTTTACTACATGATCTGCACTGATATTAAAATGCTCATAAAGTGTTTTATAAGGTGCTGATTCTCCAAAATTTTTCATGCCAATAAATATACCGTTTGAGCCTATATATTTATGCCAACCCACTTCACTTCCCGCTTCAATTGCAACTTTAATACTGTCATTATTTAATATTACCCCTTTATATTCATCACTTTGCTCGTCAAAAAGCCTCCAACACGGCATAGAAATGACCCTTGTTCCTACACCTTTTTCCTGTAATTTTTCTCTTGCCTCAACTGCAATTTCAACTTCAGATCCGGTAGCAAATATCGTCACTTCTAGCTTCCCTGAATATTCGCATAGTATATATGCACCAAATTTTGATAGGTTGGCCAATTGGTCAGTATAAGAGTGCATGTAATTAATATTTTGCCTTGAAAGCGCAAATAGTGCAGGTGACTCTTTTTTTTCAAGTGCAATGCTAATGCACTCCAAAGTTTCAATTGCATCTGCTGGCCTAAAAAC